>NZ_BAAAWH010000001.1:3183171-3501489 GCF_039534975.1 Microbacterium terregens
GCGACATAGGCCTGAATCTCGCCCTGGTGCCCATGGACGTCGCCGTGAGCCGACGCGACGCGCGAGGTCGTGATGTCGGCGCTGTTCGATCCGGCAACCGCATCCGCGGGCATCGTCATACCGACCGTGAGCAGACCCACGATGCCCATGACGCCTACCGAGAACGATGTCGCGGTCAGCCGCTTGAACGAGACTCCGCGTCGGCGGCGAGGAGCGACGTGCACGGTGCCGGTCTGACCCGAACCCGTCGAGTCATCCGCCGCTGCGGACTGCACCGGGGTCTCGCCGGTGAACGAGAACAGCCGCGCAGCGGCCTCGAACGCGTCCGCCTCCTCGGCGGTGAGGGGGGATGCCGCATCCGCGGACCCGAAGATCGGATCGGTTTCGAGGGCTTCAGCCGACGCGTCATCCGGTCCTGCAGCCTGGTTGATTTCGGGCTCGAGCAACTCGAAGGGCTCAGCCGGGACCAGCACGGTCTCGAGCAGCGGTGCCGGCTCGGTGGTCGGCGCAGCGGGAACGACGGTGGGCGTCGCGGGCGCCTGCGCCACGGTCACCTGACGAGTGCGGCGGCTGCGGCGGGTTGCGAGCGGAGCCTCCGTGGTCGCGGCGGCGAGCGCGTTCACGACGGCGACGAGTGACTCGACGTCGGCGAGGGGTGCGACCGTCGGGCTCTCCGGTGCGACAGAGGCGGCATCCGTCACCTTCGCCGGGCGCGCCCACACGGTGGGGCGGGCCGGGGCCGCACCCGAGTTCCGACGAAGATCGGCACGGGATGCCCCTGAGGAGTCCGCGGTCGCCGGAATCGGCGTGGCGGAAGATCGACTGGAACGCCGCGTGGGCGCAGACTCAGCCTGGGAGGCGTCGAAAGGCAAAGCGCAGAAGGGCTCTCGGGATCGTGTCGCTCGGGGGGCAACGGGGGGACGTCGGGCTCGTGATCACCTTCGCCGTGCGGGCAGCGTTGGTAACGATTGGGTAAACACTACCGGGATGCGCCTGAGAATGCGATGTACGGGAAACTGCGACGCGCCGCCCGGTTCGCAGACAATACTTTCACGAACCGACCGCGGCCGCGAAAAGCCTTTCGAAAAGTCCCGGGCCGGCCGCGACGAACAGCGGGCGCCCTGCGGTGTCCTCGAGTTCGACGCGCGACATCCGCCCGCCCGCCTCGGCGACCAGCAGCTCGCCGGCCGCATGGTCCCACGGCTGCAGCCCGCGTTCGAAGTACCCGTCGAGCCTGCCCGCCGCAACGTAGGCGAGGTCGAGGGATGCCGCGCCGATGCGCCGCAGATCACGGGCCATCGGCATCACGCGGGCCACGCGCGCGAGATCCCCGGCGTGGGTGGCGGGGTCGTAGCCGAACCCGGTGGCCAGCAGGGCGCCGGCCGCCGACGGCTCGACGTTCACCGCGAGCCGAGCGCCGTAGAGCCAGGCACCCGCGTTCTGCGCCGCGTGGAACAGTTCGCCGGTGGCCGGGCTGAACACGGCGCCGGCGAGCGCCTCCCACTTGTCGGGCTCCGGCTCGCCGCGGACGGCGGCGATGCTGACCGCGTACGACGGGATGCCGTACGCATAGTTGACGGTCCCGTCGATGGGGTCGACGACCCACGTGATGTCGGTGGACCCGCGTTCGGCGCCCGACTCCTCGCCGAGGAATCCGTCTCCTGGGCGCTCGGTGGCGAGGCGCCCCCGAATCAGCGCCTCGACCTCGCGATCGGCGTGGGTGACGATGTCGGCGAGGGCGGACTTGGTGGCTGCGACGGCCACCCCCTCGCTGCGCCGCCGCTGCGCGAGGTCACCCGCCTCGCGGGCGATGTCCATCGCGAGGGACTCGAGGTGCTGGGCCGTTGGCATGATCCCACGCTATCGCCGCGGCATCCACAGCACTCATTGCGCGGGCGCGGCAGCCGGTTAGCGTAAGGGAATGCAGCAGGCAGACAACTATGACGTCGTCATCGTCGGAGGAGGGCACAACGCTCTCGTCGCCGCCGCCTATCTCGCCCAGGCCGGACGCACCGTCGTCGTGCTCGAGCGACTCCCGCGCGTCGGCGGAGCAGCCGTCTCGGAGAGCCCGTGGACCGGTGTGGACGCGCGCCTCTCGCGGTACTCCTATCTCGTGAGCCTTCTCCCCCGGCGAGTCATCGATGACCTCGGCCTGCGTATCGCCCTGCGGCGCCGCCGGTACTCGTCGTACACCCCGGACCCGACGGATCCCGCGCGCGGCATCCTGGTGGACACAGGCGATGCCACGGCAACCGCCGCGTCATTCCTGCGCACGACCGGCGACCCGTCCGAGGCGGAGCGCTTCGCGCGGTTCTACGACCGCATCGCGCCGATCGCCCGCGGGCTGTTCCCCACCGTGACCGAACCTCTGCGCACCCGCGCCGCGATGCGCGAGCTGCTGGGCGACGATCCACTGTGGGACGCCGTCGTCGAAACGCCCCTCAGCGGCCTTCTGCGGGACTCGCTCGCGACCGATCTCGTGCAGGGAATCGCGCTGACGGACGGGCTCATCGGCACGTTCTCGTCCGCCGACGACGAGAGCCTGCGGCAGAACCGCTGCTTCCTGTACCACGTCATCGGCGGCGGCACCGGCGACTGGGATGTGCCGGTCGGCGGTATGGGCCGCGTCAGCAGCGAGCTGGAGAGAGCAGCACGGGATGCCGGCGCCGAACTCCGCACGGATGCCGAGGTCATCGCCGTCACCCCGGACGGAGACGTGCAGGTCGCCGGTGAACGCCCAGGCACACTGCGGGGTCGGCTCGTGCTGAGCGGGGTGGGACCGGCGATCCTCGACGATCTGCTCTCCGCTGGCGGCGCTGGTGCGGCCGTCGGGGCGGAAGCGCCCGAGGGAGCACAGGTGAAGGTCAACATGCTGCTCACGCGGTTGCCCCGCCTGCACGATGACAGCGTCGCGCCCGAAGCCGCCTTCGCCGGAACGTTCCACGTCAACGAGACCCTCGCCCAGCTCGACTCTGCCTACGCGGAGGCCGTGGCCGGCGGCATCCCGAACCCGCTCCCGGCGGAGATCTACTGTCATTCGCTGACCGATCCCTCGATCCTCGGGCCGGAGCTGCAGGCGGAGGGCGCGCAGACGTTGACCCTGTTCGGACTGCAGGTCCCCCACCGCCTGGTGGTCGGGCGGGATCGGGATGCCGTCCGCGCCACGCTGCTGGATGCCGCGCAACGCTCGCTCGACGCGGTGCTGGCCGAGCCGATCGCGGACTGCGTCTACCTGGCGCCGGACGGATCACCGTGCATCGAAGCCCGCACGACGGCCGACCTCGAGGATTCGCTCGGGATGGTCGGCGGCGACATCTTCCACGGCGCCCTCTCGTGGCCGTGGGCGGAGGAAGACGAGCCGATCGACTCGCCCGCCGCGCGTTGGGGCGTCGCAACGGCCCACACTCGGGTGCTGCTGTGCGGCTCGGGGGCGCGCCGAGGCGGCGCGGTCAGCGGCATCGGCGGCCACAACGCTGCGATGGCGGCGCTCGAGCTGCTCCGCGACTGACCCGGGGTGCTCCCGATCGTCGCCGGCGCGGCGGTCGGTACCGCGCTACGGTCGCGGAGGCAGCGGCGGGGGCGGCGGGAAGCCCTCGTATCCCGGAGGCGGTGCGTGCTCTGTCGTCGGCTCTGCGGAAGGATGCGACTCGTAACCCTGCAGCGCGGGCTCCGCCGAGTCGGGCGCCTCGTGCCACTCGGGCGCAGGCGCGGCGATGGGTGCAACCGGTGCGATGGCCTGCGAGATGCTGCTCGGGTAGCCCGTGTAATACGCGTTCCAGTCGGGTGTGCCATCGTGCATCACCGGGAGCGGAGTCACACCGTCGGCATACGTCGGCCACGCTTGCGGCACCGGTGCGACCGGCGGTGGGTTCAGATAGTCGGGGCGCGGCTTCTTCGGGGCGAACAGCACGTTGACCAGCGGGATGAGGGCCGTTCCGACTGCGGCGAGGATCGTGACCGCGACGACGATGCGCCAGTAGAAGTCCTTGAAATCAACCCACTCGCTCAGCACCAGCGGAATGACCAGCAGCACCGCGAGACCGACGACCAGTGCGATGGTCGTGACGGCGACGGCCTTGGTGAATCCCGTGACGTGGCGCAGGAAGGCCTTGGTGTAAAGACGGATGTGCAGCAGCGCCAGCTGGAGGATCAGAACGATCAGCAGGAATTGGACGAACCGGTTGAACCCGCCCCAGGTGTACCGCTCGGGCAGCCAGATCAGGACCGCGCCGATCAGGAGGCTCGCTACCCATGTGGCCATGCTCGCCAGCGCGAACCAGGCCGGCCGGCGAGGCGCCAGGTGCGCATCGATGATCGTCACCCCCGCGAAACCTGCCAGGAGCAGGATCGTGAGGAAAGCGCGCCCGACGATGCCGTTCTGTGTGCCGATCAGCACCCACACGACGCACACGATGGCTGCCGCGATCAGGGATCCGATCGCGACCCAGATCGCAGCGCGCACGAGCGAGGAGTTCTGCGCGTCGGTCGTCGCCGGTTCGGCGTGGGAGTCGGGCACGGTCATGGCAGTCCTCTCGTCGGCGGACGTTGCCCGCACAAGCCCCATCCTGACACGCGGGTCCTGCCCGCCGGGATAGGGACCCGCGCCTGTGGACGGCGCGCACGACGGTCGAGGTGGGGAGGACGGACCGTCTCGTGCCCTGTCGGGCGCGTCCTCCGGTTCAGCGGCGACCGATGGAGCGGATGATCGCCCCGACGATGACGACGGCACCCACGGCCGCGCCGACCACGACGCCGGGACGTTCCCGGTACGCCTGCTTGATCCGGTCGCCCCAGCCCCCGGCAAGCGCGCGACTCTGAGCGACGAGCTCGTCGAAATCCACGTCGTCCGCGGCCCCCTTCAGCTTCGCTCCCGCGCTCTTCACGGCGTCGGTGGCAGCGTCGGCTGCCTTGCCCGCGGCCGCCTTCGCGTCGGAGGCCGCATTCTTCGCACCCTCCACGACATCACCGAGCTTGTCGGTCACGATGTCCGACACCGCGGCCGCCCCACCCGCGGCATCCTTGCCCGCGCGGGACAGATCGGCTTCCGATGCCGGCACCGGCGTCGCCAGATCGTCCGCGATCTCGGCAGCGGTGGCACCGAGCGAAGTGTCGGTGTCGGCGGCGGCATCGCTCACCTTGTCGGCGGCGTCACGTGCAGCCTGCGTTGCGGCGTCGATGTTCCCGTTCGTATCGGTCATCTTCGAGCTCCCTTGATCGGTGAGGTCGCCCATCGTACTTCGCAAGGCGTCGGGCACGCCGGGCCGAGGGACGGGGTTGCCAGCGCCCCGCGCGCGTGCTAAAAGCCCTGCTCGAATCCCCCACACCGGTGACGAGGGTCCAACGGCTGCACCGCTGCGGGTCGCCCTGGAACAAGAAAGCGCCCCACGAGGGGGCGCTTTCTTCGTTTCGTGGCGAGTGAGGGATTCGAACCCCCGAAGGCTACGCCGGCTGATTTACAGTCAGATCCCTTTGGCCGCTTGGGTAACTCGCCAGGCGCGCATCCGTCCGGCTTGTGCAGTCGACCGAAGGCGCGATCACTCATCTTACGCGTCAGGCGCGCACCACAAAAATCCAGGCACGACGGGATGCGCCCGCGATCGACGCACCGGTGACCATGCCCGTTGCGCAGACTGCGGTGACAGCATCCGGCCGTCGATCCGTGTCTCTCACCGCGGAGGCCTCAGGTGCCGATCCTGTCCATGTCCACACCCGACAGCGACTCGGGGAGCCTCAGCAGCGCACCCTCGAACCGACACGTCGCCGCGGCGACGTCCATCGCCCGCTCCAGGGTCGCGGCCCACTCATCCTCGTCCTCAGGGGTCCCGTCGAGGAGCGCCGCGAGGGCCGCGGCGAACGCGGCATCCCCCGCCCCCATCGTGTCCACGATTCGCCCCGGCAGATCGGACACCGGCCGCGTCACCACGACATCACCTGCCTCGATCGTGGCGCCCGAGGCGCCCTCGGTCGCCAGGACGGCGGCCGCGCCCAGGTCCACCAGGCGCGCGCGCAGTGCATCGAGGGGCTGGTCGTACAGGAGCGCGGCGTCGTCTTCGCCCACCTTGACCAGGCCCGCTCGGGGGGCGAGGCGCTCGAAACCGCGGACGAACTCGTCGCGGTCGGAGAGCATTCCTGTCCGCGGGTTCGGGTCGATGGCCAGCATGGCCGAAGAAGCGTCCAGCGCCTCGGCGAGGCGAGTCGTCTGCGCCGAGTCGTCGAGGGGAAAGCAGCTGACGGCGACGACGACCGCGTCGCGGATGGCTGCCCGCTCGGCGTCGCCGAACGTGATCGACCGCGCCTGAGCCGCGTCGTTGAACTCGTAGACCGGCTCCCCCGTCGCGTTGCGCATGCTGACCGCCCGAGACGACCCGTGCGCCGATGGGGACGCGATCAACTCGACGCCGTAGTCGGCCAGGTAAGTGCGGATGTGTGCGCCGGCTTCATCGTCCCCGACCATCGCGATCAGGGTGGTCGGGACGCTGAGCCGAGTGAGTCCCACCGCCACGTTGAGCGCGGCGCCGCCGACGAACTCGCGAACGCCGCGGTCGTCGCGCAGCTCGTCGATGAGTGCGTCCCCGATCACGACCACACGTGCGCTCATGCTTCCGCCCGCGCGGACTCGAGGATGCGTTCGACGAACGACTGCGCACGCCGGCGTGTGCCGTCGATCCGGGCGTCGACGCTCGCCCGCACCTCGTTGGGCGCGAGCGGCGCGGCGAGGCGCACATTCTCGTGGCACGACAGATCGGTGCAGATGTAGGTGCCCACGGTGTCGCCGTTCTGCCCTGCGCGACCGGCCTTGCGCGCCGAGAAGAGCGAGACCTGGTCGGCGGGCTGCATGGTGTGGCAGAGGTTGCACAGTGCGGAGCTCACCCGGGACGTGCCCTCGGCGGCCCGCAGGACGACGCCGATCGGCTCGTCGCCGACCTCTGCGATCAAGTAGCCGCGGCCCTTGGTGCGCGGGTCGCGCCACGCGAGGAAGTCGAGGTGGTCCCAGTCGGTGAGCACGAAATCAGGGGGAAGCGTCAGGAGCCGCAGCTCGTCGTCGCCCGCGTTCGCGAGCGCCCCCCGGATGTCATCTTCGGTCAACTGGCGCATCGGACCTCCTCGCCGCTGTCTCCGCCAGTCTACGAAGAGCGGATGCCGACACCACCCCCTGCCGCGCCCCGTTCGCGCCGGACGGCGGCATCGGCGTCGGCCGCACGGCGCTACTTGACCGAACCGGCGGTCAGACCACCGACGATGAACCGCTGGAGCGAGAGGAAGAGAGCCATCGGAAGGATCGCCGCCAGCACCGCGCCCGCCGCGAACACACTCCAGTTCTTCGACTGCGCGTTGGAGACGAACTGGAAGAGGCCGACTGCGAGGGTCTGTTTCTCGGGGTCGATCAGGATCACCGAGGCGATCACGAACTCGCCGAAGGTTCCGATGAACGAGAGGAGCCCGATCACCGCGAGGATCGGAGCCACCAGCCGGAGGATGATCGTGAAGAAGATGCGCGCGTGCCCGGCGCCGTCGATCTTCGCGGCCTCGTCGATCTCCTTGGGGACGGTGTTGAAGAACCCGTACATCAGATAGGTGTTCACGCCCAGGGCCCCACCCAGATACACCATGATCAATCCGATGAGGGAGTTGAGGCCGAGGGCGGGGAACACGTCCGAGATCGCCGACATCAGAAGGAAGATGGCGACGAAGGCGAGCAGCTGCGGGAACATCTGCACCAGCAGCAGCGTCAGCAGTCCGAAACGCCGCCCCGTGAAGCGCATACGCGAGAAGGCATACGCCGCGAGGGCGCACAGGAACACGGTCCCGACCGAGGTGGCGAGCCCGACGATGAGGGTGTTGGTCCACCACGCCGCGTAGGGGTAGTTGGGATCCTGGAACAGAGCGAAGTAGCTCTCGAAGCTCACGTTGGAGAACAGCGCGTTCGCGGTGAGGAGCGTACCGCCCGGATTCAGCGACGCCGAGAAGACGTAGACCAACGGGAAGATTGCGAACAGCAGCACCGCGATGCCGATGAGGTGCCGCCATCCTGTCTCACGGAACCATTTGGGAAACGGCCGACGCGGCAGCTTGGCGCCCTTCCGGTCACGCTCGAGGACGGCCGCGTAGTCGATCGCGGTCATTTCCGGCACAGTGCCGGCGGATTGCTCGACGCTCATGTCAGTTCAGCTCCTCGAGGGCCTTGGTCTGTCGGAACGCGATCCACGAGATGGTTCCGACGACGATGAAGATGATGACCGAGAAGGCGCTCGCCAGCCCGTAGTCGCGCTCGGAGCCGACGAAGGCGACTTTGTACACCATCGAGATGAGGATGTCGGTCTGGCCGACGTTGATCGACGCGTCGGGGAAGCGCGGGCCGCCCTGGGTGAGGAAATAGACCAGGACGAAGTTGTTGAAGTTGAACGCGAAGGACGAGATCAGCAGCGGCGCCACCGAGACCAGAAGCAACGGGAACTTGATCAACCGGAAGATTCCCCACGCTCCGGCGCCGTCGGCTTTCGCCGCTTCCAGGATGTCGTCGGGGATCGACTGAATCGCTCCGGTGCACACCAGGAACATGTAGGGGAAGCCCAACCACAGGTTGACGGTCAGGATCGCGATCTTCGCGAGCCAGGGGTCCTGCAGCCAGGGTATGGCGGCCCCCCCGAAGAACCACTGGTTGATGATGCCGAAGTCCTGGTTGAACATCCCGGCCCAGACCAGCGCCGTGAGGAAGCCCGGGAAGGCGTACGGAAGGATCACGATCACCCGGTAGAACCGCTTGCTCTTCATCCGCGGATCGTTGAACACGATCGCGAGGAAGAGGCCGAGCGCGAAGGTCGTGGCGACGGAGAGAATCGCGAAGACGAACGTCCAGATCAGAACGTAGAGGAATGGGCCGCGGATCGACTGCTCGGTGAACGCCGCCACATAGTTGTCGAGTCCGACGTTGACCTGCCAACCAGGAAGCAGTTCCGTCCCGTCCTCAGCCGTGAACGCCCCGGTGCCGATATCGCTGTACACCACGCCCGTTGACGTATTCGTCATCGTGTCGGCGGCGGGATCCCACTCGAGCGTCGAGATGAAGATGTATGCGGTCGACCCGTCGGTCGTGCGCAGGAAGCCGTCGTTGGGATCGTCGGACAGCGGCACGGCCAGGGCGGCGACCGCGTCCTGGTTGGCGAGGATCGAGCCGAAGTCGAGAGTCGAGTAGCCCTCGACGCCGACCGCCTGCCCGCCGCCCATCTGGGCGTCGACCTCACCCAGGGGTTCTTCGGCGCCGCCGAGCAGTGCCTCGCCGTCCGGGTCGGTGACGAGGAAGAAGAACTCTCCGCCCTGCTCGAGCACCTTCACCGGGTAGGCGACCGAATCCTCGACGCGCGTCTGCGATTGCAGTAGGAGCGCGTTGACGGCGTCGTCCTTGGACGAGTTGTGCCCCGAACCGAAGTTGGTCAGCGAGACGTAGATCGTGTACACGATCAGGAAGACCTGGAAGACCAGCAGGAACAGGATGCCGGGGGTGAGGTATTTCGCAGGCAGGAGCCCCGGTGTCAGGTAGACCAGATTCACCGCGACGACCACCATCGCGAGGATCAGCGGGATGAGCCAGTTCTCCTGCGCGATCAGGACGAATATGCCGTACACGGCCAGGGCATCGATGACCGCGAGAGACGCGATCTTCACCAGCCAGACCTTCCATCCGACGCCCGCGGCCTCCGAGTAGGCCTCCGCACGCCGTTGCCGGCGGAGGATCGCCTTGTCTGCCGCGCCACCCGCCGGGCGCTCTTCGTCGACTGTGGGCCTCGTCATTGCCGGCTCCTGTCTCGGGCTGTGCCCTCGTGGTCGTGAGAGTAGCGGTGGGGCGGTACCTGAACGGGCACCGCCCCACCAGGATCCGACTAGCCGTCGATCTTGGCCTGGATGTCCTCGGTCATCTTGGTCCAGGTGGCCGCCGGGTCGGCGCCCTTGATGATCGCGGCTTCCGCGACACCCCAGGCATCCCAGACGGCACCCATCTCAGGGATGCTCGGCTGCGGCGCTCCGCTCGCACCGACGTCACCGAAACCCTTGGTGATCGGGTCGGACTGCGCCTTGTCGTAAGCGGCCTTCAGAGCCGGCGGGCGGTCGCCCGCCTCGTAGAGCGCCGTCTGCACCTCTTCGCGCGCCATGTAGTTCACGAGGAACTCGTTGGCGGCGAGGGTGTTCTCGGACTTGGCGCTGAGATAGAAGCCCTGCACACCCACGAACGGTCGCGCGGTCTCGCCACCGGCGGTGGGGATGGGGTCGATCGCGATGTTGATGCCCTTGGCCTCGGCGTCGGCGACGTTCCACGGACCGGTGATGATGAAGGGTGTCTCGCCCGAGTTGAAGGCCTCCTTCGAGAGGTCCTGCGTCAGGTTCAGGTTGACGGTTCCCGCGGCGCCCTGCGCTCCGAGCCAGCTCGCGTACGCCAGACCGGCGTCGTCGCCGATGGTCAGCTGGGACCCGTCGTACGACCCGTCCTCGTTCTGGGCGAACACCGAGTTGCCGAACGACGTCTGGAAGCCGTACAGGTGGTAGGGGTCGGCATTCGCCGGGTCCAGTCCCACGACGAACGGGTAGGTCGTGCCTGCCGCCGTTCCCGCCGCGATCATGTCGTCGAAGGTCTCGGGGGCCTCGGCGACGAGGTCCGTGTTGCGCATCAGCGCGATGTTCTCGATGGCGTAGGGCAGGCCGTAGACCTTGCCGTCGTTGGTGAAGGCTGAGATCGCGACATCGAGGAAGTCGCCGGCCTTGTCGCCGATCTCGATCGGGGCGACCAGACCGTCCTGGACGAACTGACCCAACGCGTCGTGTGCGGCGATGGTGATGTCGGGACCCTTGCCCGTCGGCACCTGCGCGGTGAAGTCAGCGGCGATCTTGGCGTTGTCCTTGACCACGAGGGTCACCTTCACGCCCGTCTCGTCCTGGAATGTCTTGACGATGTCCTTCAGCGCGTCGGCGCGGTTCTGGTCGACCCAGACGGTCAGTTCTCCCGACATGGCCGGCGCAGACGAGGTGGTTCCTCCGCCGCCTCCGGCGCAGCCGGCGAGCGCCAACATGCTTGCTGTGATGAGTGCGCCGACTGCGAGCGCGCCCTTCTTGTTCACCTTCATCGGTGTGCCTCTCTAACGTGCATCAGGGATGTGTCCGGCCCGAGCCGGCACTGTGCGCCGTCGAAGACCGTTCTTCAGCTCGCAAATGCAAGCGCTTACATTGTTGCTCCGCCGGCGCAGGTCCGCAACCCGCGGACGCCGAACGATACCGGTTCGTTGCAAGCGCTTGCGGTCGTCAGTCCCGGTCGCCCTGCCGCCACGCGGCTAGACTTCCGCGCATGGCAGATTCATCTTTCGACATCGTGAGCAAGGTCGACCATCAGGAGGCGGAGAACGCCCTCAATCAGGCCCGCAAGGAGATCGAGCAACGCTACGACTTCAAGGGCACCGGTGCGTCGGTCGAGTGGAGCGGCGAGTCTGTCTTGATCAAGGCGAACTCCGAGGAGCGCGCCAAGGCCGTGCTCGACGTCTTCCAGTCCAAGCTGATCAAGCGCGGCATCTCGCTGAAGAGCCTCGAGTCCGGCGAGCCGTTCGCCAGCGGCAAGGAGTACCGCATCTCGTCCACGATCAAGGACGGCATCTCGCAGGAGAATGCGAAGAAGATCGGCAAGATCATCCGCGACGAGGCGCCCAAGGGCGTCAAGTCGCAGATCCAGGGCGACGAGCTGCGCGTTCAGTCCAAGAGTCGCGACGACCTCCAGGAAGTCATCCGCGTGCTCAAGGCGGCTGACCTCGACGTGGACCTGCAGTTCATCAACTACCGGTAGAGCTCGCCCGTTCAGCTGGTAGCGGTCAGACGACGTCGTCACCGCGCCTGCGGCGACGACGCGTGACCGCGATCGCAGTCCCGATCGACACCAGGCCCACCAGCAGGACGATCGGGCCGACGATCGCCCACAGGGAGGAACCGCTCATCGCCGAACCGCGGAGCACGTCGAACCCCTGCAGAGTCCACACCAGCCCGACAGCGCTCAAGACCACGCCGAGCACCAGGAGCGGCCAGGTTCGCTTCACAGATCCAACATAGTTCGCCGGGTCGCTCGAGAGTAGGCGGGAGCAGCACCCGCCCGCGCGTACTCGCGCTCCTCGCACGCCACGGTCTCGGGCGGTGTCCGCACCGTCGAGAATGGGAACATGCATTCCGCGCTCAATGACATCGCCGACCGCGAGTACGTACTCCTGACGACGTTCCGCCGTACGGGCGCATCCGTAGGCACCCCGGTCTGGGTCGTGCGTGATGGAGACGACCTTCTGGTCACCACGGGCGCGACGTCCGGGAAGGTCAAACGTCTCGGTCACACCCCGCGAGTCACCCTGGCGCCATGTGACATGCGCGGTCGGGTCCTCGAGGGAGCTGAAGCAGTCGAGGCGACCGCGACCGTCCGCTCCGATGCAGCGACGAGGGATCGCGTTGAGCGCGCTCTGTCCAGGAAGTACGGCGTCAGATACAAGCTGATTCGCGCCGGTCAGAAGCTCTCACGCGGCACGAGCAGTTCGGTGACGCTCGTCGTCAACTGATCGGGGCGTTTTCGTTCGGCACGTGATGCAGCTGCCACCGCCCGGAAGCGCGCACCTGAAGCGTCAGCAGCCGATCCAGTCGGCGGAAGTCCTGTGCGAGGATCCAGTGGGTCGCCCACCCGGGGAGCCAC
Organism: Microbacterium terregens; assembly: GCF_039534975.1. Lineage (NCBI taxonomy): Bacteria > Bacillati > Actinomycetota > Actinomycetes > Micrococcales > Microbacteriaceae > Microbacterium > Microbacterium terregens. Next base: position 3,195,875 of record NZ_BAAAWH010000001.1, read on the forward strand.
CCGAGCTGCCAGCGCAGCGAGTCGCTCAGCACACCCTCGTAGTCCGCCCGGATGCGCGTCCCCTCACCGGACGCCGTGCAGGCGTATTCGACGCGCGAGTTCCATGGTGCCGACGAGAGCCACACCACGCTTCGGTTCTCGTCGAAGTGCTCGAGCTGGTCGACGAAATGAATCCGGAACGGACCGATGCGGTCGGTGGCCATCCACCTCGTCCCGACGCGGGGCGGTCCGTCGTCGATCTGCTTTCGGAACACGACCGCCGGCGCGAAGTCATGCCAGTGAGTCGGGTCCGAAAGGTACGGAAACACCACCTCGGTCGCGTGGTTGAGGATCGTGTCGACGACGACGCGGCGCTCCCAGCGACGGTCGCTCACGCTTATGCGCGATGCGGCGGTCGTCGGTCTTCGATCGAGGTCTCGCCCCCCAGGAGCGTCGTTCTCCACGGTCGAGATCGTACGGCGCCGCTTGCCCGGCGGACAAGGGCGATGCCGCCGGCCGCGCTCCCGGGTGATGTGGACGACGGTGCTACGGGTGTAGCATTCCGCTGTTCGCCGCCTGGAGCGTCGTTCGTCGACGATCCCCGGCGAGATCGGGGGTTCGGATATGGCCACGAAGCTACCGTCGTCCGGGGCACTGCCCGACGGGCAGGTTCCCGGTTGCGACACGTCTGGCCTGATCCTCGTGCATCGCATCTTCCGCTGGCTGTACCGCGAGCTGCCGGTGCTCGTTCGCGAGGTGGATGCCGGCGACCTCGACCGTGCCGCTGTCGTCGGGGACTACGCGAAGCTCGACTTCTTTGCGCTTCATATGCATCACGAGACCGAGGACACCGTGCTGTGGGATCGTCTGACGACGCGCGACCCCGCCTGCGTCGAGCACGTCGATCAGATGCGGGCGCAGCATGCCGCGGTCGGGGCACAGCTGGCCAGCATCGAACCACAGCTGGCCCCGTGGGTCGCCTCGGCGGATGCGACACTGCGCGAGAGTTTCGCCGCCGATATCGAGGCGCTCCGAGACACGCTCTTCGCGCATCTCGGCCAGGAGGAGGACGAGATCATGCCGGTCGCCGGTGCGGTTCTCTCGCAGCAGGAGTGGGACGAGATGGAGGAGCACACACGCGCCGAGTTGATCGCGCATCGTAAGGAACTTCCCAAGGATGTGATGTCGTTGCAACTCGGCCTGCTGCTCGCGAGCGTTCCCGAGGCCGAGCGCGACGAGTGGTTCCGCGCGAACGTTCCGGCACCGATCAGGCTGCTCTATCTGCTGCTGATGAAGCGAAGGTACGACCGCGCAATGCGCGAGCTCTACCCCGACCGCCCCGTGCCCGCGATGGTGTGAGCGGCGCGACCCCCGTCACGCCTGCGATCGTGTCCACCGAAGAGCCGACATACGGATTGCGCAGAACTACCTAGGCTGGACAGGAAAGCACCACCCGCCGATGCGGGAGCAGACGGGATTCGGGTTCCTGGTCTGGTTCCTCCCGAAGAAGCGGAAGAGAGAACCCCGGCGTCCCCCAGCACCGGGGTTCTCTGTTTCCCCGTGGACGGCGAGCGCGAGGCTGTGCGTGCGGTCCCCTCGGAGATCGATCGGCAAGGGTGCGAGGCTGGTCTCCGAGGGAACCCGACCGTGTCACCACTGGTCCGCTTCGTCGCGCAGGTGGATGCGCTCGGGTGACGAAAGGTGCCGGTCTCACTGCACCCTAGGGGTTCTCGGTCCGAGGTCACCGGGATTCTCATGCGATCGTTATCCGCGGCGGCGACCCGCGGGGCCCCTGTCGTTCTGGACGCACCCGGTGCACAATGTCACGCATGAGCGAGGCCTCGCCTGCCGACGCGTCCGGCGTCCCCGGCCCGCGCCCGGGTCGACGACCGGCTGAGGAGCACACGAGCGTCGACGCGGCAGGGGAATCCGATGCGGCGCTCGGTCGGCGTGCGCAGATCCTCGCGACCGAGCACTGGGGTCTGCTCGCCGCGCGCAGCACCGCGCAGAGCGAAGTGCTCACGCGCATCACGATCTTCCTCACTCTCGTCTCGGCCGGCCTGGTGACGATCGGACTGCTGGGTCAAGCATCCCGGTTCGAGGGGTGGTTCGGCGGTGCGTCGCTCGCGATCCTGGGCTTCCTCGTGCTGATCGGCCTGATGACACAGACCCGGGTGGCGAACGTGGCGGAGGAGGACATGATGTACGTCGTCGCGATGAACCGGCTCCGCGGCGCGTACGTCGACCTGGATCCGGCCGTCGAGTCCTACTTCCTCTCATCCGTCCACGACGACGAAGAGGGCATGAAGCATACGTACTCGTTCCTGCGCCCGAGGAATGTGAGCGTCCTCGTGGGCAGTTCCGCGGTGCTGCTGATCGTGGTCAACGCGTGCGTGAGCGGACTGCTGGTCGCCGCCATCATCGTCTCGAGTGGCGGCGGGGTGGGCTGGGCCGTCGGGGGCGGCATCACGGTGGGAATCCTCTACGTGGCGGGGTTCCTCAGGTACGGGTGGTGGACCTTCCGCAGCTCGTGGGGGCGGTACATCCCCCGACGCCCGTCGACCGGCCCGCCGCGGTTCTGGAGACCCTGAGCTCAGTGGTACGCACCAGGCGACAGCGGCAGGCGCCTGGTGCCGAGGCATCCCATCACCCACCGATCGAGCCGCTCGTACGCCTCGTCGCGTGCGTCAGCGCGTGACAGAAAGACATCGTGCAGGGCGCCGTCGATGCGCTCGACGGTCACCGACGGGCCCAGGCGCAGCGAAGCGCGGGCGATCTCGTCGACCACGAGGACGGTGTCGGCCCGCGTCAACTCCTCCGACCAGCGCGTCGGAGCCTCCGACTTGGCCGAGAGGAGCACGCAGATCGGAGCATCGATGTGAAGTCCTGCTGCCACCCGCGAATGACCGGCCAGAATCGCGTGCAGCCACGCCGTGTGCACCGTCATGGAGACCTCGGGACGCCACGCCGGGTTGATGTCCAAAGGCGTGTCGCGCACCTCGCGCTGCGCACGCGAATAGAAGCCCGTATCCACCTGCGGCAGCGCCTCGAACGGTCGCAGGCGGGCCTGCAGCCCGATCATCGGGGCGACGGCGACGCGGGTCATCGCGCTCAACTGGAACTCCAGCCACGGGCTGTTCAGGATGAGCGCACTGGCCGCTCCCGGATGCCGATCCGCCCACAGGCTCAGCGTGAGTCCGCCGGTGGAGTGGCCCACGAGCACGAGCCTGCGCGCGGGCGCCGGTCCGTCCAGGTCACGACCCATTGCCGCGAGGGCGGCCGAGATGTCCTCGTCGTAGGTTGCGAGGTCGGTGACGTACCCCGGCGTCTGGCCGGGGCGGATGCTGCGACCGTACTTGCGCAGATCCAGCGCGTAGAAGTCGGCACCGCGGTCGGTCCAGTACGCGGCCAGGCTGCGCTGGAAGAAGTAGTCGGACCAGCCGTGCACGTACAGCACGTCCACGTCGTGCAGTGGCCGGCGGTCTCCGAAGATCCCGCCGAGCACGGGACGGCGCGCGAGCGCGCGCACGAGGGTCGCGACCACGGGACCTTCGTCGTCCTCGCCGAGGGGCAGGGTCAGTTGCCGGAACGGCTCCCCCAGGACATCGGCATCCCACTCCTGTGCCATGCGCACAGCCTAACCAGCCGGGTGGGAACGGACCGGCTCGGTCGGGGGGAGCGACACCCCGTAGACCACGTCGGCGGGTGGGGTTACTGTCGCCTCGATGGACGCCGCGACGACGCTGCCGAGTCCACGCAGGATTCAAGGCACGTACTACACGCTGCTGCTGGGCAACACGCTCGCGGCATCGTTCATCTGGGGCATCAACACCCTCTTCCTGCTCGATGCCGGCCTTTCGAACCTCGAGGCGTTCGCCGCGAACGCGTTCTTCACCGCGGGGATGCTGATCTTCGAGATCCCCACGGGCGTCGTCGCCGACACGGTCGGGCGACGCGCGTCCTACCTGATCGGCACGATCACGCTCGCGACCACGACGACGCTGTACTGGATGCTGTGGGTGTGGGAATCGCCCTTCTGGGCGTGGGCGATCGTGTCGGTCCTGATCGGGCTGGGGTTCACGTTCTTCTCGGGTGCGGTCGACGCGTGGCTCGTCGACGCGCTGAAAGCCACCGGCTACCGCGGCAGCCTCGAGACCGTCTTCGGCCGTGCGCAGATCGTCGGAGGCATCGCCATGCTCTCGGGCTCGGTGCTCGGCGGTGTGATCGCGCAGATCACCGATCTCGGCGTGCCGTTCCTGGTTCGTGCTCTCGTGCTCGTCGTGATGTTCGTCGTCGCCGCGCTCCTGATGCACGACATCGGCTTCGCGCCCGAGCGCGGTCAGAATCCGCTGCGGGCTACGCGCACGGTGTTCCGCGCGTCGGTGAAGTACGGACTGGGCAATCGTCCAGTCCGTTGGCTCATGCTGGCGAGCCCCTTCACGGCGGGCGTGGGAATCTACGTGTTCTACGCTCTGCAGCCCTATCTGCTCGAACTGTGGGGAGACGACGAGGCGTACACGATCGCGGGCCTCGCGGCGGCGCTGCTATCCGGCGCGGCGATCGTCGGCGGGGCGCTCGCTCCCTGGGTGCGCAGGCTGTTCCACCGCCGCACGTCATCGATCCTGCTGGCCACGGTGGCCAGCGCGGTGGTGCTGCTGGGTCTCGGGCTCGTCCACAACTTCTGGGTCGCGATCGCGCTCGTCGCCGTGTGGGGCATCGCCTCCGCCATCGACGACCCGGTGCACCGCGCCTACCTCAACGACATGATCCCGTCCAAGCAGCGCGCGACGGTGCTCTCGTTCGACTCACTGATGGGTTCCGCCGGTGGGGTGGTGTTCCAGCCGGCGCTCGGGCGGGCAGCCGATGTCGGAGGCTACGGCGCGTCCTTGATCTGGAGCGGGGTCATCTCGGCTGTCGCGGTGCCGTTCGTGCTGCTGAGCCGCGCCCAGCGCTCCCCCGCCGACACTGCGCAGCGCGTGGACGAGGTCGGCGGGACGGAGTGACTACTCGCCGCGCGAGATGTCGATCATGTCCGGACGAGGCACGACCTTGACGCGCGCGCGCCCGTGGGGAGCGCCCAGCCCGATCTCGTGCTCGTCGAGACGGTGCCAGCCGTCCAGGTCGGTCCAGCGCACACCGCGCTCGGCCAGCAGCCGCGGCACCGCCTCCTCCGACGGGTCGACCGGCTGCCACCAGGAACCCTGGTCGTTGATGAGGTGACGGATGGTCTCCATCGCGTCGGACTTCGTGTGGCCGATCAGGCCGACCGGCCCGCGCTTGATCCAGCCGGTCGCATACACACCGGGCACACGGTCATTGGAATCCTTGCGCAGCGCCTGTCCCTCGTGGTTGGGGATCACGCCATGGCGCTTGTCGAAGGGCACGCCGGGCAGCGGCGAGCCGAAGTACCCGACCGCGCGGTAGAGCGCCTGGATGGCCACCTCGCGGATCTCGCCGGTGCCGGTGACACCGCCTTCACCGTCCGGTCGCGTGCGCTCCCAGCGGAAACCCGAGGCGCGGCCGTCCGCGTCGGTGAGCACCTCGAGCGGCTTGGCGTAGAAGTGCAGGTGGAGGCGGCGGGATGCCTCTCCTCCGGCGTTGTTCACCGACGGCCGTTTGCGCCACGACTGGAGCACGCGGTCGATGACCATGACCTGCTTGTTGCTCGCGATCGCGGCCCGGGAGGCCTCGTCGTAGTCGAAATCCTCGTCGTAGACGACCATGTCGACGTCGCGCAGTTCGCCGAGCTCGCGCAGTTCGAGGGGCGTGAACTTCACCTGTGCGGGGCCTCGACGTCCGAAGACGTGCACATCGGTGACAGCACTCTCGCGCAGGCCGGCGTAGACGTTGTCGGGCACCTCGGTCGGAAGCAGGTCCTCCGCGTGCTTGGCGAGCATGCGGGCGACATCGAGCGCGACGTTGCCGTTTCCGACCACGGCCACGGATGCCGCATCCAGGGGCCACTCGCGCGGCACGTCCGGGTGACCGTCGTACCAGCTCACGAAGTCCGCGGCGCCGTAGGAACCGATCGCGTCCGTTCCAGGGATGTCCAGGCTCGCGTCGCGGATGGCTCCGGTCGCGAAGATGACCGCGTTGTAGTGGCGCTTCAGGTCGTCGAGGGTGATGTCCTCGCCGAAGCGCACGTTGCCGAAGAGCCGGATGTCACCGCGGTCGAGCACCTCTCGCAGAGCCGTGACGATGCCCTTGATGCGCGGGTGGTCGGGGGCGACGCCATAGCGGACGAGGCCGTACGGCGCCGGGAGCTGCTCGAACAGGTCGATGGAGACGTCGAACTTGCGTTCTGCCTTGAGCAGGATGTCTGCGGCGTAGATGCCCGCCGGTCCTGCCCCGACGATGGCCAGCCTGAGCTTGGTCATGTGGTCCTTTCTGAAGTCGCGGGCTTGGCGAACGACGACGCCCGCCACGGCGACGGGATGGGTCAGCTGGAACGGTCGGCGACGGCCTGGGCGAAACGCGTCAGCGCCTCGCGCACCGCACCCGCGGGAAGGGGTCCGAGCGAGGCGACGGCCTCGTTCGACCAGGCGTGGGCGAGATCGAGTGTGGCTTGTGTGGCGTCGTGCTCGCGCAGCTCGGCGAGTTCGCGATCCAGGATGGCCGGATCATGCCCGTCGGCGATGCGCTCGACGCCGTCATCGATGCGCGCGAGGAGCGCCACGGAGGCGGCATCGGTGCGCTGCCCGAGCACCAGGTAGGGCATGGTGGGTACGCCGGCGCGGAGGTCGGTGCCCGGAACCTTGCCGGTCTCGTCGGGGTCTTCGGACAGGTCGATCACGTCATCGAGGAGCTGGAACGCGACGCCGACCTTCTCGCCGAACGAGATCAGGGGCTGCTCGAACTCCGCCGGGCCGTTGGCGAAGATGAGCCCGGTCTGGGCCGCGGCGGCGATCAGCGAACCGGTCTTGTCGGCGAGCACCTGGAGGTAGAACTCCACGCGGTCCTCGTCGTCCTGCGGACCGACCGTCTCATGCATCTGTCCGAGCACGAGTCGCTCGAACGTGTCGGCCTGCAGCCGGATGGCGCGCTCGCCCTGGCGGGCCATGATCTGACTCGCGCGCGAGAACAGCAGGTCTCCGGTGAGGATCGCGACGTTGTTGCCCCAGACCGCGTGGGCGCTGGGCACACCTCGACGCTTGTCCGCGGCATCCATGACGTCATCGTGGTAGAGCGAGCCGAGATGGGTCATCTCGAGCGCTGTCGCGCCCTCGATCACGTCGTCGTTCGCACCGTCGCCCAGCTGAGCGGTGATGATCGCGAGCATCGGGCGGATGCGCTTGCCGCCCGCTTCGTAGAGGTAGCGGCTCGCCGCGTCGGCGATGCGGTCCGCGACACGCAGCTCCTGCTCGAGGGCGCGGTCGACGCGCACGAGGCCGGCCTTCACAGCCGACGCGAGCTTGCGGGAGCGCGGCCCGGCGAGTGTGCGGTCTGTGAGGCCCAGCTTGCCCGCAACCCGCGAGCCGGATGCTGAGGGAATCACCCCCTCAGCCTACCGGGGTCTGGACGCGTCGCTCGTGCCGCGGCATCCGCCCCTAACTCGGCGCGCGGTCCGCCGCGGGCTTGGTCGCACGGTGCAACGCCACGATCCCCAGCGACAGGTTCCGGTATGCCACGTCGGTCCATCCGGCTTCGCGGATCCACGCAGAGAGCGCGCGCTGGTCGGGCCACTCGCGGATCGACTCGTTGAGGTAGTCGTAGGCGTCGGCGTTCGAGCTGACGGTCTTGGCGACCACCGGGAGGATGCGGTCGTTGTAGAAGCGGTACAGACCCTGAAACGAACGCGACGGCGGGTGCGAGAACTCGCAGACGATCAGGCGTCCGCCCGGTCTGGTCACCCGCAGCAGTTCGCGAAGCGCCTTCTGCGGGTCGTTCACGTTGCGCAGCCCGAACGACATCGTGACCGTGTCGAACTCGTCCGCATCGAACGGAAGGGCCGTGGCGTCGGCCTGAACGAAGGTCAGGTTTCGGATGCCGCGGTGGCGGCGCTCGCCCTCTGCGATCATGCCGGGCGAGAAGTCGGCCGCCACGACCTGAGCTCCGCTCCTGGCCAGCGCCACCGAGCTCGCGCCGGTGCCGGCGGCCAGATCGAGGATCCGTTGTCCGGCTCGTGGCGCCACCGCACGGGTCGTGGCGGCACGCCACATCCGGTCGTTGCCCATGCTCAGGACGGTGTTCGTGCGGTCGTAGTTCTTGGCGACCTGATCGAACATGCCACTCACCCGCGCCGGGTCCTTGTGCAGGTCGGCGCGGTTCTGCTGTGCGTCGTCGGCACGTGGGTCGTTCGGACGGGAGGTCACCGGATGAGTCTATTCGCGCCGCCTGCGCGGCGCCCGGTCCGGCTATTCCGCACCAGGGGACAGGTGCAGGCCCGCGAGCCGTGCCAGCCAGGCATCGGGTGTCGCGTCGTCGAAGGGGGCGACCTCCGCCCGCACATACGCTTCGAGGTCGACCGCGAGCGACTCGAGTCGGTCCACGATGTCGAGCGGATACCCGTACGCCACCCGATGCTCGTCCCATTCGTCCCGGTCGTCGATCCAGATGCCGCGGCCGTCGACGGCCTTGACGACGTCCAGGTCCATGTCGATGCCGGTCGGCTCCAGGATGCCGTCCTCCTCGTGCCACCGGATGTCCCAGCCCAGGTCGATGTAGATCCGATACGTGGCAGGGGGCGCGACGTTCACCGTCATGGCATACAGACCGCTGGGCGGGAGAAGGGTCACGCTCGGTGCGTTGACCTGGAAGTCGCGCTCCGGACGGCTGCTGCGCCACCCGGCGAGCTGGCCGAACCAGTCCCCCCATTGGTCGGAGCCGAGGTAGACGCACTCGTGCACCCAGTGCGGTGAGCCATCCCACTTGCGCCACCGGAAGACGGTGCGCGTTCCCGGCTCGGGGCGGCCGGGCGTCATCTGATGGTGGGCGCTCATGACGGCACAGCTTAGCGGCGCCGACACCGACGCGACCCAGACTCGGTTCACGCTCGCCTGCGGTCGTGGCCCCCGTCGAGGCGGGTCGACTCTAGTCTGGAGCTGTGACCGATCCCGACGAGCTGCCCGTGCCGCGGCTGCGGGTCGTGACGCGCGAGGTCGCGGCGATCGACGATGTGCTGGCATACGCCGAGCTGTCGAATCCCACGTACTGGAGCCGGCGCGGCGACGCCATGGCGGCCTACGGCGAGACGATGGGGTTCACGCGGATCGGCTCGGTGACGGGCTTCGACCTCGGCGAGCAGTGGCGGGCGCTGGCCGCGGCAGCCGACGTCGACGACGCCGTGAACCTGCCGGGCACCGGGCTGATCGCGTTCGGGTCGTTCGCGTTCGACCCTCTCTCCGAGACGCCGAGCACGCTCAGCGTGCCGTCCGTCGTCGTCGGCCGTCGCGGCGACCGTTCCTGGGTCACGCGGATCACCCTTGCCGGCTCCGCCGAGCAGGACGACGCGGCCGCGCTGCCGGAGGCCCACGTTTACGGGCCCTACTGGGCCGCGACCCTCGGACCGGGCGCGCTCGACCCGAGCGGGTACCAGGCGGCCGTGCGCGGTGGCCTCGAGGCGATCGCGGCGGGCGAGGTCAGCAAGGTCGTCCTCGCGCGCGACCTGGTCGGCTCGATCCCGCCCGGCTCCGACCTGCGCCGGCTCGTGCGGGCCCTGGCATCCGGCTACCCGGACTGCTGGGCGTACGCGGTCGACGGCCTCATCGGCGCAAGCCCCGAGACGCTCGTGACCGTCTCGGGTGGCTCCGTCACCGCCCGGGTGCTCGCCGGCACCGCGCCGCGCGGCGCGGACGCGGATGCCGACACCGCGGCATCCCTCGCCCTGGCCACGAGCGCGAAGGACCAGGACGAGCACCTCTACGCCGTGCAGAGCGTGCTGGCCTCGCTGCGCCCGCACACGAGCGTGCTCGCGGCGAGCGAGCAGCCGTTCGCGCTCAAGCTGCCCAACGTCTTCCACCTGGCGACCGACGTCGAAGGCGAGCTGAGCGGCGGCGCGTCCGCCCTCGACCTGGTGGCCGCGCTGCACCCGACCGCTGCCGTGGCGGGAACGCCGACGGATGCCGCCCTCGGCGTGATCCGCCGGCTCGAGCCCTTCGACCGCGGCCGATACGCCGGTCCGGTCGGCTGGGTCGACGCGCGCGGCGACGGCGAGTGGGCGATCGCACTGAGATGCGCGCAGTTCGAGCTGGACACCGTCCCACCCGGCGGCCGGGACGACATTCCGCTGCGCGCGCACGCCGGTGCGGGGATCGTCGCCGGCAGCAACCCCGAGGCCGAGCTGCTCGAGACGCGGGTCAAGTTCCGCCCCATCGTGGACGCGCTGGCATGACCGTCGTCCGCCAGAATCCCCCAGCACGCGAATCGAGACACCCATGAGCGGCCCCGTGGCTCCCCTGTCGACGCACGGCGACGCGGTGCTCACCGGTCTGCGGCTGGTCGACGGCATCGATCTCGTGCCACGGGCCGATCTGGCGATCGTCGTCCGCGACGGCCTGATCGCGGCGATCCTGCCGGCGAATGAGGCACCCGCGTCGACGATCGATCTTGGTGGCGCGTTCGTGATGCCGGGCCTGATCAACATGCACACGCACTTCTCGCTCTCGCTGCCCGGCGCCGGCGGCGATGCGGTCAGCGCACTGTCCGAGCACGACCTCGCCCTGTACATGGCCGACGGCGCACGCCGCACACTCCTCTCCGGCGTGACCACGGTGCGCTGCGTCGCAGAGAAGGACGGCGCGGACTTCGCACTGCGCCGCGCGATCGAGCAGGGCCACGTGCCCGGCCCACGCATCTACACCGCCGGCCGAAGTCTCTGCTGCACCGGCGGCCACGGGCACGACACCGACGACACCCTCGAATGCGACGGGCCGGATGCGTTCACGCGCGGCGTCCGCAGCCAGGTCAAGCAGGGTGCGGATCTGATCAAGATCATGATCTCCGGAGGCATCGCCGGCGAGCACGAGCAGATCACGACCCCGCAACTCACCCGCGAAGAGATGGCGGCCGCGATCACGACGGCGCACGCCTGGGGCCGCAAGGTCACGGCGCACGCCGGACCGGCGGCCATCATCGCCGAAGCCGTCGAGCTGGGCCTGGACTGCGTGGAGCACGGCTACGAACTCACACCCGAGGTCGCGAGACTGATGGCCGAGCGCGGGGCGGCCCTCGTCCCGACGCTCGTGGTCACCCGCGCCGGGGCGTTCTTCGACGACCTCGGTGTGCCGCCGTGGATGCAGGAGCGCTCGCTGAACGCCGGGCCGCGGCACCTGCAGTCCTACCGGTATGCGCTGGAGGCCGGCGTCGAGGTGCTGCTGGGCAGCGACATGCCGCCGTTCTGGGACTTCGAGGGGACCAGCGCCGTGGTGCGCGAGATGGAGCACATGCAGGCCGGCGGCCTGTCCGCACCCGATGTGATCCGCGCAGCAACCGCGGGACCGGCCGGATGGCTCGACGCTTCGGGCGCGATCGGCACGCTCGCACCCGGCAGGTTCGCGGATCTCATCGCGATGCCGGAGGACCCGACCGTGTCCGCGAGCGCCCTGCGTGGGATCGACTTCGTGATGAAGGGCGGGGTCGTGGTCCGCGACGACGAGGGGCGGATGCGATGAGTGAGCGGCGGAATCCCGACGAGCATCCGCGCACGGAGCTCTACGACCTGAGCGTGGTGGTCGAGCGCATAGAGGGTCGATCGGTGTGCGGCATGAAGGTGGGCGACCGCATCGACCTCGTTCAGAGCAGCCGGCTCCGCCTGCCGGAGGGCGGGCACTTCTGCATGTACGCGCTCCAGGCCGTGATGCCGCTGCTGCCGGCGAAGCAACGACAGCTGCCGCAGGGCGACTGGCTGGAGCGCGACGACCTGGTCGCCTGCCCCGACCCCGACGAGCGCCTGATCATGCGCATCGTGCGCACCGGCATCCGCTCCATCGCCACCGACGAGCTGACGTGACCGCCGGTTCCTCTCGCCCCGTCCAGGTCTCGCTCGGGCTGCAGACCGACAAGGCACCCGGCGCGTACGCGGCGCTCGCGATCCTCGCCGAGGATGCCGGGTTCGACGGCGTCAGCGTCTTCTCCGACCTGCTCTATCAACCGCCGATCGCGGCGTTGCTGGAGATGGCAGGGGCCACGACGCGCATCCGGATCGGCTGCGCCTGCTGGAACCCGTTCACGCTGCACCCCTACGAGATCGCGGGCCAGTTCGCCGCGGTGGATGCCGCGTCCGCCGGTCGCGCCTACCTCGGACTGGCGAAGGGATCGTGGCTCGAAGCGATCGGTGTCGAAGCCCGCACGCCGATCCCGGCTCTGCGCGACTCCGTCGGGGTCATCCAGGCGCTGCTGAGCGGGGACGGCGCCGGGTACGACGGCACGGTCTTCCGTGTCGAACCGGGCGTGCGGCTGCGGTACCCCGTGCTGCGCACCCGGGCGCCGATCCTCCTGGGCTCGTGGGGTCCGCGCGGCATGGCGCTCGCGGGAGAGATCGCCGACGAGATCAAGGTGGGCGGCAGCGCCAATCCGGCGATGATCGACGTGGTGCGGCAGAGGGTGCGGCGCGGGTCGGCGCGCGCGAACCGGCCGACGGATGCTGTCGGCATCGTGCTCGGGGCCGTCACCGTCGTCGATCGCGACGGCGATGCCGCTCGGCGTCACGCGCGGCGTCAGGTGGCGATGTACCTCGACGTGATCGCCGCGCTGGATCCGACCGTGGAGCTGCCGGACGACCTGCTCCCCGGCATCCGTGCCCGCCTCGCCGAAGGCGACGATGACGGCGCCGGCCGGCTCGTGCCGAGGGACGTGCTGGAGCTGTTCGCATTCTCGGGCACCCCGGACGACGTCGCCGCGCAGGCGTGGCGGCTCATCGATGCGGGCGTCGACCGCATCGAGTTCGGCACCCCGCATGGGATCGACTCGGCCGAGGGCATCACGCTGCTCGGTCGCGAAGTGCTTCCGCAGCTGGAACGCTGAGGCCCCCTCCGGGCGGGATCAGCCGTCGAGCAGCCGCGCGCGCAGCGGCTCCAGCCCCATCGGGCCGAGCGCGAGCGCATCGCGGTGGAACGTGCGCAGCGAGAACGCGTCGCCCTCCGCGGCCGCTTTGCCGGCACGAGCGTCATGCCACAGCCGCGCCCCGACCTTGAAGGCGAGCGCCTGCCCGGGCCAGCCGAGATAGCGGTCGACCTCGAAACCGGCCAGGTGCGGCTCCATGAGCGCGAAGTCGATCAGCATCCGCTGGGCCCGTTCGGGCGACCAATCCGTCTCGGGGACGAGCCCGTTCGAAGGAATCGCCCACCCGGTGTGCAGGCCGATGTCGGCCACGATGCGCACGGAACGCCAGATCTGACCGAGCAGCAGCCCCAGCCGTTCCGCGGGGTCGCGGATGAGCCCGAGCTCGTCGGCGAGCTGCTCGGCGTAGTGCGCCCAGCCCTCGGCGTAGCCGTGGATGTGACACAGGTGTCGCTGCCACGGGTGCAGGTCGGGATACGAGGCGGTGACGACGAACTGGAGGTGGTGCCCGGGCAGCCCCTCGTGGTGCACGCTCGTCACCTCCTGCCAGGTCGCCGCGACGGGCACCCCGCTCGGAATCGTCCACACGATCCGGCTCGGGACCGACCCATCCGGCGGTGCGGGCGTGTAGTAGACGACGCCGGCGGAGGCCTCCGCGACGACGCAGTCGACATTCCGGATGCCGCTGGGCAGGTCGAAGGCGGGCGCGAGAGCGACGATGGTCTCGTCGACGCGGCGCTCCAGCCACGCTCGGATCGCGTCCACGCCCTCGAGCCGGTAGCCGGGATCGGCGTCGAGGATCTCCGCCGCCGCGCGCACCGGATCCGGACCGCTCCCGCCCAGCTGTGCGGCGAGCGCGCGCGCCTCGGCGGTGAGCCGCTCCAGCTCCGCCCATCCGTACGCGTACGTCTCGGCGAGGTCGATGCGCGCCCCGAGCATCGACGCGGCGAGGTCGGCGTACACGGCGGCGCCGACGCCGTCCGTCGTGGGCGCGATCGGGCGCAGCTCGTCGCGGAGCACGGAGACCAGCTGCGTGAGCGCGGCACCGGCCCGGTCCGCCGCAGTGCGGACACGGGCGCGGGTCGCGGCATCCACCGCCTCGTCGATCGGGACCGAGCCGAACCAGTCGGCACTCACCCACAGCTCTACCTGCCCGGCGAGCGTATCGAGCTGGCGGACCGGGGCGACGCCCGTGCCCGAGAACCGCTCGGCGTTGTCGCGCGCCCAGCGGAGCGTGTCGATGTATTGGGCGACGCCGTGCGGCACGGCCTCGAGACGGGCGACGAGCTCGTCGCCCGCGGCATCCGGCGTGACCCTCAGCCCCTCGATCGCGTAGCGGATGAGGTGCACCGGGCTCGCGAGCCCGGCCACGAGCCGCGGTGTGAAGCCGGTGTCGAAGAGGAGTCGTTCGCGTTCGAGCCGTTCGGCGAGCGCCGCGCGGAGCGTGGGGTCACCGGCGCCGGCGGGCAGCGCGTGGAGGGCAGCGAGCACCTCACCCTGCAGTGCGTACCTCCGCTGGAGCCACCCGGGGCCGATGTCGGCGAGAGGGCCGGGCGACGGGAGTCCCGCGGCCTGGGCGGCATCCGGCTCGTGGAGCGCGAGCTCCGCGACATAGGCGTCGGCGATGCGGTGGACGGGGTCAGCGGCGGGGTTCACCGACCCAGCCTACGCACGCGTCCCGGCCCCGGCTCCCGCCCGGACCCCGGCCCGGTGGAGGTGGCCCGGGTCATCCCGTGTTCACTTGCCCTGTTTGTACGCCGAATCCACGTGTTCGCGTACAAACAGGGCAAGTGAACACGGGATGAGTCGGCCGGCGGCGGCGGCGGCAAGCGGCGGCGGCGAGCGGCAAGCGGCGAGCGGCGAGCGCGGGACCGGCCCGATTCAGGTCGCCGCGAGCCGCGCCTTCTCGACCGCGACATCGAAGGTCGCCGCCGGCCACTGCGGGTCGATCTCGCGCAGCGCGCCCAGCAGGAGATGCTGCACCGCCAGGCGCGCGTACCATTTGCGGTTCGCGGGAACCACGAACCAGGGCGCGTTCTCGGTCGAGGTGCGCTCGAACACCGTCTGATACGCGTCCATGTACTGCGGCCACCGGACACGCTCGTCGATGTCCCCCGGGTTGTACTTCCAGTGCTTGTCGGGGCGGTCGAGGCGTTCCATCAGCCGTTCGCGCTGCTCATCGGGCGAGATGTGCAGCATGACCTTGACGATGCGTGTTCCGGCATCCGTCACACGCTTTTCGAAGTCGTTGATCGCGCCGTAGCGACGCTCGATCTCGTCTGCGGACGCCAGCGACCGGACCTTGCCGATCAGGACGTCCTCGTATTGCGAGCGGTCGAACACGCCGATGAATCCCGGCTGCGGCGCGCGCCGCTCGACGCGCCACAGGAAGTCATGCGCGAGCTCTTCGGCGGTCGGCTTCTTGAAGGCCGTGAGCATGACCCCCTGCGGGTCGACCGATCCGACCACGTGGCGGATGACACCGCCCTTGCCCGCGGTGTCCATGGCCTGCAGAAGGAGCAGAACGGATGCCGCGGGGCCATCTCCGCGGCTCTGCGCGTAGAGGCGCTCCTGCAGTTCGTCCAGATCGCCGGCGCCCGCCGCGAGGTCCTCCGCGGCGGTGTCCTTGTCGCCTCCGTACCCGGGGGTCGAGTCCGGGTCGACATCCGCGAGCGCGAAGCCCTCGCGTGCGCGCAACAGCGCGGAGATCTCTTCGGACCAGTGCTTCTCGCTGTTCTGCGTCACGGGCCCATCATGGCCGACCGCGTGCTCAGCGCGACAGGGGAACCTCGATCAGCTGGCGTCCGCCGACCGGCGAAGTGAGCGCCTGGTCGAGTGCTGCCCGCGTCGTCACGTGCTGATACTCCCAGCCGTAAGCGAGGGCGAGATGCTCGAACCGGGTGGTGTGGGGCGTGTACAGGACGCGATCCATCGCCTCCGCAGAGGCGACCGCCGCTACTTCGAGGTCGTCGAAGATCGTGCCACCGCCGTCGTTGCCCACGACGACCTGGATGCGCGGCTCGTCCTCGACGGGCGGCAGCAGCAGCGCGCCGACGTCGTGAAGCAGCGCCAGGTCGCCGAGCAGCACGCGCGTGACGCCGGGTCGGCCGCCGGCCTGGGAGCCGATCGCGATGCCGGTCGCGGTGGCGACCGTTCCGTCGATGCCGGCCAGGCCCCGGTTGGCGTGGACCGGAACCTTCTTGCCCCCGAGAAGATCGTCGGCGACGCGGACGAGCCGGGACGAGCCGAAGACCAGCCGGTCGTGCGGCCAGGTCGCCCGCCAGACCGCGTCGACGACCGCGGCCCGATCGAGCGGTGCACGCACGGCGGCCAGTTCCGCCTTGATCGCTTCGAGACGCTCCGCCGGAACGGCCGAGGACAGCCCCTCGGCGTCCGGTGCGGGCGGACTCAGATCGACGGATGCTTCGCGCGAAGCCTGAAGCCACTCGCCCAGCCACTGTCGGTCCGGCTCGCCGGATGCGACCGCGACCGCATCGACGGCGGTCGTCACGCCGTTGAGGTTGAGCGGCTCGCCGGGTCCGCGCACGGCGAGCACCGCGACATCCGGATCCGACAGCAGCACGGCGCTCTCGCGGCTGAGCGTGGGGTGTCCGAGCACGACGACCCGCTCGACGCGCCCGCCGAGCTGCGGATCGGACAGCAGCCGGCGGTAGCCGTGCACGAGGTTGCGGCCATACCGCGCCCCGCTGACGATCTCGGCGATGAGCGGCCAGCCGCCGGCGTGGGCGAGGGCTTCCGCACCCGGCCCCGCGTCAGCCCCGGCGAGCACGACCGTGCGCGGCCCGCGCTCGAGCACGTGCGGAAGGTGATCGGGCTCCGCCGGCTGATCCGCCTCGCCGATGCCCCCGCCACCTTGATAGAGGGCGCCGGATGCTTCGTCCTCAAGCGGCTCGTCGACGACCGGAGCGGCATCCGGGTCCGCCTCCGCGTTCGTCGTCAGCTCGGCCGTGGGGGCGCCCAGCCAGCGGGGCGCGTCCCCGCCCAGCGGCTCGCGGAACGGGACGTTCAGGTGCACCGGACCAGGCGCCCGCGTCCCGGCACCCAGCGCCGCCTCGACCGCATCCGCGGCGACCTGGCGCAGCATGAGGCTCTGCTCGCCGTCCCCTTTGGGATCGGTCTCCTCCGGCACCGGAAGATCGGCCTCGAGGCGAGCATTCGGCGAGAACAGCCCCAGCTGCCGTGTCGTCTGGTTCGCACCGACGCCACGCAGCTCCGGGGGTCGGTCCGCGGTGAGGAGGAGCAGCGGCACTCCGGCGTGGTGGGCTTCGAGGGCGGCCGGCACCAGGTTGGCCGCCGCGGTTCCCGACGTGCAGATCACCACCGCCGGCATGCGCGTCTCGCGCCCGATGCCGAGCGCGGTGAACCCGGCGACCCGCTCATCGATGCGCACGTGCAGACGCACCGCGCCACGTCGCTCCAGCTCGGCCGCGACGAGAGCGAGCGCCTGCGAGCGCGAGCCCGGGCTCAGCACGATATGGCGGATGCCGAGATCCACGAGCGCACCCAGCAGTGCCGCTGCGGCATCCATCGCCGGAGAGGGGAAGGGCCGGTCATCGTCGATGGCCGGGACCGAAGCGGGGTCGTCCCCGAGCGCGCCGAACGCGGCTCCCCGGTCGTCCACCACTAGCCGACGGCGCCGCGCTGGCCGCGTGTGTCTTCGTCGCCGTCCGTGGGGCGATCCGTCCCGCGCTTGGGTGCGTCGGGAGCGGGTGCGCCCGACGCGGGGGCTCCGGTCGCCGGTGTCGCGGGGCTGCCGGCGGTGGCCGCGCCGCCGGGTGTGGCCCAACGGGGGTCGTCGTCTTCGGCGTCGAGCAGCGCGAGCTCTTCTTCGAGGCGGCGGATGCGCTCGTCCTGATCGCTCAGCGTGCCGATCTTCTCGAGGAACTCGGGGTCGTCATCGGGAGCGCGCCGGGCCGCCACGGTGGAGCGGCGGACGCGTCCGACGGTCAGCCAGAGAAGGCCACCCAGGACGGGCATCAGAACGACGATGAGGATCCAGATCGGCTTGCTCACACCGCGATGCCGGGTGGCAGGCTGCACACTGCAGTCGACGATGGTGTAAACCCAGAACGCCGTGGCCACCAGCGCCAGAATAAGCAGGACTCTCGGCACCCCTCCATCCTAGGCGCGCACGGGGCTCCGCGGTCCGCCTGTGACCGGACCGAGACTCCTCCCACCTGGGAATGCGCTCAACGGGGTCGACTTAGGATGGACGGATGAACGCCCGCTCCGCCCTCGTCTATACGGCGCTGAGGCTGCTCGCATTCCTCGTGCCGTTCGGCATCCTGATGATCTTCCCGATCTTCCGCGAGCTCTACTGGCTTGCCGCGATCTTCGCCGCACTCATCGGACTGAGCCTGTCGCTGCTGTTCCTGCGACGCCCGCTCACCGAGGTGACGACCGAACTGGCGCAGCGCCGCGCGAACGCGAAGGCCACGACCACGGACGAAGACGTCGAGGACGCGCTCGCGGAGGGCGCTCCGCAGGCCTCAGCCGACGAAGGCCCACAGCAGGAACGCACCGTAGGCGACTGAGGTCAACGACACCAGCGTGAGCGCCACCACGAGCTCCCGTGGCACACGGTAGGTCCAGACGATCAGGATCGCCGGCAGCGCTGCCAGGAGCGCGAGCAGCGTGAGCCACGCGATCGGGTAGAACAGGGCCAGGAAGCCGGCGATGACGAACGGCGCCAGGACGAAGAGCGTGAACAGCGCACGGGTCCAGCGACGGCCGATCAGCACGGTGAGCGTGCGCTTCTTGGCGGCGCGGTCCTGGTCGATGTCGCGGAGATTGTTGGCGAGCAGGACCGCGCACGCCAGAAGGCCCGCGCCGACCGCGCCGAACCACGCCTCCTGCGGCACCGTGAGCACCTGCACGAATGTCGTTCCGGCAGTGGCGACGAGCCCGAAGAACACGAACACGAACAGCTCGCCGAGGCCGTAGTACCCGTAGGGGCGCTTTCCGCCGGTGTAGAACCACGCGGCGACGAGACATACCGCCCCGACCAGCAGCAGCCACCACTGCTGACTGCGGATCACCAGCGCGAGCCCGGCCACCGCGGCGATCGCGAAGAAGATCAGCGCGGCGATGAGGACCGCTCGCGGCGATGCCTTGCGGGATGCTGTCAGGCGAGCGGGACCGACCCGGTGCTCATCCGTGCCGCGGATGCCGTCGCTGTAGTCGTTGGCGAAGTTGACGGCGATCTGCAGGCTCACCGACACCACGAGGCACAGCAGCGCGATGACCCAGTGGAACAGCCCGTCCACGAGGATCGCGGCTCCGGTCCCGATCAGGACCGGGGTGATCGCCAGCGGCAGCGTGCGCAGGCGCGCTCCACCGATCCAGTCCCCGACGGTCGCCTTCTCGACGTGCCGCGGGTCGCGCGCCTCGTGCACCCGCTGCGGGTTGCCGCGGTGCGGTTGCTTGCGAGGACCGGGACGCTTGCGCTTCTTACTGGGGGTGCCTGTCACGAGGTGCCATCCTACGGGCTGAGCAGCGCCGTCCGCGGCCGCCTGAGCAGTCGCGCGCGGCTCAGTGCAGCGCGGCGACGGCCCCGCGGATCGCTTCGCGGTCCGGCTTGCCGCTCGGCAGCGTGGCGATCTCGTCCACGAGCACGAGGCGCGTGGGTCGCGCATGCGGGCCCACGTCCTCGGCGACCGCGGCACGGGCCTCCTCCAGCTGAACCGACTCGCTTCGCCGGAGCGCTTCACCACGCGGCACCACGACGACGGAGGCTTCGCCCCATCGCGCGTCGGCGACCCCGACCACGACGGCCGACTCGAGTCCGGCGATCGACTGCACCACGCGTTCGACCCGGTCGAGGGACACGTTGATCCCTCCCGATACGATCACGTTGTCGATCCGGCCGCGCACGCGCAGGAGGTCGTCCTCGAAGATGCCCGCGTCCCCGGTGCGGTACCAGCGGGTGCCGTCCGCATCGCGGGGGAACGCGGCATCCGTCGCCGTCGGTTCCCCGAGGTAGCCCTCGGCCAGGGTCGGGCCCGCGATCTGCACCTCGCCGTCGACGATTCGCAGCGAGACGCCGCGCAGGGGGCGGCCGTCGTACACGCATCCCCCACTGGTTTCGGTCGAGCCATAGGTGCGGACCACTCGCACACCGGCATCCTGAGCCCGTTCGAGCGTCGCCGGCGCGATCGCCTGACCGCCCACCAGGATCTGTTCGAAGGAACGCAGCCCAGCCAGTACCGTGTCGTCGTTCCGACCCGCATCCAGCAGCGTGGTCAGCTGTGCGGGCACGAGCGAGGTGTACGTGCGGACACGTTCGCCGCGGTCGGTCGAGACCATCATGAGCGCCGCAGCGGTGAACGCTTGCGGCGTGAACGCGCCGGTGAGCCACGCCGGCTCGCGGTCGGCGACGATCGAGCGGACGAGCACTTGGAGCCCTGCGACGTAGCTCGCCGGCAGGGCGAGCAGCCACGCGCCGTCGCCGACACGATCGGCGGTCGCCAGCGCACTGGCGGTGAGGGCGTCGCGGCTGAGCACGACACTCTTGGGAATGCCCGTGGACCCCGAGGTCGTCACCACCACGGCGGTGCCGGCGCGCACCTCCGTCGGCAGGCCGCTCAGCATTCCGAGCCCGAGCGCGGGACCGGCCCCGTGGAGGGCACCCCGCAGCGCGCGCAGGATCTCGCGCGGGTCGTCGCCGAGGACGGGTTCGAGCCTCATTGCTTCCTCAGAAATGCCAGGGGTACGGCGACCAGTCGGGGTCGCGCTTCTCGAGGAACGAGTCGCGGCCTTCGACGGCCTCGTCGGTGCCGTAGGCGAGGCGCGTGGCCTCGCCCGCGAACACCTGCTGCCCGACCATACCGTCATCGACCGCGTTGAAGGCGAACTTCAGCATGCGGATGGCGGTGGGCGATTTCGTCAGGATCGTGCGCGCCATGGCGATCGCCTCGCGCTCGAGTTCGGCGTGCGCAACCACGCGGTTGACGGCGCCCATCTCGTACGCGCGCTGCGCCGAGTACTCCTCCGCGAGGAAGAACACTTCACGCGCGAACTTCTGGCCGATCTGGCGGGCGAAGTACGCCGAGCCGTAGCCCGCATCGAAGGAGCCGACGTCCGCATCGGTCTGCTTGAACCGGCCGTGCTCGGCGCTGGCGATCGTGAGGTCGCAGACCACGTGCAGCGAGTGGCCGCCGCCGGCCGCCCAGCCCGGGACGACCGCGACCACGACCTTCGGCATGAAGCGGATCAGCCGCTGCACCTCGAGGATGTGCAGGCGGCCGGTGGCGTGCGCCAGCGAGCCGGGGGTCTGGGGCGGAGCCCCGGTAGGCGCGTGCGCCAGCGAGCCGGGGGTCTGGGGCGGAGCCCCGGTAGGCGCGTGCGCCGGCGAGCCGGGGGTCTGGGGTGGAGCCCCGGCGGCCTCACCTCCGGCATCCGCGTACTGGTAGCCGTCACGACCGCGGATGCGCTGGTCTCCGCCGGAGCAGAAGGCCCAGCCACCGTCCTTCGCGCTCGGGCCGTTGCCGGTGAGCAGTACGACGCCGATGCGCGGATCCTGTCGCGCGATGTCGAGCGCCCGATGCAGCTCGTCGACCGTGTGCGGCCGGAAGGCGTTGCGCACCTCGGGGCGGTTGAACGCGATGCGGGCGATACGACCGTCGGGCGATACGTGCGCGGTGACGTCGGTGTACGAGTCGGAGCCGGGGGCGTCGACCCACGCGGCGGGATCGAACAGCTCGGACACGATCATGGGCGGCCGCCGTTCTTGGCGTCCCGCCACGCCAGCCAGGAGCGCACGAGGTCGTAGTCGTAGTCCGGGCCGCGGAAGGCGAGGGTGAAGAGGCGGACGCCGCCGTCGAAGAGCTGGTCTGCCCCTTCCTCCGTGCGTCGCGCCAGTTCGTTGGACAGGATGAGCGTGGAGGTGTCGCGCCCTTCGCGCTGGGCCCACTTCTCGATGACGGAGAGCTTGTGCGGCAATTCCTCCGGGTGAACGAAGCTGTGCCAGTAGTCGGCGTACCGCGCCACGAGTCGAAGCGTCTTCTGCTCGCCCTTGCCGCCGATCATCACCGGGATCTTGCGGGTCGGCGGCGGCTTGAGGGCATCCCAGCGAGCGTGGATGCGGGCCAGTCCCTCAGCGAGGTCGTCCAGCCGGGTGCCCGGCGTGCCGAACTCGTAGCCGTACTCGTCGTAGTCCTTCTGGAACCACCCCGCGCCGGTGCCCAGGATGAACCGGCCCTCGCCGCCCTTTGCGCTCATGTGGTCGATCGTGCGAGCCATGTCGGCCTGCAGGTCGGGGTTGCGGTAGCTGTTGCAGTTCACGAGCGCACCGAACTCGACTCGCTCGGTCTGCTCGGCCCACGCGCCGAGCATGGTCCACGACTCGAAATGACTGCCGTCGGGGTCGCCGGTGAGCGGGAAGAAGTGGTCCCAATTGAACAGGATGTCGACGCCCATGTCTTCGAGCCTGCGAACGGCATCACGCATTTCGGAGTAGGTGACGTGCTGCGGCTGGATCTGGACGCCCAGCCGTACGGGGGTATCGGTGAGCATCCACCCAGCCTATTGCCGTGCGGATGCCGCGGACCGTCATGGTGGTCGGCACGACGAGGCGACGGACCGGCGGCGCGCCATGGGCACTACGCGCGGGCGGATCGCGCAGCGATGCCGGGACCGGGAAGACCCCGGCCCCGGCATCCGTCACCGTGTCAGCGGCGAGCGCGCACGGTCTTGATCGTCACGTCGACGATGTCCCACAGCGCGACGCCCGCGAAGATGAAACCGGTGACCACGCTGACGATCGCGGTGACGGTCGCGCCGTCGTCGGGCACGAGAGTCGGGAAGTAGTCCGGGTTCAGCAGCTGTCCCTGAGCGAGGAGCACCAGCGCCGGGATCGCGACGGCGAGCGCGAGCACCGCGTTCACGATCGCGAACGGCGGGGTCCACCGCCCGACGAGGTAGACCACGACGGCGAGTGCGGCCTCCAACCCCATCAGGACGAAGAGCCCGGCGATCCACCACGGCCACAGGCCCGGGTTGAGGAAGGACAGCGGGGCGTCGGTTGCCGTGACCGACGGAGGAACGAAGCCGATCGTGAGGTCCCAGATGATCGCCCCCGCGGCGATGGCCAGGAACACGAGCGTGGCGAGCATGTCGCCGAAGCCGACGCCGCGCGGCCCGGGCTCGGGCAGCTGGTCTACGGTCCACACGGTGAACTCCTTGCCGGAGTCCGCACCCGTGCGCTCGACGATCACGAAGACCAGGGTGGTCCAGAAGGCGAGGTTGACCGCCACCGAGATGAGCGTCGCGATGACACTGCCGATGACCTCGCCGACGCCGGCGCCGCTCAGGATCTGGCCGAGCGCCACGCCCACCGCGGCGACCGGGAGCACGATCGCCAGCAGCAGCTTGAGCAGCCGCCACCAGTCGAGGTAGTGGCGGGGACCGATGAGGTACAGCGACCGATCGGTGTAGCCCGCGGCCAGCTTGTCGGGATCGCCGAGTTCGGTGAGCACGGCGATCTCGGCGGCGCCCTGCGGCTCGCCGTCGCCCACGCGGGCGTCGACCTGATCCTCGATGGACGCGCGCAGCTCGGCGCGCAGGTCGGCGCGCTGCTTCTCGGGCACCGTGCGCATCGCGGCGGCGACATAGCGTTCGGTGAGAGTCGTAGCGGTCATGTCAATCCTCCTGAGGAAGTGCATCGATCGCCGCGGCGATCGCATGGAAGTCATCGGTGAGAGCGGCGGCCAGTCGTGACCCCGCGGGGCTGGTGCGGTAGAACTTGCGCGGCCGGGCCTCGTCGGTGTTCCACTCGCTCGTGAGATGTCCCTGCTTCTCCAGACGGCGCAGCAGCGGGTAGAGCGTGTTGGCGTCGGTCTCGAATCCCCGTGCGCTGAGTTCCTCGAGCAGCCCGTAGCCGTAGCCCGGGCTCTTCAGCAGCCGCAGGCAGGCGAGGACCGCTGTACCCCGCCTCAGCTCCTGCAGGTGGGTGTCGAGTGCTTCCGTCTCGCTCATGGCTCACACGTTACTGTGTTTCACACACTATCGTCAAGCACACATCGCAGTGTGCGTTGCTTCCTCGCCCCGCGGAGTCCGACCGTGCACAACGTCGCTCATCGCGCCATGCCGCGGGCACCGACCGTCGAGATGCAGCCGGCCGCCGCGCCGTGCACGGCCGGATCAGCGACGATGTGCACGCAACGGGCTTCCCCCGCCTGGGGTTCAGTCGACGACCTGCCGGGCCTGAGGGACCATGATGGAGGCGTGAGCAACGACGCCGCAGCATCCTTCCCCTCCCTCGCCGATCTGCTGGACTCGGTGCGGGTGGTCGCCCTCCCCCTTGTCACGCGGTTCCGCGGGATCGAGGTCCGCGAGGCGGCCCTCCTGCAAGGACCCGAGGGATGGACGGAGTTCTCCCCCTTCCTCGAGTACGAAGACGCCGAGGCCTCGGTCTGGCTCGCCGGTGCCATCGACTTCGGATGGACGCCCCTGCCGACTGCTCACCGCGACCTGATCCCCGTCAACGCCACCGTGCCGGCGGTGGAGGCGGCAGCCGTTGCCGACGTGCTCGCGCGTTACGACGGATGCCGCACCGCGAAGGTCAAGGTCGCCGAAGCCGGACAACGGCTGGCGGACGACGTGGCCCGGGTGCGCGCGGTCCGCGAGGCGATGGGTCCGGAGGGCCGCATCCGCGTCGACGCCAATGGCGCCTGGAACCTGGACGAAGCCGAACACGCCATCCACGCGCTGGCCGAGTTCGACCTCGAGTACGTCGAGCAGCCGTGCGCCACCATCGACGAGCTCGCCGAGCTGCGGCGTCGCGTGAAGTATCTCGGCATCCCGATCGCGGCGGACGAGAGCGTCCGCAAGGCCGCCGACCCGCTCGCGGTCGCCCGTGCCGGGGCAGCCGACATCATCGTGGTCAAGGCGCAGCCGCTCGGCGGGGTCCGCCGCGCGCTCGAGATCGTGGCCGAGTCGGGTCTGCCCGCCGTCGTCTCCAGCGCCCTGGAGACCTCGGTCGGGCTGGCGATGGGGGTCGCGCTGGCCGCCGCCCTCCCCCAGCTGGACTACGACTGCGGGCTGGGAACGGCCGCACTGCTGACGGCGGATGCCGCCTCCCCCGCTCTCGTGCCCCACAACGGAGTGCTGCCCGCGGGTCGGGTGGCTGCCGATGCCGCACTGATGGACCGATACACGGCATCCGAGGATCGCCAGGAGTGGTGGCGTGCGCGCATCGCGCGGTGCCATTCCGAACTCGTGCGCGCGAGCGCTCGTGCGCACGCCTGAGGCGGCGCTCCCGCTCAGGCGGGAGGCGGCTCGATGACCAGCTGCGCCACGCGGGCGATCTCCTCGCTCGTGCGACGGCACACCGCCGCGTAGTCCAGCCCGGCCATCGTTGCGCGCACGGACTCGCTCTCCCACACCGTGAGCATCAGCCGGGCGACCTCATCGGCGGGCACGCGGAACCTCAGCGTCTTGGCCTGAGCGATGTCGCTGATAATCTGAGCGACGCTCGCGCGCATCTGCGCGTCCTGCGCGAGATAGGCCGCGCCGAGCTGCGGGTCGCGCAGGGCGTGGATGCGGATCTCGCTCATGAGCAGGATCGCGAGGCGGTCGTCCCCCGAGACGTCGAGCACCTGCTGGACCAGCGACAGCGCGTCGGTCGCGACGTCGTGCAGCTGTCCCCCGCGCTCGAGCTGGGCCACGCGCTCCCGCACGCCGTCGACACGAGCCCGGGCCACGCGGCCGGCGAGCTCGAGGAACAACTCGTCCTTCGACTCGAAGTTCGAGTAGAACGCACCGCGCGTGAAGCCGGCACGGTCGCAGATCGCCTCGACGGATGCCGCGTCCAATCCCTCTTCGGCGAACACCTGGGCCGCCGCGTCCAGGAGCTTCTGAACGGTGGCCTCGCGGCGGCGTGACGTCACGACGACGGCGTCGGTCATCAGTCCTCCTCAGGTGGTCGCTTCTCGACCGTGTTCGAAATACACACGCAGCACTCAGGTTGAGGGCCACAACGCGACCTACGATACACTCATGTATCCGATACAGCACTGTATCCAACCTGTCTGAAACCTGGTAGCCCGGAGGCGCTGTGTCCACTCTTCTCTACGCCCTCGGCCGTTGGTCGTACCGGCACTCGTGGCGGGTGCTGGTCGCCTGGCTGCTGCTGCTCGGCATCGCGGGCGCCGGGGCGGTGACACTCGGTCAAGGCACCGACAACTCCTTCTCCATCCCCGGCACCGAGTCGCAGGCCGGCATCGAACAGCTGGCGCGCACGTTCCCCCAGGCCAGCGGCACCAGTGCCCAGATGATCGTGGTGACGGCCGATGACGCGCCGATCGGGCAGAGCCCGTACGATTCGGCGATCGCGGACAGCATCGCCGACCTCGAGGACCTCGACGGTATCCTCGCCGTCACCGACCCGTTCAGCGAGATTGTCAACGGACAGGTGTCCAAGGGCGGCGACGCGGCGATCGTGCGCATGCAGTTCGACGGCCAGTCGACGGACGTGCCTCCGGCCACGAAGACCGCCCTTCAGGATGCCGCGGCCGAACTGCGCGAAGCGCTTCCCACCGGTTCCGTCGTCGAGCTCGGCGGGGACCTGTTCGCGATCTCCGTGCCGGGCGTGACGATCACCGAAGCCGTCGGCCTGCTGATCGCCCTTCTCGTGCTGATCGTGACCTTCCGTTCGTTCGTCGTCGCAGGCCTGCCCCTGCTGACGGCGATCATCGGCGTCGGGCTCTCGATCGCGCTGATCTTCCTCTCCACGGCGTTCGCGAGCATCTCCTCCACCACCCCGCTGCTGGCACTCATGCTCGGGCTCGCCGTCGGGATCGACTACGCCCTGTTCATCGTCGCCCGACATCAGGATCAGGTGCGTGACGGGATGGACCCCGAGGAGTCCGCCGCGCGGGCGACGGGGACGGCCGGCTCCGCCGTCGTCTTCGCCGGCGTCACCGTGCTCATCGCGCTGATCGGACTGTCGTTCGCCGGCATCCCGTTCCTGACGACGATGGGCATCGCCGCCGCCGCCGCCGTCGCGATCGCCGTTCTCGTGGCGCTCACCCTCACCCCCGCGATGCTGGGGTTCCTGAAGGGCCGCGTCGCGGGCTGGCCGAAGCGCCCGCGCAAGAAGAAGGCCCAGACCACTCCTCGGCGCGGATTCGCCGAGCGGTGGGTCGGACTCATCACGAAGCATCCGGTCGTGACGACCGTCTCCGTCGTACTCACCCTCGGGATCATGGCGATCCCCGCGGCAAGCCTGGCCCTCGCCCTGCCCAACGCCGGAATGCTGCCGCAGGACAACGAAGCCCGCCAGAGCTACGACCTGGTGGCCGAGGAGTTCGGACCCGGCTTCAACGGGCCGATCATCCTCACCGGGACGATCGTGACCTCCACCGATCCGGTGGGTCTGATGAGCGACCTCGCCGACGACGTGGAGAGCCTGCCCGGCGTCGAGACGGTCGCCCTCGCGACGCCCAACGAGACCGCGGACACCGGCATCGTGCAGCTGGTCCCCACGACCGCGCCCGATGACCCCGCCACGGCGGAACTCGTGCGGGAGCTCCGCGACCAGCACGACCGCTGGCTGGACGATTTCGGCATCGACGTCACGGTCACCGGGTTCACGGCGGTCGCGATCGACATCTCCGATCAGCTGGGCGCCGCCCTCCTGCCTTTCGGCATCTTCGTCGTCGGTCTCTCGCTCGTGCTCCTGACGATCGTGTTCCGCTCGATCGCCGTGCCGATCAAGGCCGCCCTCGGCTACCTCCTGTCCGTCGCGGCCGCGTTCGGCGTCGTCGCGGCGGTGTTCGAGTTGGGCTGGCTCGCCGACCTCCTGCACGTGACGCGGACCGGTCCGATCATCAGCTTCATGCCGATCGTGCTGATGGGTGTGCTCTTCGGCCTCGCCATGGACTACGAGGTGTTCCTGGTCTCGCGCATGCGCGAGGACTACGTGCACGCCCGCCGCACCGGTGCGACACGCGCTGAATCGCGCGCGATCGCGCTCGGCGCGGTGAAGTCCGGCTTCACCTCCTCCGCGCGCGTCGTCACCGCGGCGGCGCTGATCATGTTCGCCGTCTTCGTCGCCTTCGTGCCCGAGGGAGATGCCTCGCTCAAGCCGATCGCACTCGGTCTGGCCGTCGGCATCGTCATCGACGCGTTCCTGGTCCGCATGACGCTCACCCCTGCCGTGATGGCGCTGCTCGGGGATCGCGCGTGGTGGCTGCCGAAGTGGCTGGACCGGGTCGTTCCCCACTTCGACATCGAGGGCGAGGCCGTCCAGCGCGAACTCGCGCTCACCGACTGGCCCGAACCGGGCTCTACGGCGGCGGTCGTCGCGGCCGACCTGTCCGTGAGTGCCGGCGATGTCCACCTCGTCGACGGCGTCGGACTTCGCGTCGAGAAGGGCGGCGCCCTGATCGTGACCGCGAAGGACGCGCGCGGACCTCGTGCGCTGCTGCTCGCCCTGGCGGGCCGCGCCCCGCTCGTAGGACGCGCCCGCGTCGGCGGGCACCTGCTGCCCGGCCGCGAGGCGTGGGTGCGGGCACACGTCGCCGTCGCGCTGCTGGACGGCTCCGCGCAGCCGGTGCGCGACCTGCGCCGCGCCCTCGCCGGCGCACCCCGCATCCTGGTGATCGACGGCCTCGACGCCCTGACTCCGGCTGCCGTGCACGATCAGGCCGCCGCAGCGCTGAGGGATGCCGCATCCGCCACCCCGGGAATGAGCCTTGTCGTCGCGTGCGCCCACCCCGACGCCGCTCGCGCGCTGCTCGCGGACGCGGGCTGGCCGGACGCGCCGGTCCTCGACGTCACGGTGACCACGCGGGCTCACCCGGCGAGCTCCCTCGATTCGATCCCCCCGCGGCCGACGGCCGTTCCCACGACAGAGGTGCACGCATGACCCTCCACATCGAACGGGCGCGTTCGCGCCGCCCGATCACCTGGCTGACGCTCGTCGGCGTCCTGCTGCTGCCGGTGCTGATCGGCGGCATCCTCGTCGCCGCCCTGTACAACCCGGCTGAGCGGCTCGACAGCATGAGCGCCGCGATCGTGAACGAGGACGAGCCCGTCACGATCGATGACCAGTACATCCCGCTCGGGCGCCAGCTGACCGCGGGCCTGGTCGAGGGTTCCGACGAGATCGCCAGCAACCTCGACTGGTCGATCTCCAACTCCGAGGACGCGGCCGCGGGCCTCGCCGACGGCACGTACCAGGCGGTGGTGACGATCCCGCAGAACTTCTCGGCGGCCGCGACCTCCACCGCTCCCGGCGGCACCCCCGAGCAGGCCACCATCGAGGTGGCCACGCCCCCCGACTCCAAGGTCGTCGACGACGCCATCACTGCCCAGGTGACCTCGGCCGCGGCATCCATCATGGGCCAGCAGCTGTCGCAGGTGTACCTCGAGAACGTGTTCCTCGGCTTCACGACTCTCGGCGACCAGCTCGGCGAAGCGGCCGACGGGGCCACCCAGCTCGCGGACGGAGCCACCCAGGCGGCGTCCGGCGCCACCGCCCTCGCGGGCGGCACGGCGCAGCTGAGCAGCGGCGCGTCCGCCCTCGCATCCGGCGCGAACGAGCTGGGGGCCGGACTCGACACGATCGCCGGCGGCATCCGCTCGGCGTCATCCGGCGCGACGCAGCTCGCCGACGGGGTGAACTCCGGCGCGGCGACGATCGAAGCCGACGGCATCGTCCCGCAGCAGCTCAGCGACCTGGCCGCCCAGTCGGCGGGCGCCACCTCGGGCGCAGCGAACCTCGCGGGCGGCGTCGCCGCCTCGGTCGGCGCGCTTGCCGCGCAATGCGCGACCGTCAGCACGGACACCGCGTTCTGCGAGAGCCTTGCGACCGCGGCGGCCGATGCGACCGCGGCGGCGCAGACCGCGGGCGGCGCCGCGCAGGCCGCCGGTGGAACGTCGTACGCGCTGGGACAGTTCGACACCGCGGCCAGCGCGCAGTTCGCGTCGCAGTTCCGCACGATCGGGTCCAACGTCGGCGCGCTCTCGGGCGGGCTCGAGCAGCTCGCGGGCGGCACCGACCAGTCGGCTGCGGGGGCACGGCAACTGAGCTCGGGTGCGACGCAGCTCGCGGGAGGCATCGACGAGGCAGGGACGGGAGCGACCTCGCTCGCGGATGGCGTCGCCCAGCTGGCCAGCGGGACGGCGACCCTCGCGGATGGCCTGGATCAGGCATCCGCCGCCGTTCCCTCGTACACCGACGCGGATGCGACCAGCCTCGCGACGGTCGTCTCGGATCCAGTGACGACCGATGGCGTCGGCTCGTCGCTGTTCGGCGCGTCGGCGGTGCCTCTGCTGTCGACACTCGCGCTCTGGTTCGGCGGCCTCGGCACGTTCGTGGCCCTGCAGGCGGCATCGCGACGCGCTCTCACCTCGCGGTCGCCGTCCGGCCTGCTCGCGCTGCGCGGGCTCGCGCCGGCCGCGGTGCTCGGTGCCGTGCAGGGACTCCTCGTCGCGGGCGTCGTGCAACTGGCGGCGTCGTATGACTGGGGACAGTGGTCGATGTTCGCCGCGCTCTGCGTGATCGCCGGCATCGCCTTCGCCGCGGTCAACCAGGCTCTGGTCGCCGTGTTCGGTGGCGCAGGGCGGTGGCTGGCCGCCCTCGTCGGCGTGCTGGCGGTCGCGACCGGAGTGGTCTCGACGGTGCCGGGCGTACTGGCGGATACCGCAGCACTGCTGCCGACCGCCCCGGCGTACAACGGGATGCTGGCCGCATTGACGGATGCCGCGGGCCTCGGCGCCGGCATCGCGGGGCTTCTGATCTGGTCACTGCTCGCGTTCATCGCGACGACCCTCGCCGTGGCGCGGCGACGCGTGGCGAACGCGCGAGACCTGCTCGCGGCATCCCCCGCCCCCGCGTAGCGGCCCCGAGCCTCCGGGGCTCCCGTTGACCCCGGCCCGGGGGTTGGGGGAGTTCCCTGTCGTGCGGGCTCCCTGTTCCGGGGGTTGGGGCTCCCCTGTCACAACCTGCAACCCGCACCGGCACATTGCGACAGGCGAACCGATGGGCCGCACCCCGCGCCGCTCACCCCGCGCCCTACCCCGGGGGCTCCCCTTTCCCGGACCCTGGGGGCTCCACTGTCACAACCTGCGACCCACACCGGCACATTGCGACAGGCCAACCGATAGGCCGAACCCCGCGCCACTCACCCAGACCTTCACCGCGGGGGCTCCCCTGTCGCAAGCTGCGACCCGCGCGGGCGTGTTGCGACAGGCGAGCTCTGAGAGCGACGGGCGAGGGATGCCGAGACCGCGGCAACCGGGACGAACGACCGCGCGACTCAGCACGCCACACCAACGACCGCGCGACTCAGCACCGCGCGACTCACCGCGCCACATGAACGACCGCGCGACTCAGCTCAGGCCGGAGTACGCGTGCAGGCCCTTGAAGAACATGTTCACGATCGTGAAGTTGAACATCACGGCGGCGAAGCCGATGATCGACAGCCACGCCGACCGCGACCCGCGCCAGCCGCGCGTCGCGCGGGCGTGGATGTATCCGGCGTAGAGCACCCAGATGACGAAGGTCCACACTTCCTTCGTGTCGAAGCCCCAGTACCGACCCCAGGCGTCGTTGGCCCAGATCGACCCGGCGATGAGCGTGAAGGTCCAGAAGATGAAGCCGATGATCGCGAACCGGTACGCGATCGACTCGAGGGCGTCGCTGCCGGGCAGCGTGCGAAGGAACCGCGGCCCCGTCTTCGGTACGGCGGCGTCGCCGGTCGCGGCATCCGCCATGCCGATCTTGCGCTCGCGACGCGCCTGCATCAGCTGCAGCACCGAGAGCCCGAAGGCCAGCGCGAACAGCGCCGTCGCCAGCGAGGCCACGAAGACGTGGATCACCAGCCAGATGCTCTTGAGCGGGTCCATCAGCGGCGAGATCTCGACATAGAACGCCAGCGCCGCGCCGCCCAGCAACAGCACCACCATGCCGGTGATGAACGAGCCGAGGAACCGCAGGTCGTAGCGCAGGAGCGAGACGAGGTACACCGCGACGATGAGCATGGTGCCCGTCAGGGCGAACTCGTACATGTTCGACCACGGAACGCGCGATGCCGCGATGCCGCGGGTGACGTCTCCGGCGACGTGGAAGAGGAAGCCGAGCACCGTCAGCGCAGTGCCGATGCGCGCCCAGATCAGCCGCGGGCGCTGGCTCGGACGCGCGGTGAACGCCCGCTCCGCGGCACGTTCCTGATCGCGCATCCGTGCACCGGCTGCCCGGCCGGCGGGTGCGGCGACGGATGCCGCGGCCGATGCCCCGACGGACACGAGCTCGCGCTCGCGGGTCGCCTCGTCCTGCGCGTCGACGGCGCTCGCGCCGCGGCGCGCCAGGTCGACGGCATAAGTGATGAACGCGAGCGCGTAGATCGCGATCGCGGTCCACACGAGCAGCACGGAGACCGTGTCGAGCGAGAGGGGTGTGCCAGGCATGGATTCAGTCTACGCGGGGCGGATCGTCGGATCCCTGGGCGGACTGCGCCCCTGCGGAGGCGGAACCGGAGCCGGAGCCGGAACCGGAACCTGAGGCGGCGCCGGAGCCCGAAGCGAAACTGGAAGCGGCTCCGGAGCCGGAACCTCGCTCGCCCGCGGAACCCCCGCCGCGCCCGGCCGCAGGGCTCGGCTCGCCCGCCGGCGCGGACACCTGCTCGCGCAGCAGCGGCTCCAGCGAGGTGGTGTGCTTCACGACGATCTGGTCCAGCGCCGCGGCGATGGTCGGGTCCTCGCCGCGTGCGAGTCCGGCGTACTCGAGCCGCAGCGTGTGCCCGTCGGCGGTGGCCTTGACCCAGATCCGGCGGCGCGGGATGAACAGGGCGGCGAGCAGCCCCAGTACCGCGAGCACGGCGAAGGCGAGGACCCACGTGGCCGCGGCATCCCGATGGACCGACAACGACACGAATCGCTTGACGGACTGGTCGTAGCCCTCGGCGCCCGCGGGCGCCTCGTTCTCGAACGTGATCGTGCCCAGGCCGTCCGGCAGCTCGGCCGTCTGGCCGGGTGCGAGTTCGATCGACCCGACGTCGACGGCCCGCCCGGTGAGCTGGGTCATGCCGGTCGGGTCGAGGGTGTACACCGAGCGGGGCGTGCCATCGTCGATGCCGAGGTCGCCGGCGTAGACGTCGAGAGTGACGACCGGGTTGACGAGTGCGGGATACGCGGACGTGAACGCACCGGTGGTCAACGGCGCCTGTGTCGGGTAGAAGAAGCCGACGAGCCCCAGTTGTTCGGGCATGCCGTCGGGCACCTTGATGACCCCGAGGGATGTCATGTTCGTGTCCTGCGGCAGGAAGGGCACCGACTCCGAGAACACGGTCGTGCCCGCGGCATCCCTGATCGTGATCGTCGGCGCGTATCCGTTGCCCATCAGGTAGACCCGGTCGCCCTCGATCTCGAGCGGATGGTTGACGCGCACCTCACCCTGCACCGGCTCCTGGCCCGCGAGCTGCGTCGTCAGATGCGCGATGAAGTCGCCCGCCTGACCCGCACCCTGCGTGCCCGAGGGCTGGTAGGTGACACTGAACTCGTCGAGGGTCATCGAGTACGGTGCGAGCTGCTCCTCGTCCACGAAGCGGCCCGGGTTGAACGAGGTGTAATCGAGCATCGTGTTGACGAAGGTGCCCCCCTCGACGATGACGCCCTGGCCCGTGTAGGTGTAGCCGCCCCCGAGCCCGACCGCGACCAGGACGCCGATCAGGGCGGTGTGGAAGACCAGGTTCCCGGTCTCGCGCGCGTAGCCGCGCTCGGCGGAGACCGACAGCGTCCCGCGTGCGTCGTAGCGCTCGACCCGGTATCCCCCGCTGCGCAGCTGCGCGGCGGCGACATCGACCGCCGTCGCGGCGGCGGCCGCGGCATCCGCTCCGGGCGCGAGCTCCACGGTCGCCGCACGGTGGTCGGCGAGCCGCTCCAGGCGGGCGGGCGTTCGGGGCGGACGCGCCCGCAGCGCCTTCCAGTGGTGGCGCGAGCGCGGAATCACGCATCCGATCAGCGAGACGAACAGCAGGATGTAGATCGACGAGAACCAGATGGACGAGTAGACGTCGAACAGCTGGAGGTTGTCCAGA
Source organism: Microbacterium terregens (assembly GCF_039534975.1). Taxonomy (NCBI): domain Bacteria; kingdom Bacillati; phylum Actinomycetota; class Actinomycetes; order Micrococcales; family Microbacteriaceae; genus Microbacterium; species Microbacterium terregens. The sequence goes on from NZ_BAAAWH010000001.1 coordinate 3,229,912, forward strand.
ATCGGCGCGAGATCGGGGTTGTCGGCGAAGTACTGCGTCACACCGTTGGGGTCCGCGCTGCGCTGCGGCACGATGGACCCCGGCACGGCGGCGATCGCCAGCAGCAGGAGCAGGACCAGCGCCGTCCGCATGCTCGTGAGCTGGCGCCATCCCCAGCGCAGCCAGCCGACCGGGCCGAGCGCGGGCTGGGCGATATCGGAGGATGCCGCGACCGAATCGGCGTGATCCGCGGGTCGCAGCGTCCCCTCGGTGGGCTCCGGGGTGCCGGCAGCCTCAGAGCGGGAGCGGGACACTGAGGAACACCCCCTGCAGCTGAGCCATGAGGAGGGTCCAGACACCGGAGACCATCAGGATGCCGAGGACGACGAGCAGCACGCCGCCGACGATGTTGACCGTGCGGATGTGGCGGCGCAGGAACCCGACCGAACGCGTCGCCCACCCGAAGCCCAAGGTGAGGAGGATGAACGGGATGCCGAGACCCAGCGAATAGGCCAGCCCGAGCAGCCCCGCCCGAACCGGGTCGCCGAAGTTCCACGACATGGCGAGGATCGCGCCGAGGGTGGGTCCGATGCAGGGCGCCCAGCCGATGCCGAGAGCCAGCCCGAGCAGGGGAGCCCCGATCAGGCCGACGTTCCCGCGCACCTGCGGCTTGAACGTGCGCTGCGCGAACCCGAAGAGCCCGATGAACACGAGCCCGAGGAGGATCACGATCACGCCCATGACTCGCGTGATGGGGTCGGCGTATTCGAGGAAGAAGCGACCGACCGTACCGCCCAGGATGTTGACGGTCATGAAGACCACGGTGAATCCGGCGATGAACAGCAGCACGCCGACCAGAAGCCGGCCGCGACTGGGAGTCTCCGCGAGCAGGGTCGTGTCGGCTGGGGCGCCGGTCGTGCGCAGCGACGCGCGAGAGCCCGCGACGACCGGTTCCGGCCGCGGCGCGACGGAACCGCCGATGAATCCGAGGTACCCGGGAACGAGGGGCAGCACGCAGGGCGACAGGAACGACACGAGCCCGGCGAGCAGAGCGATCGGCAAGGCGAGCCAGAGCGCGCCGTCCGTGATGACCGCGCCGGGGTTCACGACGACTCCGCGAGCGCGTCGCGCACGAGGGCGGTCAGGATCGAGGCATCCGGAAGCTGGCCGATGATCCGGGCGGCGACGCGGCCGCCGGCGTCCAGGACCAGGGTCGTCGGCGTCGCTTGGATCGGGGTCTTCTCGGCGAAGGCCAGTTTGATCGCCGGCGTTTCGGATGCGATGGCGCTCGGGTACGTCACACCGTAGGTCTCGGCGAACGCCGCGGCCCCCTCGGCGGAATCGATGGTGTTGATGCCGAGGAACGCGACGTTCTCACCCTCGAAGGCGCCGTACGCCTTCTCGAGGTCGCCCGCCTCGGCGCGGCACGGACCGCACGCGGCGTACCAGAAGTTCACGACCAGCACGCCGCCGAGGTAGTCGTCGCTCTCGACAGTCGCCCCGGTCTCGGTGGTCGCCTCGAACACCACCGGTTCGGTGCGCTGGTCGGCGGGGATCTCCACGACGCGGAAGTCGCCCGCGATGTATCCCTTGTTCTCACCGGCCCGGTACTGCTCGGCCAACGGGTCGTTCGCGCACGCGGCGAGCGAGAGCGCCAGGGCAGCCGTGAGCAGCGCGACGGCGGCACGCCGTGCACCGATGGCTTGGGGAGATCTCATCAGACGGCCCCCACATCGACGGCACCCTCGGTCGACGCCGGCTCGGCATAGTCGGTCTCGCGCCACACGTCGCCCACGAGTTCGAAGCTGGTCACGCTCGAAAGCGCGCACCGGCGTCGGCGGGGGTCGTGCCGCGCCGGCAATCCCGCCACGGCGAGGTGCGTCACCCAGATCGGAAGCTGGTGACTGACAATGACCACGTCACCCGAATCGGTGCGGTGCCACGCCTCGCTCATCGCGTCCTGCATGCGCGTGACGACCTGCGCGTAGGGCTCGCCCCAGCTGGGGATCTCGGGTCGGGCGAGGTAGCGCCAGCTCGCCGGGTTGGCCAGTGCCCTGCTCATCCGCTTGCCCTCGAACACGTTGGTCGGCTCGATGACGCGCTCGTCGATCACGGGGTCCATCCCGAACAGCTCGGTGAAAGGCTCCGCGGATTCGCGCGTGCGCTGCAGCGGCGAAGCGATGAGGGCGCCGACAGCGCGCTCGAGCCCCTGGACGTACTCGGCCGCCTGGCGGGCCATCCGTCGGCCGTCAGCGCTCAGGCCGAAGCCGGGAAGCCGCCCGTACAGCACCCGGCGAGGGTTGTGGACCTCTCCGTGGCGCACGAGATGAAGGCGGTCTGCGGGCACGGATCCAGTCTACGGTGACGCCGTTGTGTGCTCGCTGAGGCGGGCGCTTTCCGCGTCCGCCCGCGCTAGCGTGACGGTGTGATCGACGACGGTGCGCCTGGCGACCGCGCGCCCGGTGACCGTGCCATCGACGGCGGGCGCGAGGACGGGGCGCCTGGGGAGCACGGGATGTACCAGGAGCTGCCCGTGCCCGCCGGGCTCGGGCAGGTCGTGGCGCGGCTGTGGATGCTCGAGGCGCATCCGCTGCGTCGGTTCGAGAAGATCCTTCCGCTGCCCTCCGTGCATGTCATCGTGAACCTCTCGACCCCCTACCGGCTCTTCGACCGCTCCGGTGTGGCGACGCTCGTCTCCGACGCGTTCGTGTCCGGCATCCAGTCGGAATACCTCGTCATCGAGTCGCCGCCACGGATCCGCCACGTGGGAGCCGAACTGCTTCCCGCAGCGCTCCCGGCGGTGACGGATGCCGCTCCCCCGGACGTGGTCGGTCGCGTGCGGGATGCCGGGACGCTGTGGACCGGAGTGGACCGCCTCGTCTCGGACGTACGCTCGGCGCCGACGCCCGCTGCCGCGATCGATGTGCTCGCACGCTTCCTCCTCGCGCATCGCACCGGCCGCGTGACCGATCCTCTGGTCGCCGGCGCGGTTGCGGCGATCCATGCCGAACCCTCCGGTCCGATCGCCGACCTTGCGGCCCGCGGCGGTGTGTCGCATCGCACGCTCATCGCTCGATTCCGCGCTGCGACCGGTCTCACGCCGAAGGCGTACGCACAGATCTGGCGCTTCCACACGTTCGTGCAAACGGTGCACGAGCAGCCGGGCGCGCCGGATAGGGCACGATCGCCGGACTGGGCGGCGCTGGCCGCGGCATCCGGTTTCTCCGACCAGCCGCACGTGATTCGCGCGTTCCGACGGTTCAGCGGCTGGACGCCCGCGGACTACTACCGGCGCGTCGTCGAGTTCGGACCGGATGCCGCGAGCTTCGTCCCGCTCGAGGACGTGCCGATCACGCGGGACTGAGGTGGCCCTGCTCAGGCGGGGAGGCCGCGCCCCGGGCGGCACCCCGACGCTGAGCACCGTCACGCCACCTCGTACGCCTCGCGCAGCCACCGGACCAGCTCGGCGTCGATCTCGTCGGCCGACCCGACGTCGACCCGGTGCGTGCACATACCGCCGGCCGCACGCAGCCGCCGGGTCGGCTCGGTGCCGCGCAGGTTCAGACCGATCTGCAGTCGCGTCGCGCTCGCCGCCTCGATCAGCGCGAACTGCTTGCTGCGCCGCAACGACACGCTGGTCTTCTTCGGCGCGATCTCGACATCGTCGCCGAAACCGCCCACTTCCGAGATCAGGCGATCGTACAGCGGTCGCAACGCGGCCTTGCGGCCCGCGTACTGCGCCTCGACCAGGTCGCCGGCGGTCGTCGCCTGACCACGCGCAAGCGATCGGGCGGCGATCAGGTTGGCGAAACCGTGCGAGACGCCGTACTCGCTCTTCAGGTGCGAGAGGATCTGCCCGTGCTTGTCGAACCCGGACGCATCGACCACCGCGAACCATTCATCCAGTCCTCGGCCGGTCTTGGCGGGCAGGTTGTCGATCATCGTCTGCGTTGCAGCGTCCACGTCCATGACCGCACGCTAGTGCGCGGGCTGCTCCGCGGATTGAACGTTCTTGACCCTGTCGGCGTCAGGGAACGCCCGCGGAGGCCATCGCCGCGCCGACGAACCAGCAGGCGATCACCAGCGGCGCGGCAACCAGCGGCACCCAGAAGGCGATCCGTCGCTTGACCAGCAGAACGATCGCGACCACGGCCGCGATGAGAAGGACCACCCAGGGCAGGCCGACAGCGGCCAGAACGCCGAGTCCGATGAGGTCGGTGTTGCACTGCATGGTGCCGCCGCACGGATCCGAGGCCATGACCAGGAACAGCCCGAAGTACGAGGTCATCAGCGCCAGGATGCCGACCCCCACGAGCAGGATGAGCGTGAGAACGATGTCCCACACGATCGCCGGTCGTTGCGGAGCCGGGGCGGGAGCCGCCATCGACACGGTGGCGGGCGGCTGACCGTAGGATGCGGCGGCGGGCGGTCCGGCGGGCGGAACAGGAGGAGGCGTGGTCACGCGTTCAGCTTAGGGAGGCTCGCTGCCGGGAGACGCCCGACCGGGTCTGCGGACACCGTCGACGACGGCGCCGCGACCGTGAGCCCCCGCGCGTCAGCGCTGCTGCGCCACATTGACCCGCAAGGGCTCAACTAGACTGTCCCCTCGTGAGTGAACGCGTTCTCGTCAAGCAGCTGCAGGCCCGATCCGATGGACCCGTTTCGGTGTCCGGATGGGTCGAAACCGTCCGTGATCAGAAGAAGGTGCAGTTCGTCATCCTTCGCGACGAGACCGGCGCCGTGCAGTTGGTGAACCCCGCGACCCGGTTCGACCCGGACGCGGCTGAACCGCAGAACGCCGAGGCGCTCGCGCTCACCGACACCATCTCGGCGCTGACTACCGGGACGTTCCTCACCGCACAGGGCGAGCTCAAGCACGACGAGCGCGTCAAGCTCGGCGGCGTCGAGATCAAACTCAGCGGGCTCGAGATCGCCGCGGCGGCGCTCCCCGAGACGCCCATCGCCGCCGACAGCGCGCAGGACAAGCGGATGGACTGGCGCTTCCTCGACCTGCGGCAGCGTCGCAACAACCTCATCTTCCGCGTGCAGACCACCCTCGAGCACGCGATGCGCACGTGGTGGATCGAGCGCGACTTCATCGAGATCCACTCCCCCAAGCTGATGAGCTCCGCCTCGGAGTCCAACGCGGAGCTGTTCGCCCTGGAGTACTTCGGGGAGCAGACTGCCTACCTGGCGCAGAGCCCCCAGTTCTTCAAGCAGATGGCGCAGTCGGCCGGCTTCGGCAAGATCTTCGAGATCGGCGACGTCTACCGCGCCGACCCGTCGTTCACCTCGCGGCACGCCACGGAGTTCACCAGCGTCGACGCCGAGATCTCGTGGATCGACTCGCACGAGGACGTCGCCCGCATGCAGGAGGAGCTTCTCGCCTTCGCGATCGGCGCTGTCCTGGAAAAGCACGGCGCCGAGATCGAGGAGCTGTTCGGCGTCACGCCGACCACCCCGACCATCCCGTTCCCCCGCATTCCGCTCGCCGAGGCCCGCGAGATCGTTGCGGCACGCGGCTACGAGATCCCTCGCACCGATGGTGACCTCGACCCCGAGGGCGAGCGCCAGATCTCGGCGCATGTCAAGGAGACCTATGGGCACGACTTCGTGTTCATCACGGACTACCCGCACGAGATCCGCGCTTTCTACCACATGCGGGATGCCGAGACCGGCCTCACGAAGAGCTACGACCTGCTTTACAACGGCGTCGAGATCACGACCGGCGCCCAGCGCGAGCACCGCGTCGACATCCTCATCGAACAGGCCAAGCAGAAGGGCCTCGAGCCGGAACACCTCGACTTCTACTTCGACTTCTTCCGGTACGGCGTGCCGCCGCACGGAGGCTTCGGCATGGGGCTGGCGCGCGTGCTGATGCTGCTGCTCGGCGAGTCCTCGATCCGCGAGGTCACGTACCTCTTCCGCGGTCCTACGCGCCTCTCGCCGTAAGGCGGGACTACGCGCGGACGGCCCTGTCGTCCGGGACGTTCAGCGCGGCCCGCAGGCGGTCCGCGGACACCCGCCAGTGCGCGTGCAGCTCACCGTCGATGAGCACCACCGGGATCTTCTCCCACCAGAGCTCGTAGAGGGCGGGATCGTCCGCGATCGACAGCTCCTCGACGACGATCCGGTCCTCCGGAGCCTCCGAGACCACGACGTCGACGATTTCGCGCGCCACGGCGCAGAGGTGGCACCCGGGCTTGCCGATCACGGTGACGGTGGTCATCGTCTCATCCTAAGCAGCGGATGGAGGGGGCGGACGCGTTCGCGTCGTCGTCAGCGCTCGACGGGGTAGCCGGACGAGACCCACTCGGCGGTACCGCCGTCGACGTTGGTGGCGTCGTAGCCCCGACCGGAGAGCGCCTCGACGACTCGTCCCGAACGCCCGCCGACCTGGCAGATCACGTCGAACGGTTCGGCGGGAAGCTGGTCGAGGTGCTCGCCCAGCGTCGACATGGGCAGGTTCACGGCGCCCGGCACATGACCGGTCGCGAACTCATCGGGTTCACGCACGTCGATGAGCGGTGTGCCGGATCGCTCGCGGAGCTGAGCAGTGGTGATGGATTTCATGTCGGACCTCTCTGCGCGCCGGTGCCGGCCACGCAGGACAGCGTGCGGGATGCACGAAGCGCCCGTCCACCGGACAGGCGCTTGGTGTGGTTGCCGCTACTTCTTGTTGCGGCGCTGGTGGCGAGTCTTGCGAAGCAGCTTGCGGTGCTTCTTCTTCGCCATGCGCTTGCGGCGCTTCTTGATGACTGAACCCACGGAAAACCTCACTAGATCGGGGTCTGGACGACCGACGCAGGCATGCGACAACCGCCCGGGAACGGGCAAGAATCTGAAAGCCTGTCGTCAGTCTATCAGGCGCTGCCCACGGCCTTGCACGGAGGGGCGGATTCCTGGTCAGCCGACGTCGGCGATCGGGCGCTGCAGCGCCTCGGTGACAGCCGACTCGGGGACACGATAGCTGCGACCGAAGCGCACCGCGGGAAGTTCGCCGGCATGGACCAGACGGTACACGGTCATCTTCGACACCCGCATGATGTCGGCGACCTCGGCGACCGTCAGAAAGCGCACATCAGGCAGCTCGGCCATGATCTCCCCTTCCGAGATGGTCTGCCATCACTCTATGGGGTGGCTGCGACACGTGTAAACCCATGTGGCCACTGGGAATGGATGCCGGCGGCACACGAAGACGCCGAGATCAGGCGCCGGGATGACGTGCGACGCGCTCTCGCGCCCCACGGACGGCTGTCCGCTGTGCCGGGAAGTCGCTTCTCGGCACAGGTCCGCTCAGCGTCCGGGAAGCTTCTTCAACGCAGACGCCACGGCGTGTTTGGCGGATGCCGCGGCGCGGCCGACCACCTCGGCGGCGTGCGCCGCGGAATCGGTGAGGGTGGTTGCTCCGGCCAGTTCTGACTCGGCATCCGCCCCATCGTCCAAGAACGGGATCAGCCAGTCATCGATCTCGTCCAACGGCGACGAGGACAGGCTGTAGTAACGGTGCTGGCCCTCTTCGCGGACCGACACCAGATGGGCCTCACGCAGGACCTTCAGGTGCTTGGAAACCGTCGGCTGGGACACGCCGAGCTGCTGCACGATATGCGACACACTCGTCCCGCGCTCGCCGGCGGACGAACGATCGAGGAGGAGTTGCAGGATGTCGCGACGGGTGCCGTCCGCGATCACGTCGAAGATGTCCGCCATGTGGATAGGTTAGCCGCGCACCCGCCGGAGTACCATGATGGACGTTCCGCCAGAGGGCCGCAGCAGGGAGGACGTGCATGTCGCAGGGCAGGCGCGTCACCGGTCGCGGTCGGCGTGATTCCGGGGAAGAGGACCGGTCTCCGTTCGTGACGCGAAGTGCGCCGCGGCGCGCCTTCGACTACATCCGCACGCGCACCACCTCATCGCCGGCGCGCTTCGCGGTCGTCGTGTTCGCGGCGCTGGTGCTGCTCTTCACGGCCCTGCTGTCACTGCCCGCGTCGGCCGCCGACGGCAAGCGCACCGAGCTCGCCGACGCCCTCTTCACCGCCGTGTCCACGATCTGCGTCACCGGGCTGTCGACCGTCGACGTCGCCACGCATTTCTCGCCGTTCGGCAAGTTCCTCATCTTCATCGGCGTCAACATCGGCGGGATGGGCGTGCTCACGCTGGCCTCGATCCTCGGGCTGGTGATCTCCAAGCGCCTCGGGCTGCGGGCCAAGCTGATCGCGGCCAGCGACTCGAACCCGCTCCGCTCGCACGGGGGGCCGGTCAACGAAGGACAGACCGTCCGCCTCGGCGAGGTGGGTCAGCTGTTGCGCACGGTGGCGCTGTCGACCCTGGTGATCGAGGGCGCGCTCGCGGTTCTGCTCTATCCGTCACTCGTGATCGCCGGTGTCGGCCCCCTCGAGGCCCTGTGGGAGGCCCCGTTCTACGCGGCGATGGCCTTCACCAACACCGGCTTCACCCCGAACGTCGGGGGGCTGCAGCCGTTCGCCGACGATTACCTTCTGCTGACCGTGCTGATGGTGGGCGTCTTCCTCGGCTCCATCGGGTTCCCGGTGATCTACACGCTGTGGAAGCACGTCTGGCACGTGCGCCGCTGGTCGCTGCACGCCAAGCTCACGCTCATCACGACCGTCATGCTGTTCTTCGCCGGAGCGGCCGCGTTCCTCATCCTGGAGTACAACAACCCGAAGACCTTCGGATCGCTCAGCGCGTGGGACACCACGTTCCAGGCCTTCTTCCTCTCCGCGATGACCCGTTCCGGGGGGTTCTCCGTCGTCCCGATCGGCGAACTGCACGGCTCCTCCCTCGTGGTCGGTTCGATGCTCATGTTCGTGGGCGGCGGCTCGGCCTCGACGGCCGGAGGCATCAAGGTGACGACCCTGGCCGTCCTCGCCCTCGCCGTCATCTCCGAAGCGAAGGGCCGCCAGTCCGTCGAGTCGTTCGGGCGCCGCATCCCCAGCGACGTCCAGCGCGTCGCCCTCTCGGTCGTCGCCTGGGGTGCCACGATCTGCGCACTCGCGACGATCACGATCGCGCAGATCAGCCAGGCAGACGTCTCGGATGTCCTCTTCGACGTGATCTCCGCGTTCGGCACCGTCGGCCTGTCGACCGGGCTGACGGCCGAGCTGACCGACCCCGCCATCTACGTCATGGCCGTGACCATCTTCATGGGCCGCATTGGTACAGTGACACTCGCCGCGGCCGTGGCTGCGACATCCCGTTCGCAGCTCTACTCGCTGCCAGTGGAAAGGCCGATCGTTGGTTGAGCGCATCAGGGGCGACGCCCCTGTCCTGGTGATCGGACTCGGCAGGTTCGGCGCGGCTTGCGCGGGCGAGCTGGACCGGCTCGAACGCGAGGTGCTGGCCATCGACGAGAGCCTCGACCTCGTGCAGAAGTGGTCGGAGCGGGTGACGCATACCGTGCAGGCCGACGGCCGCAACATCGACGCCCTCAAACAGGTGGGCGCACAGGACTTCCAGGTCGCGGTGGTCGCCGTCGGCTCCTCGATCGAGGCATCCGTTCTCATCACGGCGAACCTCGTCGACCTCAAGGTCCCGCAGATCTGGGCCAAGGCCGTCACCCAGTCGCACGGCAAGATCCTCGCCCGGGTCGGCGCCAACCACGTCATCTACCCCGAGCGAGAGGCCGGCGAACGCGTCGCGCACCTCGTGAGCGGACGGATGCTGGACTTCATCCGCTTCGACGACGACTTCGCGATCGCCAAGATGTATCCGCCGAAGTTCATCCGCGGCGTGGGCCTGAACGAGTCCGGTGTCCGGACGAAGTACAACGTGACGGTCGTCGGCGTGAAGAGTCCCGGCAAGCCCTTCCGCTACGCGGAGGCGAACACGGTCGTCACCAACCACGACCTGATCATCGTCTCCGGCACCAACAGCGACATCGAGCGCTTCGCCTCCCTCGACCGTTGAGTCGCGGCGCAGCCGCGTACCGAGACCGCGGTGTCCTTCGACACCGAGCGTGCTACTCCCCCGCGGCGAGCTCCTTGGCACGGACGAGCGCCGCGTCCGTCGCCGCGGCGAACACCTCGTCGAGGCGTGCACTCTGCAGCACCGCGATCGCGCGCTCGGTGGTGCCCTTCGGGCTTGTGACGCGCCGCCGCAGCTCCGCCGGGTCCGTGTCGGAGGCCTGCAGAAGGGCGGCCGCGCCGATGAAGGTCTGCTCGGCCATCACGCGTGCCTCCGCCTCGGCGAAGCCCTTGCCGACGGCCGCTTTCGTGAACTCCTCGACCAGCAGGAAGAAGTAGGCCGGACCCGACCCCGAGATCGTCGAGAGCGCGTCGATCTGGGACTCGGGCACCTCGATCACGGTTCCGACCGTCTCGAACAGCGCGCGCGTGACCGCGACGTCATCAGTCGACGCGCCGGCGCCGGCCGCCAGCCCGGTGACGGCCGCGCGCACCACCGCGGGAGTGTTCGGCATGGACCGCAGGACCGCGACATCGCTCCCGAGGATCGACTCGAACGTCGCGATCGGAACGCCGGCCGCGAGACTGACCACGATGGTTCCGGACGCGAGGTGCGGCGCGATCTCACGCAGCAGGTCGGGCACCATCGCCGGCTTGACACCCACCAGCACGATCCGAGCGGATGCCGCGGCCTCGGCGTTGGCGTTCGGCCGGTCTTCGAGCGCGACGCTGGTGACTCCCTCGAGATCAGCCAGCGCAGCGGCCTTGCCGGGGGTGCGGTTGGTCACCGTGACACCACCGGTCGCGATGCCGGAGCGCACCAGCCCCTGCAGGATCGCGCCACCCATCGATCCCGCTCCGAGGATCGCGATGGGCGGGAGCGTGACGGCGTCGGTGGGCATGGCGAATATCCTACGGCCGCGCCTGACCTGAAAGCCCGTTCATGTCTCCGGGCGGCGGGACTATAGTCGAGGAATCGCGGGCGCCGGCGCCCCCGATTCGACAGCGAAGGACCCGACATGACCCTCTTCGACGGCATCACGGCCCGCCTCATCGAGACGCCCGGATTGAACGTCAACATCCTCGAGCGCGAGGGCGACGATCCGGACACTCCCCCCGAGCGGACCGTGGTCCTCATCCACGGGAACCTGTCATCGTCCCTGTTCTGGCAGGAGACCATGCTCGACCTGCCGCACGACCTGCGCGTCCTCGGCATCGACCTGCGCGGTTTCGGAGGCACGGAGCACGCTCCCGTCGACGCGACTCGCGGGGTACGCGACTTCAGCGACGACGTCGCGGCGACCCTCGAAGAACTCGGCATTCCCACCGCGCACCTGGTGGGCTGGTCGATGGGCGGCGGCGTGGTGATGCAGTATGCGCTCGATCACCCGGTCCTCAGCCTCACGCTGCTCTCGCCCATCTCGCCCTTCGGCTTCGGCGGTACGCGGCGCGACGGCTCCCGCCTGACCGAGGACGATGCCGGCACCGGCGCCGGCGGTGTGAATCCGGACTTCATCCAGCGGCTCATCGACCACGACATGACAACCGACGCTCCGACATCCCCGCGCAGCGTCTTCCGCGCCAGCTACGTCGCCCCCGGGTACAGCAGCCCGCACGAGGACGTGTGGATCGAGTCGATGCTGACGACCTCGACGGCCACGGGAAACTACCCCGGCGAGGCGGTCCCCAGCGAGAACTGGCCGGGGTTCGCCCCGGGCGCGACCGGTGTTCTCAACACGATGGCGCCGAAGTACTTCAACGTCTCCGGCATCGTCGACCTCGACCCGAAGCCGCCGATCGCGTGGGTGCACGGCGCACTGGACGTGATCGTCTCGGACACTTCCTTCTACGACCTGAACCAGCTCGGCAAGCTGGGCATCGTCCCCGGCTGGCCGGGCGAGGAGATCGCCCCGCCGCAGGAGATCGTCTCGCAGACCCGCGACGTCCTCGACGCCTACGCGGCGGCCGGCGGAGACGTCACGGAGGTCAGCTTGGAGGGCGTCGGCCACACGGCCAACCTGGAGTCGCCGGCAGAGTTCCGACACGCACTGCTGTCGGTCATCGGCTACGTCGGAACCCCGGTCGATCCGGCGCCGCCCACGGAGACGATCATCCTGAAGTCCGAGGACTGAGGCACCCCACGTCTGCCACCTTGATCCGCGCGTCGTCGACCCTACACTCGACTGCATGAGTGCATCCGGTGGCAGCAAGGCGATCATTGCGGCGTTCCTGGCGAACATGGGCATCGCGATCGCGAAGTTCGCCGCCTGGCTGATCTCCGGATCCGCGTCGATGCTCGCCGAGGCGATCCACTCGGTCGCCGACTCCGGCAACCAGCTGCTCCTGCTGCTCGGCGGGCGCCGCGCCCGCCGAGCAGCAGACTCCGAGCACCCGTTCGGCTATGGCCGCGAGCGCTACGTCTACGCCTTCGTCGTCTCGATCATCCTGTTCTCGGTGGGTGGCCTGTTCTCGATCTACGAAGGCGTCGACAAGCTGACCCATCCGCACGAGATCACCAACTTCTGGATCCCCCTCGTCGTCCTCGCCATCGCCATCGTGCTGGAGTCGTTCTCCTTGCGCACCGCGGTCAGGGAGAGCAACCTGGTCCGCGCGAAGGGCCAGTCGTGGGTTGCGTTCATCCGGCATTCGAAGGCGCCAGAGCTGCCCGTGGTCCTGCTCGAGGACATCGCCGCGCTGACGGGTCTCGTGTTCGCCATGTTCGGCGTCGGCATGACCGCGATCACCGGGAATCCGATCTTCGACGCGATCGGCACGCTCATGATCGGAACGCTCCTGATCCTCGTGGCGATCACGCTCGGGATCGAGACGAAGAGCCTGCTCGTCGGCGAGGGTGCGACGGACGCCGATCACAAGAAGATCGTCGCCGCGATCACCGAAGGCCCAGAGGTCGAGCACCTCATCCACATCAAGACGCTGTACCTGGGCCCGGACGAGCTTCTTGTCGCAGCGAAGCTCGCGTTCGCCGGCGATCGACCCCTCGCCGACGTCGCCGCGGACATCGACATCGTCGAGGCGCGCATCCGCAGGGCCGTCCCGACCGCGCGGGCGATCTACCTCGAACCCGACATCTTGCACGCCGGCGGATCGGCTTCGCCGCCGACAGAAGAAGTCGTCATCCGGTCCGTGGACTGAGGCCGCCTCCCGCGCTGCGAGACTGGGTCGATGGAGTACTGCACCTTCACCGAGCCGCAACAGGGATTCAGCTACGAGGAACAACTCGCGTTCGCCCTGGCAACCGAACGCGCGGGCTTCGACGGCTTCTTCCGGTCCGACCACTACATGCGGATGGGATCCGGCGATCCCCTCCCCGGGCCCACGGATGCCTGGACCACGCTCGCCGGTCTGGCGCGCGAGACGCGTCGAATCCGCCTCGGCACGCTGGTCTCCTCGGCAACGCATCGGGTGCCGGCGGTCCTCGCGATACAGGTCGCCCAGGTGGACGACATGTCGGGCGGGCGCATCGAGCTCGGGCTGGGCACCGGCTGGTTCGATGCGGAACACCAGGCATACGGCATCCCCTTCCCTGCGAAGAGGTTCGGGATCCTGGAGGAGCAGCTCGCGGTGGTGACGGGTCTGTGGGCCACACCCGTCGGCGAGACGTTCGACTTCACTGGCGAGCATTACACGCTCGTCGGCGCACCGGCGCTGCCGAAGCCGAGGCAGAAGCACGTGCCGGTGATCATCGGCGGGAACGGGCCGCGACGGACGCCGGAGCTCGCGGCCCGCTTCGCCACCGAATTCAACATCGGATTCCGCCCGGAGCCCGAGATCGCGGACGCGTTCGCCCGCGTGCGCGCGGCCTGCGAACGGATCGGGCGAGACCCGGACACCCTGAAGCTCTCGGTCGCGCTGCCGACGATCGCCGCGCCGGATGAGCAGACACTGCGTCGGCGCGCCGAGGCCACCGGGCGACCGCTGGATCAGTTCCGCGACGGTACGAACATCTGCGGCGGCGCGGACGAGATCACCGCGAAGGTCGATCGGCTCGTCTCGCTCGGCGCTCAGCGGATCTACTTCCAAACGGTCGACATGCGCGACCTCGAACAGACCGCCTACCTCGGCGAGGAGGTCCTGCCTGGGCTGCCCCGTTGAGGCGGGCGCTTCGAGTCGAGCGAGCTAGCGGCGCGACTCGAAGAAACGCCGCAGGAGATCGGAGGCCTCGTCCTCACGAACCCCGCCGATGACCTCCGCACGGTACGGCAGTCGACGGTCGCGCACGACGTCGTATTGGGAACCGGCAGCGCCGGCCTTCTCATCCCACGCGCCGAACACGAGCCGCGACACACGCGCCTGAAGGAGCGCCCCCGCGCACATCAGACACGGTTCGAGAGTCACGACCAAGGTGCACCCCTCGAGGTTCCATGAGCCGATCGCGGCGGCCGCCTGCCGCAACGCGACCACTTCAGCGTGGGCCGTCGGATCGTGCGTCAGCTCCCGCAGGTTGCGCCCTTCGCCGATCACCACCCCCGCGGCATCCGACACCAGCGCCCCGACCGGGACGTCACCGGCCTGGCCCGCGTCCGCCGCGAGGACCAGGGCCCGCGCCATCAGCGCAGCGTCGCGTTCGGATGCCGAGAGTGCCACGAGCCCAGCGTAGGCCCGGCGTTCTCGGGCCCGCGCCGGCGCCGCGAGTGTCATAGCCTGTGCGTATGCGCCTGCACGTCGCGGATCACCCGCTCATCACCCACAAGCTCACGGTCCTGCGCGACGAGAACACCCCCTCGCCGGTCTTCCGCCAGCTCACCGAAGAGCTCGTCACGCTGCTCGCCTACGAGGCGACCCGCAACGTGCGCGTGAGCCCGCACGAGATCCGCACACCGGTCACGGCGACGACCGGAGTCAAGATCAGCGAGCCGCGTCCGCTGGTGGTCCCGATCCTGCGCGCCGGGCTGGGGATGCTGGACGGCATGGTCAAACTCCTCCCCAGCGCCGAGGTCGGCTTCCTCGGCATGGCGCGCAACGAGGAGACGCTGGAGCCGACGACCTACGCGGAGCGCCTGCCCGAGGACCTCAGCGATCGACAGTGCTTCGTGCTGGACCCCATGCTCGCGACCGGCGGGTCACTCGGCGCGGCGATGGAGTTCCTCTTCAACCGGGGCGCCCGCGACGTCACGGCGATCTGCCTGCTCGGCGCCCCCGAGGGCGTCGCCGCGATCGAGAAGCAGGTCGAGGGCAGGGACGTCACCCTGGTACTCGGCGCACTCGACGAGCGCCTCAATGAGAAGGGCTACATCGTCCCCGGTCTGGGCGACGCCGGCGATCGCCTGTACGGCACGGTGTGACCGCGCGCGGAGAGGGGTGGCCGCCTCGACCGCAGACGGCCGCGGCATCCACCATGCCCTTGCCGCGCTCCGCGCGGAGAGGGGTGGCCGCCTCGACCGCAGACGGCCGCGGCATCCACCCCTCGCCGAACGGATGCCGCGGCCCGCGCCTATGGTGGGGCGCTTGGTCAGGTTACGTGCCGGACCGCGCACACCCAACGGGGTTGACAGGGCGCGGCGGGCGGTCTACCGGTTCGGCGTCGGGGCCTATCCGTCCATCATGGGGTCGGTCGGCGGGCGGCGCCCGGTCTCCTGCTCCCAGAACTCCAGCTGCTGCGTCAGCGCCTTCGCGAGCTCGAAGACCTGCTCGGGAGGAATGCGCACACGGCTGACGACCCGGGCGGGAACGATCGTGCGATTCTCGCCCGTCTCGTCGTCGACGATCTCGACCGGCGGCTTGGCCAGCGTCAGGAAGTCCATGATGAACACCGTGGAGGTGTGCCACACGTTGGCGAAGTCCGCGTAGGCGCCTGCGATGAGCTCGGGGGGCAAGTCGATCTCGAACTGCCGCTCATCGGGCATGGCCGTCTCCTCCGTTGTCTGCCGCGAGTCTACGCGGACAGAGTCAGCCGCTCGCGGGGTGCGGGACCGTGTGCCTCAGGCCTCACCGATGAGCCGGGCGAACCCGCTCAGCCGCACCACACCCTCGGGGGTGTAGGGCAGGTCATCGAGCAGGCCGGGCGAGGACAGCAGGTACGCGGTGTGCATCGCGCGGGAGACGGCCACGTTGAGGCGATTCCGCAGCAGCAGGAACTCGAGTCCTCGCGGCGCGTCGCGGCCCGAAGAGGCTGCCAGTGAGACGATCGCCACCGCCGCCTCCTGACCTTGGAAGCGGTCGACGGTGCCCACGGGGACGCTCGGGAAACCGGCATCCGCCAGCGCCTCCTCCACGGCGACCTGCTGCGCGTTGTACGGGGTCACGACGATGATGTCGCTCTCCTGCAGCGGACGCGGCTCCAGCAGGGTCGTCTCGCCCGCGTCGCCGATCAGGATGCCGGTCCACGCTCGCCCGACGAGGTCGCGGACGATCTCCACGACCACCGCCGCCTCTTCGAGGGATTGCGTCGCGTTGCCGTGGTGCCGCACAGACACGGGGATCAGGCCGGGCTGCACTCCCGCCAGTTCGCGCATCGCGGTGGATGGATGCGCCGCGAGCTCGCCGCTGTACGACAGTCGCGATACCGGCGCAGCCACCTGCGGGTGCATGCGCCACGTGCGTGCAAGGAAGTATCCGTACTCCGCCGGGATGACGTCGGCGCCGTCGATGATCCACCCGAGCGCGGAGGTGTCGACCGGCTCGGGGTGAGTTCCCTGGCTGACCTGCGGCAGCTGCTGCGGATCGCCGAGCAGCAGCAGGCGTGACGCGGCAAGCGAGACGGCGATGGTGGAGGCCAGCGAGAACTGTCCGGCCTCGTCGATGACGAGAAGGTCGAGACTGCCTCTCGGGATACGGCCCTCGTGCGCGAAGTCCCACGCCGTCCCGCCGATCACGTACCCGCTCCCGGCGTGCTCGGCCGTGAACGCAGCGACGCCGTTCTTGGAGATCGGCGTGAAGGTCAGGCCTGTGGCGGTCGGATCCTTCGGCGCCTTGGCGACGAGGTCACTCGGCACGCCCGCGGCGACGATCCGATCGAGCATGTTCTCGATGACGGCGTGGGACTGTGCCACCACCCCTACCTTGAAGCCGAGCTCGCGCACGAGCCGCGCGATGACGTGAGACCCGACGTAGGTCTTGCCGGTGCCTGGGGGCCCCTGGACGGCCAGGTAGCTGCGGTCCAGGTCGACGAGGGTGCGCACGATCGCGTCGACGTCATCGCCCGTGGAGGCGGCGAGCGCGCCGCTCCGGGTGCGGGGCGGAACGCGGCGCAGGATGTCGGTGGCCGGGTCGGCCGGCAGGTGTGGAGCGGCGGACAGGACGGCATCAGCCCAGGCATCGATCGCGACCTGCTGGTTGAGGGCGCGCGGCGGCGGGGACGGCGTCAGAGCGATGGGCAGCTCGGACCACGTGCGGCCGTCGACGGCGTTCTCCTCGACCACGGCCCCGTCATCGAGCACCTCGATCACGGTGACGCGGTGATCGGCGTGGATCCACCGCGGCGACGGCTCGAAGGGGAACGGCGCCGGAAGGTCGTACAGCGCGAACGGATTCGACCCCTCGCTGAGGCGAGTACCGGGGGCGAGCTCGCCACGAAGCTCCAGAACGCGTCGATCCGTCCGGGCGCCTTCGGGGCGGTGCCAGTCCTCGACGAGCCGGCAGCGCGTCGAGTCGAGCACCACGACATCGCGCGTGTCCTCCCAGAGCGACACAGGTTCGCGCAACCGCAGGAAGTGCGTCGCCCAGAAGGTCTTCGCTTCGCGCGCGTAGTAGTCGATACCCGCCGCGCCGAGACGGAGAGCCATCGCATCCGCGGAGTCCTCGGGGTGCTCGCGCGCGAGATCCGCCAGGGCCAGAGCACGCGGCGAGGGCTCGTAGACGTTCTCGCCGGGCTCGGGGTTCGGTGACGGGCGCAGCCCTGCGGCGCGCGCGCGATCCACGAGCCAGTCGCGCAAGCGCCTCGTCGACACGCAGTCATAGCGGTTGTAGTCGGCGAGATCCTCGAGGATCTCGCGTGCCTGCATCTCTGCGCCGTCTTCGAGGAGCGCCCGCGCTTCGACGTACTTGACGATCGAATCGTCGCCCTTCTGGACGTCGCTGGTGCGCACCTCGTCGCCCATGTACAGCGGCTCGAGCTTCTTGATCGAATACGACCGCGATCCGACCCGCAGCGCGCGCCGCACGATCGGGTACAGATCCACGAAGACGCCGTCGCGCAGCAGCCGGTCCACGTCCGCCTCGCGGACACCGTGCCGCGCGGCCATGGTCAGCAGATGCGTCGGCTCGTAGGGGGCGTAGTGGTAGATGTGCATATCCGGATGCTGTGCCCGATGCAGGTTCACGATGTCGAGGAACCGTTCCAGGGCATCGCGCTCCTCGTCGAACGAGTGCGCCCACAGAGCGCTGTACTGCTCGCGGATGTCCACCCAGCCGAACAGGTAGTCGATTCCCCAGACGGTGGCCTCACCCTCCGTGTAGAGCGGGTCGCCCTCGAAGTCGAAGAAGAGGTCGCCCGCGTCGGGGCGCGGCAGGGCGCCGAGCGCCTTCGGTGCGACCACTTCGTAGGGCGGTATCGCCGGCGCCTCATCCGGGTTCACCGATGCGGTCTCGCCGGTTCCCGCCGGCGCGGTGAGCTGCAGGCGGGCCTGCGTGCGGAGCATCGCGAATGTGTCGGGATTCATGCGACTCGGGGCGACGGTGGCCTGGACCAGCGCGTCGATGGTCGTGATCCCGCCGGTGCGCAGTCGATCGCGCTGCACCGGTCGCATGCCGGCCACCAGGAGCAGATCGCGGGACGCGACGACCTCGGAATCGCAGGTCGCGCACCGCCCGCAGGCCACGACGCCGAGCTCTCCGCGAGGATCTCCCCACGCGATCGCCGGCCACTCCAGCCCGAGGTCCAGGCGGCGGTCGGCGATCAGAGCGCGCAACCGAGCCCGGCGCAGCGCGAAGACCGGAAGGAGCTCGTCGGCCAGGTGCACACTGGTGGTGCCGTCACCGAGGAGCAGCTCCACACGGTCGGAACGAGGAACACCGAGCCGGTCGAGCTGGTCGACGTATGCCGACAGCTGCATGAGCGCGGTGACACGCGCGCGGCGGGCGAGCTTGCTGTCCTGGACGACCCACCGGCCCACCTCGTCGCGTACCAGGAAGTCGGCGAACCCGACGAACTCGTCGGTCGCGAACGCGGCCTGATAGATGACGTCGGCGTCGGAGGCGAGGGCCGCCTCCGTCAGGGCGACGGCCTGTTCCAGGCCCGCGCTGTTCGACGAGAAGGTATCGGGGATCTCCATCACGCCCACCCCGAACCGCGCCCGGTACGCGGCCAGCACGCGCTGCTCGTGCTCGCCGCCGAGGCGGCCGGCTCGCTCCAGCGTGGCGTCCTCGGGCTCCTCCACCGCGGCGATCCGCCCGATCCGAGAATCGATCCCTCGCAGCCACGCGAACTCGCACTCGGCGGCCGCCTTGAGGTCGCTCGCACTCCAGATCACGCGCGCCTCTGCCGGGATATATCGCAATGGTTCCCCTTCGTCTCCCCGATCGTACGGGCGGCCGCGGACACCACACCGCCACGGGCGCTACCTGGCACCGCATCGACGACGTGCCTAGTGTGGTCGTCGGCCGAGTGATCCGTGCGGAGCAAGGTGAGGTTCGAAATGGCCAGCAGCGAGAACGACCCGAGTCCCGCACCGCCATGGTTGCGGGATGCCATGACCGGCAGAGCAAGCCCTGCGAAGGCGGCTGTCGGCGACAAACCGGTCTTCGCCTACATCGCCAGTCTTCCCCAGCCGCAGCGTGGCCTCGCCGAGGCCGTCGATGCACTGGCTGCCGCGACCCTGCCCAACCTCCAGCGAGCCGTGAAGTGGGGCATGGCGTACTACGGCGTCGGTGACGGATGGTGCTTCAGCTGCGGCGGTTCACCGCCGACGTCAAACTCATGTTCGTCAACGGAGCGACCCTGCTCGATCCGGTGCCTCCGGTGACTCCGGTGGGGATGGGCAAGACGACCCGAGGCGTGGAACTCAAGAGCATCGACGACCTCGACAGCGACCAGGTCTCGGCATGGATGAGACAGATCACCTCCGTGCCCGGTATCGGCGGCAGGAGGCGTTAGGCCTGCCGGTCGTTCACCCGGCGCGCCGATCGCCGCCGGGTTCGAAGGACGCCGCGAGAGCCTCGAGCGTGGCGGCGCGCTCCTTCTTCGCGATCCTGCGGAGTATCGGCGTTGCCAGCCGGTACATCCCGTAGGTGTGCACTTTGGCGTTGTGACGAACGAGCGTCGTGTGATCATCGCTCGCTTCGAGCCGGTAGGCGGGCCACCCTTCGACTCTGAGCCGGCCCGCCTTGGACCTGATCCACCAGTGATACACGAGCGTGCGGGGCGGCTGGAACGCCGAGATCTCGCCGGGCGTCGGGCCGAAAGACGTCTCATCGAGGTACGTCGTCCCGAGGGCCGGTGCTCCCGGGGAGGTCAGCTGAGTGCGGCGGAGCATGCTTCCGTGATCCGGCATCCAGTCGTTGTACCCGCTGATGTCGGCCAGACGAGCGAAGACCTCTGGGATGCCGGCATGAACCGTGCGGGTCAGGTCGAACTCGATGACGCCCATGAGATCAGATTACGACTGACCGCCCGTCCGATCGGCCTCGCCGGCATCGATGCTCCGACGCCGACGCTGCGATTCACCCCCTCCGGCGACCCGGCTCCGTTCCTACCGAGCCGTCCGTGGGATGACCACGCGGTTGCGCTGCACCGTACCGGCGACGTGCTGACAGACTGGGCGCATGAGCCTTCCGTTCGAGAGCGCGTACCGACACGGATTCGCCCGTATCGCGGCCTGCACGATTCCCGTCTCGATCGCCGATCCCTCGGCGAATGCGGATGCCGTGCTCGCCGCCGCGCGCGAGTGCGACGCGGATGCGGTCGCCGTCGCGGTCTTCCCCGAGCTGTGCCTGACCGGCTATGCGATCGACGATCTCGTGATGCAGGATGCCGTGCTCGACGCGGTCGAGACGGCCATCGCACGGTTGGTGGAGGAGTCTGAGGAGCTGCTCCCGATGCTCGTGGTGGGTGCACCGCTGCGCCACCGCAACCGGTTGTACAACTGCGCCGTCGTCATCCACCGCGGTGAACTGCTGGGGGTGGTTCCGAAGTCGTACCTGCCCACGTATCGCGAGTTCTATGAGCGCCGCTGGTACGCCCCGGGTGACGACCAGGTCGGCCAGGACATCCGCGTCGGCGATCTGGAGGCCCCGTTCGGACCCGACCTGCTGTTCGAGGCGCTGGATGTGCCCGGCCTGGTCGTCCACGCAGAGGTGTGCGAAGACGTGTGGGTGCCGATTCCACCGTCATCGTCGGCAGCGCTTGCGGGGGCGACCGTGCTGCTGAACCTTTCCGGCAGCCCGATCACGATCGCGCGGGCGGACGATCGCAAGATCCTGTGCCAGTCGCAGTCGCTGCGATGCCTGGCTGCCTACGCGTACGCGGCGGCCGGCGCCGGCGAGTCGACGAACGACCTCTCGTGGGACGGCCAGACCATGATCTACGAGGCCGGCGCACTGCTGACCGAGACCGAGCGGTTCCCGGACGGTCCGCGCAGCTCGATCGCCGACGTGGATCTCGACCGACTGCGTCAGGACCGCCTGCGTCAGGGCACGTTCGACGACAACCGCCGCGCGGAGCATGCCGATGCGATGTTCCGCACCGTGCATTTCCTCCTCGACCCTCCCGCCCGCGACGTCGGCTTGCGGCGCGCACTGGACCGGTTCCCGTTCGTTCCCGACGACCCGGCACGGCTCGCCCAGGACTGCTACGAGGCCTTCAACATCCAGGTATCGGGTCTCGTGCAGCGCATGCAGGCGATCGGCGGACCGAAGCCGGTCCTGGGCGTCAGCGGCGGCCTGGACTCCACGCACGCCCTGCTCGTCATCGCCCGCGCGATGGACCGCATGGGCCGGCCGCGCAGCGACATCCTGACGTACACGATGCCGGGGTTCGCGACATCCGATCACACGAAGGCGAATGCGATCGCGCTGGCCGAATCGATCGGCGCATCGATCGAGACCATCGACATCCGGCCGGCCGCGACGGAGATGTTCGAGAAGATCGGACACCCGTTCGCGGACGGTGAGCCGGTGCACGACATAACGTTCGAGAACGTTCAGGCCGGGCTGCGCACCGACTACCTGTTCCGGCTGGCCAACCAGAACGGTGGGATGGTCATCGGCACGTCGGACCTCTCCGAGCTCGCGCTCGGCTGGTCCACGTACGGCGTCGGCGATCAGATGAGCCACTACGCGGTCAATGCCGGCGTGCCCAAGACACTCATCCAGCACGTCATCCGGTGGGTGATCGCCGATGATTCGACACCGCTGCACGCCGGGGCGACCGAGCTCAGCGCTCACGCGAAGGACGTGCTGCAGGCCGTGCTGGATACGGAGATCAGCCCCGAGCTGGTGCCGGTCGGGCAGGACGGCAAGATGCAGTCCACTCAGGACCGCATCGGGCCGTACGCGCTCCACGACTTCACGCTGTTCCACATCCTGCGCTTCGGCATGCGGCCCTCGAAGATCGCGTTCCTCGCCGAGCGCGCATGGGCCGACCCCGAACAGGGAGCCTGGCCGCCCGGATTCCCGCCCGAGGATCGTTTCGCCTACGACCTTCCGACCGTCACGAAGTGGCTGCGCGTCTTCTTGCAGCGATTCTTCGCGTTCGCGCAGTTCAAGCGCTCGGCCATCCCGAACGGGCCGAAGGTGTCATCCGCCGGCTCGCTGTCCCCCCGAGGGGACTGGCGTGCGCCATCGGACGGGAACGCCACCGCATGGCTCGCCGAATTGGATGCCGCGCTGCCCGAGACCGCGTCCTAGGACCTCCGGCGGGCGGGACCTCCATCGGGTCACGTCCTGCGCGGTCGCTCCCCGCGATGGGAGGATGACGGCATGGCCAGGCGCGCGACCATCGTCGGCAGCGGGCCCAACGGGCTCGCCGCGGCCGTCACCCTTGCCCGCGTCGGCTACCAGGTGCACGTGCTCGAGGCGTCGGCCACGGCAGGTGGCGGCGTTCGCACCGCAGAGCTGACGTTGCCCGGCTTTCACCACGACATCGGCTCGGCGGTGCACCCCGCGGCACTGACATCGCCGTTCTTCCGGGCCTTCGGCCTGCGCGACAAGCTCACCTGGATCTCTCCCGAGATCTCGTACGCGCACCCCCTCGAGGGCGGACGCGCTGCGATCGCGTGGCGCGACATCGCACGGACCGCACGCGATCTGGGCCGCGACGAGAAGCGGTGGCTCGCGCTTCTGCGCCCGCTCAGCGCGCACCTGGACGACGTCGTGGACTTCACCGGTTCACAGCTGCTGCGGATGCCGCGGCATCCGCTCGCGGCGGTGCGCTACGGGCTTCGCGTGCTGCAGTCGGGCTCGCCGTTCGGGCGATGGGCCTTCGCTGCTCCGGAGGCGCGGGCCCTGCTGTCCGGGGTGCTGGCACACGCGAACACCCGCCTGCCCTCCGTAGGGTCGGCGGCATCCGGTCTTCTCCTGGCCGCGCACGCGCACGCCGGCGACGGCTGGGCATATCCCCGCGGCGGTGCGCAGCAGATCGCCGACGCGCTGATCGCGGATCTGCGCGCGCACGGCGGCGAGGTCAGCACCGGGGTGCTCGTGACCTCCCTCGCCGACCTCGACTGGGGAGATCCCGCGGCCGGCGATCTGCTGCTGCTGGACACATCCCCGCGATTGATGCTCACACACCCCGACGTGCCGGCCGGATACGCGCGCGCGGTGGCGCGCTATCGGTACGGTCCGGGAGCGGCCAAGGTCGACTTCGCCCTCGACGGACCCGTGCCATGGCTGCATCCGGATGTCGCGCGCTCCCCCACCGTGCACCTGGGCGGCACCGCGGCGCAGGTCGCGGCGAGCGAGAACGCCGTTGCGCGCGGATCCGTCAGCGAGCACCCGTATGTCCTCGTGGTGCAGCCTTCGGTGCTCGATCCGACCCGGGCGCCGCCGGGCAAGCAGGTGCTCTGGGCGTACATCCATGTCCCGGCCGGCTCGGTGCTGGACCCGACCGAGTCGGTCATCCGGCAGCTGGAGAGGTTCGCGCCGGGCGTGCGTGACAGCATCCTGGCCTCGGCGGCGATGACCGCCGCCGAGCGCGTGTCGTTCAATCCCTCGGACGTCGGCGGCGACATCCTGGGCGGCGCCTTCACGCTCGCGCAGGCGATTCGTCGGCCGGTCCTCTCGCCGACGCCATGGCGGACACCGCTGCGGGGCGTGTATCTGGCATCGGCGGCGACCCCGCCCGGGCCGGGTGTGAACGGCATGCCGGGCTGGTACGCCGCCCGTCAGGCGCTGCGTGACACGCTCGGCCTGCGACTGCAACCTTCGGACCTCCTCAGGACATGACGCGATGGACGGGTTCGCGGCGGTCGACTTCGAGTTCGCTCGGCAGGTGCTGCAGCGCGGGATCGCCGCGCTCTACCTGATCGCCTTCGTCTCGACGCTGAACCAGTTCCGGCCGCTTCTCGGCGAGCACGGGCTCCTGCCGGCGACAGACCTGCTGCAGTGGGCGGCTTCGTCCCCGCGGGCTCGCCGGCTCCACGGTCCCACCGTGTTCCGGTGGGGGCGTTACACGGATCGACGCCTGGTCGCGCTGTGCACGGGCGGCATCGTGCTCTCCGCGACGCTGGTCTGCGGCATCCCCCAACTCGCCCCGCCTTGGGTGCCGATGCTGGTCTTTCTCGTGCTGTGGTTCGGGTACATGTCGATCACGAGCATCGGCCAGACGTTCTACTCCTTCGGCTGGGAGATGCTGCTTCTGGAGGCGGGATTTCTCGCGGCGTTCCTCGGGTCGGACGCGCAGCCGCCGTCGACCGTCGTGATCGTGCTGTTCTGGTGGCTTCTGTTCCGGCTCGAGTTCGGGGCCGGCCTGATCAAGATCAGGGGCGGGCGCGAGTGGCGCGATCTGACCGCACTCACCTACCACCACGAGACCCAGCCGATGCCGGGACCCCTCAGCCGGCAAGCGCACCTGCTGCCCCGCTGGTTCCACAAGGGCGAGGTACTCGGCAACCACTTCGCCCAACTCGTCGTGCCGTGGTTCCTGTTCGCGCCCGTCCTGGGGCTCTGGATTCCCGGTCCCGTCCCGGCTCTCGTCGGCGCGACCGCGGCCGGCGTGGTCCTGGCGACACAGCTGTGGCTCGTCGCGACGGGCAACTTCGCCTGGCTGAACTGGGCGACGATCGTGATCGCCTTCGCAGCGGTGGGCATCCCCGGAATCGGAGCGCCCTCGCAGCGGGCGCGCGATGAGCCGCCGTGGCTGATCGACGGCATCGCGCTCCCCTGGCTCGTCGCCACGTCGCTGCTCGGCGTCGCGTACGTTCTGCTCAGCTGGCCGGCCCTGCGCAACCTGTTCGCGCACCGGCAGTTGATGAACGCGAGCTTCAACCGCTGGCAGCTGGCGAACGCGTACGGTGCGTTCGGCACGGTCACGAAAGTGCGCATCGAGATCGTGGTCGAGGGCACGAGGGATCACAACCCGGATGCCGCGACCTGGCACGAATACGCCTTCAAGGGCAAGCCGGGCGATCTCACCCGGATCCCCCGCCAGTTCGCTCCGTACCACCTCAGGCTCGACTGGCTGATGTGGTTCCTGCCCCTCGGGCGCTCGCTCGATGAGTGGTTCACCGCGTTCCTGGTCCGGCTGCTGGAGGCTGACCGGCCGACGCTGCGCCTGCTCGCCGCAGATCCGTTCGCCGGAGAGCAGCCGCGCTGGGTACGCGCCGTGTCGTACCGCTACCGCTTCACGACGCGCGCCGAATTCCGCGAGAGCCGTGCGCGGTGGCGGCGCGATCAGCGTCGCGTCGTCCTGGGTCCGGTGGGGCTCCACCGCTGACCCCGCGGCCGCGCGGTCGCTGTGCCCGCGTCCGCCCCACCCCGCTCGCGGCCTCCGCACCCCGCTCGCCTGGCGCCCCACCCCGCTCGCCTGTCACAACACGCCGAGCGCGGCCGCAGATCGCGACAGCAGAACCACATGCCCGCAGGTCCCGCGCACTCCCCCGCCCGCGGAGCACTCCCCCGGCCCCTCGGAGCGCGGCGCCCCACCCCGCTCGCCTGTCACAACACGCCGAGCGCGGCCGCAGATCGCGACAGCAGAACCCCATGCCCGCAGGTCCCGCGCACTCGCCCCCGCCCCTCGGAGCGCGGCGCCCCACCCCCCTCGCCTGTCACAACACGCCGAGCGCGGCCGCAGATCGCGACAGGCGAACCCCAGCGCCGGCCCGCACACGACCCAGCGGCGCGAGGTGCCTCGGCGGCCTGGAAGGATAGACCGGTGAAACTTCTCGTCGCAGCGCTCGAATCCGAACTCGTCGCCTTCCCTCCCGTCCTCACCGGATTCGACCGTCTCGTCACCGGGCCCGGCAAGCTCCAGGCGACGTACGCGCTCACCCGCGCTCTGGACGCGGCGCGCTACGACGAGATCGTGGTCGTGGGGACCGCCGGCGCAATCGACGAACGACTGGACGGGACCGTCTACGAGATCGACGCCGCGATCCAGCACGACGTGACCGACATCGACGGGATCGTCGGCCAGCACGTCTCGCTGCCCATGCGGGTCGAACTCGGCGCGATCCCGACCGAGCCCGACCCGAGGCAGGAGAAGCTCGGCGGCGAGAGTGTCACCATCGCGACCGGCGACTCCTTCGTGGACGATTCCGATGCGGTGGCGGGGATTCGGCTGCTCGGCGCGGGGCTGGTCGATATGGAGACCTACGCCTACGCGTGGGTCGCCGAGCGGTTCGGCATCCCCATCCGGGTGCTCAAGGCCGTCTCCGACCGCGCCGAGGACGACGCGATCACCGACTGGCGGACCACGGTCACCGCGTGCAGCGCACAGCTGCGCGAGCGCGTGCGCGCGGACTACGGCGTCTGAGGCCCGACCGGGGCGATCAGGACTCGGAGTCGTCGCTGCGGGCGAACACGGCCCGCAGGACGAGGAACACGATGACCGCGACGATGGCCACGACCAGAAGCTTGATGAAGAAGGCCACCACCGAGAAGAGCACGTTGACGAGGAACCACGCGATGACGATCGCCGCGATGACGCCGACGATGGTCCAGACTGTGCCCTTGTTCACTCCCCCAGCCTAAGACCGGATGAGTCGGTGCGCCGCGCCGGGGCGACTCCCGTTCAGCGGACGACGGCACCTTCCTGGCGGATGACACTGGGACCCTGCGCCGTCGCCTCGACCAGAAGCTGGGCGGGGAGCTGCTCCTTCATCGCCGCGACATGGCTGATGAGGCCGACGGTGCGCCCTCCCTGGCGGAGTTCGTCGAGGGTGCGCATCGCGAGCTCGAGGGTGTCCTCATCGAGAGATCCGAACCCTTCGTCGATGAACAGCGTGTCGAGGGTGACCCCGCCGGCGCGGGCGGTGACCACCTCGGCGAGCCCCAGTGCGAGGGCGAGCGACGCAAGGAAGGTCTCTCCGCCCGACAGGGATTGGGCGGGCCGGGCCTGACCGGTGTGCGCGTCCATGATCTGCAGGCCGAGTCCGGATGCCGCGCCCCGCGCCGCGCGGGCATCGGAATGCTGCAGCCGGTAACGACCCGAGGACATGTCGTCCAGCCGGAGGTTCGCCGCCTCGACGATCTCCTCGAGCTCGGCGGCGAGCACGAACGACTCCAACGTCATGCGGTGAGTGTTCGGGGCTTTCCCCGCGACCGTGTTGGCCAGGCGCGCGACCACCGCGTGCTCGTCCGACAGGTCGGCGATCTTCGCGTGCGCCGCGGCGGCGCGCTCCAGGAGGTCGCGCAGTCGCGCCACCGTCTGTGCGGCGTGCGCCGCGGCATCCACCGTGGTGCTCCACCGTTCGCGGGCGCCCGCGAGCTCGCCGGCGGTGGCATCCAGATCGATGAGACTCTCGGAAGCACCGGCCAGCTCGAGTTCGAGGTCGCGCAGCCGGTCGCGCTCGGTGCGCAGCGCAGCGTCATGGTCCCGGATGCGTTCGTCCAGGACGGCGCGCGTCGAGGCGTCCCGCAGCGCGTCGGTCGCCTCATCGACGGACGCGAACACGGATGCCGCGACCCGCGTATCGAGATCGGCCGCCGCGTCGCGCGCTGCCGCGTCGCGCACGGCGGCATCGGCGTGGGCGTCGGCGAGCGTCCGGGCGAGCCGGCGACGAGAGGTCGCGTCGGCGATCCGTTCGGCGACCGTGACGAAGCTGCCGCGGGCGGCGTCGACCGCGCGGCGCGCGGACGTCGTCTGCTCGATCAGTGCCGCCAGCGACTCGCGTGCTCCCGCAAGATCGGCGGCCAGGCCGTCGCGCTCCGCGACGGCTGCCGCATCCGTCTCCACGAGCTGCTGCCGTCGCGCAGCGAGCCGGTCCCGGTCTGAGACGGCGGCTTCTGCGGTGTGCACCGCCTTCTCGGCCAGGCCGTGGCCTTCGGCGAGGATCGCGATCTCGGCGCCACCCGCTCGGGCTGCGGCGTCCGCGTGGGCGACCCGTGCGCTGCGGGCGCGGTCGGCGGCGGCCCGCTCGGCGGCGGCCGCGGCATCCTTGACCTCTTCGGCAGTCGCGAGATGCCCATCGGTGACCGGCTCGTCCGTCGCATCCGCCGGGTGCGGGTGCTGGACGGACCCGCACACCGCGCAGGGCTCACCGTCGACCAGTGCCGCGGCGAGCTCGGCCGCATGACCGGCCAATCGCCGTCGCAGCAGGACGGTGACGGCGGATGCCGCGTGCTCGAGCGCGGCGAGCGCGTCCGCGTGGGCGGACTCGGCCTGCCGTTGCGCCGCGGCGAGACGCTCCGCCTCGCGGGCGGCCTCGAGGCGGCTGGTGGCGTCCTGCAGACCGGTCCGTGCGGCATCGAGCGCTGCCGCCGCGGCGGTGTGCACCGCGAGCTCGGCGTCCAGCTCGGCCAGGTGCTCCGGAAGACCCGCGCGCGCGGCATCGATGCGGCCCAGAAGCGCCTCGAACTCCTCGATGCGGGCGCGGGCCGAGGCCAGTGCCCTCTCGCCCTCCTCGAGTCGGCGCTCCTCGGCAGTGGCTGCGGTCGCGACGGCGAGGTCGCCGGTGAGCTCCTCGATCCGCCGGGCCAGGCCCGCGGTGTCGGCACCTTCGCCCGCTGCAGCCCACGCGACCCGCGCGACGTCTTCGGTGTCGGCGGCAGCAGCGGCGGCGAGCCAGGCGCGCGCAGTGGACTCGATCGGTGCACGCAGCGCCTCGGCGGCGGCCGCGCGCGTCAGCGTCTCGCGGTCTGTGACGATGAACGCAGCGCGCTCCTCGAGCGCCGCCAGCGCGGCGCGCGAGCGCGTGCGGTGCTCCTGCTTGTCGCGCATCGACGTGGCCGCGGCGTGCGCGGCTTCGGCGGCACGATGCGCGGCATCGGCGGCGTCCCGCTCTCGTGCAAGGGTGTCGGCGCGGTACGCCAGCCGTTGGATGGCGCGCTCGCCCGCTTCGAAGCGGACGGCGATCGGAGGCACGTCCTCGGCGGCGCCCGGGACGCCGGTGGCGCTCGATGTGCCGCCATCGGTGCCGTCGCCGACGAGCGCGTCGCCGTCGATGAGACGCTCGGCCTCGCCGACCAGCATTGCGACGCCGTCGTCCGCCGCCGCGAGCGCGCGCTCGGCGTCTTTGCGACGCTGCTCCAGCGCATTCTGGTAGTCCTCGTACGTGCGCGTGCCGAAGAGCTTGCGCAGCAGGCGCTGGCGGTCGTCGTTCTTGGCCAGCAGGAACTCCGCGAAGCGCCCCTGGGCGAGGAGGATGACCTGAAGGAACTGCTGCTGGTTGAGCCCCAGGATCTCGTCCAGGTCGCGGGCGACGTCGACCGGGCGGGCGGCGCGGCCGCGCCACGACCCGTCGACGAGCTCGTCGAGCTGCGCGCGGTGCGGTTCGGTCGTCCACCCCGAGCCCCGCTGCTTGGGCCGCTCGTACTCCGGCGAGCGGGTGACCCGCCACCGTTTTCCGGCGGCGCTGAACTCCACGGCCACGCTCGTCGGGTCGTCGGGGGCGCAGTGGTCGCTGCGCAGCCGCTTCTCGGCTCCGTCGTACCGGGGCGCGCCGCCGTACAGCGCGAAGCACACGCCGTCCAGCACGCTCGACTTGCCGGCGCCCGTGCGACCCGCGATGAGGAAGATGCCGTCCGCGGCGAACGCGTCGAAGTCGACGACCTGCCGCTCGCGGAACGGTCCGAACCCCTCCAGCTCGAGCCGGTGCAGCCTCACGCGGACGCCTCGACGAGCGACCGTTCCTCGATCACGTCACGGAGCACGCCGATTTCGCGCTCGGAAGCCCCTTCGCCGTCCCGCACGTGGGTCAGGAAGGCGTCGACCAGTTCCACGTCGTTGCGCGCGGCGCGGACGCGCCGCGAGTAGGTCAGCCCGTCGGGTCCGCGCACGCCTTCGGGCGTGTGCATCACCGTCGCGCAGTAGCCGAAGCGCGCCTGCAGTCGCCGCATCGGGTCGAGCTGGGGCGTGGGGTCGGTGTACTGCGCGCAGACCCAGGCGTCCTCGTGCTCGGTGAAGCGCGCGTCGTTCAGCAACTCGTCCAAGGTGCCGCGCAGCGTCTTCAACCGTCGCGGAACGGGCAGGTCGAGCCAGGCGACGGATGCGAGCCCTGCCGAATCGAGGTCGACCAGCCAGGACCCGCGGGGCTTGTCCGCCTCGCCGAAGCTGTAGTGCAGGGGCGCACCCGCGTATCGCACCCGCTCGGACAGCTGCTGCCGGCCGTGGATGTGACCGAGCGCCACATAGTCGGGACCCTCGAACGCGCCCAGAGGCACCACGTCGAGACTCCCCTGCCGGATCTCCCGCTCCACACCGGGTGTCGCCTCGACGCCCGCGGCGAAGCAGTGGGCGATCGCGACCGACCGGCCGCCCCGACCGGCGTGGTCGGCGCGCACCAGTCCCATGACGTGTGCGATCGTCGCGTGCTGCGAACGAAGCTCGGCCTCCGGCCACAGGTGGCGGACCAGCGCCGGTTCGAGGAATGGGATGCCGTAGAAGTGGACGGGCCCGTGCTCGTCGTCGATCGTGATCGGCGTGCCCGCGGACAACGGGTCGGTCACGACATGGATGCCGTCGCGCAGCAGCCCGGATTGGAATCCGAGCCGCGCCGCCGAGTCGTGGTTGCCGGTTGTGACGATGATGCGGGTGCCTGCTTCCGACAGCGCGCGGAGAGCATCGGAGAGGACGGTGTAGCAGGCAGCCGCCGGTGCGGCCGAGTCGAAGACATCCCCCGCGATGATCACCACGTCGACGTCGTTCTCGCGGACCTGCGCGGCGAGGGTGTCGAGCACGCCCCGCAGCGCATCGAGCGTGGCGTGGCCGTGGAACGACCGCCCGATGTGCCAGTCCGAGGTGTGCAGGATGCGCATGCTCACACGCTACGTGCGCCGTGCGACATCACCGTCGAGGCGTGCGGAGGGTTCGCTCCTCGCGAAGCCTCAGCGTTCCTTCTTGCGTCGCCGCGAACTCAGATCGATGACCGAGATGACGAATGCCAGCGCGATGAAGACCGCGACAGCGGTCATGCCGTACGCGTAGGCGTCGTGGTACACCTCCAGCTCACTGGCGGTGCCGCCCTCCTCGCGATAGATGGTCGCGTAGAACAGCGACAGCGCGACGGCGGTGCCGATGGAGGTTCCGATCCGCTGGCCGAGCTGACCGATGGATCCGGCGATGCCCCCCTGCTTGACCGGGATGTCGGCGAGCGTCAGTGTCTGGTTGGGCGAGAGCACCAGCCCGCCCCCCGCGCCGCCGACGACCATGATGCCCGCCATCACCCACACGACCGCGTCCGCGGGCACGAACAGGGCCGCGGCGGCGAGACCGAGGACGGCGACCAGCACCCCGACCAGGCCCCAGACGACGATGGTGCGACCGTATGTGCCGACGAGATTTCCGCCGATCCATGAGAACAGCGCGTTCGCGAGTGCGAATCCGATCGTGACCATACCCGCGAACACCGGCGCCAGCCCCAGGCCGGTCTGCAGGAACAGGGTGGTCAGCAGGAACAGCGCAGGGATCGCGGTGAAGTACGCCGCGATCAGGAACGTTCCGTTGCGGAACGACGAGATCCGGAACAGGCCGAACCGGATCAGGGGCTGCTTGCCGCGCGACTCGTAGTGCCGCTCCCATGCCACGAACGCCCCGGCGAACAGGACGAAGGCCACCAGAAGCCACCACCGCTGCGGATTGTCGTCCGGCGAGCCGGTCGTGAACAGGAACGGCCACATGAGGGAGAGCACGGCCAAGCCGAAGAGGAAGACTCCGAACAGGTCGAACGAGAGCGCCCGGTGCGAGCGGGTCCGGGTTCCGGGCAGGACCCAGACGGCCAGGGCGATCGCGATCAGGCACAGCGGGACGTTCATCCAGAAGATCCAGCGCCAGCCGTCGGTCGGGCCGCCGATCAGGATCAGCAGTCCGCCGAGCGTGGGACCGAATGCGGTGGCGATCCCGACCGTGGCGCCGAAGAGGCCGAACGCGCGCCCGCGCTCCTTGCCCTGGAACAGCTGCTGGATGAGCCCCAGCACCTGTGGCATCTGAATGCCGGCCGCAACGCCCTGCAGGAGCCGGCCGACCAGCAGCATGACGGGACTGATCGCGAGCGCACACACCAGGCTGGTCACCGTGAACAGCGAGAGCCCGACGATGAAGAGCCCGCGACGCGATCGCTGGTCGCCGAGTCGGCCCATGGGCACCAGCACCAGCCCGAACGTCAGCACGTAGCCCGCCACGATGAGCTGCAGCTCGGTCGAGCCGGCGCCGAGCGCGGATTCGATGGACGGCAGCGCGACGTTGACCTTCGACAGGTCGAGGATCGTGATCGCCGCGACGGTGACGCAGACCCAGAACGCGCGCCAGCGCTGCGGCGAGGTCAGTGCGATGTCGGTCGTCGGCGGGTGCGCGCCGCCGACGGGACGGGCCGCGCCGGCCGTGGTCGTCGTCGCCGCCGGGGCGGCCGCGGCGCTCGGAGAGATGGAATCCGACATCGCACCCAGGCTAGTCGGGCGAGCGGATGCCGTCAGCAAGGGTTTTCGGTGAGCGACGCCGATCTGTCGGGTCAGTCCTCCCCGCCGGGTACAGACGGCGACGGCGCTACCCGGATGAGCCGGAACTCGCGCCGGCGCAGCAGGCGGAGGATCGTCGAGCGCAGCGGTCCGTAGGCGGCGAGGCCGTCCGCCGCCGGAAGCGGCTCGACCGACAGGATCCGGTAAGTGCGCCCACGGTGCACGATCTGCCCGCCGCCGCGGACGATGTTCCGGTACCAGTTCACCTGATCGCCGTACGTCAGCTCCGCGACCAGCCCGTTCGACGAGTCGGCCAGGATCACCGGCGTCTCGAACGTCCGGCCGCTCTTGCGGCCGATGTGACGGATGAGAGAGAACGGCCCCCGTCCGCGCTTGGCGAGGCGGACCGCGAGCGGGTTGAGCGTGCGGTTGAGCACGTCCAGATATGCGCTCTTGAAACGCCCCATCATCGCCCTTCCCGAGTCGACGGCCCCGGTGAACCCAGTCTGGCGGCTCTGCCACGGTGGGGACAGCGGTGCCGTACAGATAGCCTCTACCGGTGAGCGACATCGCGTACTTCTCCCACGGGGGAGCGACGCTCGTGGCGGAGACCAGCGTCAGCCGGGCGACGCGAGCCGAGTCCCCCGTCTTCGTGTTGATCCACGGCATCGGCATGGGCCGGAGCGTCTTCGCGGACCTGATCGAACATCTCGACGCTCCGACGATCGCCGTCGATCTGCCCGGATACGGTGAGGCGCCAGAGCCGCCACGCATCCTCACGGTGGAGCGCACCGCCGATCTGGTGGCCGCATACCTGCGCAGCCTCGACCCCGCACGGTTCGTCCTGGTCGGGCACTCGATGGGTGCGCAGGTGGCCGGAGAGGTCGCGGCGCGGCATCCTGACCTGGTCGACCGTGTCGTCCTCATCGGGCCGACGGTCAATGCGCGCGAGCGCACCGCCATGGGTCAGCTGCTGCGGATGGGACAGGACCTGGCGGTGGAGAGTCCCCGCGTGATCGTCGTCGGGGCGCGCGAATACCTTCGCGCCGGACCCCACCTGCGCGGAAAGTTCCAGGCCATGCTGGCGCACCGCCCGGAGCAGACGTATGCGCATATCCGGGCCCGCGTTCTGGTGCTCCGGGGCGAGAACGACTACGTCAGTTCCCGGGACTGGTGCCGGATCGTGGTCGCGTCGCTGCGGCACGCACGACTCGCCGAGGTGCCCGGCCACGGGCACGAGACGATGATCCGGGATGCCGCGCCGGCCGCGACCCTGATCCGGGAGTTCGCGCAACCGGGCTGAGACCTCGCTCGCGCGGAGATCCGGAATCGGCCCGCGGAGCGCGCCGTCGTGCACGGATTCCCGCCCGCGATGCGCCGAATCCTGCCAACCGCGCCGGGCCGAGCAATGTCGGAACCCCTCCGTACGTTGGAGTCATCGGATCCTAGGAGGAATCATGCTCTCGATCGTTCACGCAGCCGAAGCGCAGTTCCATCACGAGGTCGAAATGCGCCAGCGCGAACTCGCACTTCTCGCCTCGATCCGGGAACGGCGCGCCGCGCAGACCGAGCTCGTCGCGCCCCGGGTCGTGGCCGCTGCTCGCCTCACCCCCCGCGAGGAGGCCCGCCGCACCGCGGTACGCGCGGCATGGCCACGGCCGATCGGGATTCACGACAGTCCGGCGACGGTGTGCGCCGTCGCCTGAACCTGAGTCCGGACGTGGGCTGACCGCCGGGTCGCCCACGTCCGGACCCGTGCAGGATCGCCCGCGTCTCCGGCTGGTGCCCCGCGGTAAGCGCGCGTCGGACACCGCGTCAGGCGCGTCGACCCCGCGTTTTCAGACGCCGCCGCCGCCGGAGCGGGGATTGACGTCACCGGCGAGGCGTTGCCGATCCTCGTCGGTCATCTCGATGCCGGAGTCCACGAAGCGCTGGCGCAGCACCTCCGCATAGCGCTCGTCGGTCTCGCCGCCGAGGTCGACGCGCGTCTGCGCGACGATCCCGTCGATCTTCTCCTGCCGCGTGGCCTGATTCTGAGCGAGCACCGGCTCGTCCTGCGTCTCCTCGCCCCGCGGCGCGTCATCCGACCGGTTCACGGCGCCGCCCACGCCCGCATCGCTGCGCTGCTCGGCCGGCGCAGGCTGCACGCCCTCCGTGTCCTTCCGGTCGGGGTGGTTCGCCCCGGGGTTCTCGAACTCGTTCGCCGTGCCCGACATCAGGAGTCGCCCTCGGCGAGGTCGTCGTCCGTGATCAGGTCGGGGTCAGACCCCTGGCCGGCCGCGTCGCCCTCGACGGTGCCCGGCGTGTCCGCCGTGGCGTCGGTGCCGTCGGGCGCATTCGGCGGAAGCCCCGAGTCGCTCAGCGACGGCGAGTCGATCGCATCGACATTGCGGGCAGCCGTCTCGCGGTCGGCGACCTCGCCGCTTTCCCACCCGCCGGGCGGGTCCGCGTTCACGACAGCCTCCGGTAGATATCCATCCGTGCTCATGACGTCTCCTTATCGACGCCTCCTACACTCTCCTGCGGACGCGGATCGTTCCAAGGGGTTGACGCGCACGCACACCCGCGAGTACGCAATCGGCTACGACGCCGCTGTTCCGTCGGTGGCACCTGCCGCCCTCCGGTCTTTGGCGATCGCGCGCCCGATCAGCTGGCCGCCGCTGGTGGTCAGCGCGCGACGCCACGGCAGTACGCCTTCGATCTCGATCTGGATCGACATCGACAGGATGGTCCGGATCACGACGATGATCCCCAAAATCACCGCGTCTTCCAGCGACGGCTTTGAGGTGATCGTGCGGATCAGGTCGGCGGCGACGAGCACTTCCAGCCCGAGGAGGATCGCCGCACCCAGGGTGTTCCGCAGCACGGAGAACGCGGTGCTGCCGCCCTCGCCGCGGCGCAGCGAGCGCCAGCCCAGCGCCAGTGCGATGACGAACCCGACGATCATCGACAACGCGCCGATGGCCTCGAACGTCAGAGCGACGTAGGTGAAGACGGTCTCGAAGTCCACGGGCTCAGTGTAGGTGCGAGTTCAGCGCAACGGGGGTTTGGGGCGGAGCCCCATTGAGAGCTGCGCGTTCAGCGCAACGGGGGTGTGGGGCGGAGCCCCATTGAGAGCTGCGCGTTCAGCGCAACGGGGGTGTGGGGCGGAGCCATTAAGAGCTGCGCGTTCCGCGCAACGGGTGCCTACGCGGTGGCGCGGTGCTGCAGGATGCCGCCGCGCTCGGGGTGCTCCGCGAACCAGTCCGCGACGTACCAGCACACCGGGATCACCTGTCGGTTCTGCTGGCCCTCCAAGAGCGTGACCGCGCGATCGACCAGCTCGCCGGCATAGCCGTGACCTCGGAACCCGGGCACGGTGTAGGCGCGGGTCATCGCGACCGTGCGGCCGTCATCGCGGTAGTCCAGCACGCTGACGAGGTCATCGCCGCGGTGCAGGGTGTAGCGCGAGGCGTCGGGTTCGTGGGTGAAGGTCAGCGAAGTCACGTCGATAGGGTACTTCCGATCACTGGCTCCGGGCGCGTAGGCGCCTGGGCGTTCCCTGGACCCGGCAGAGCACCCGTCGTCGCCAGCTCGCGGAACCACAGGCCGGAATCCTTGACGGTCCGTTCGAGGGTGTCGAAGTCGACGCGGACGATGCCGAACCGCTTGGCATACCCATAGCCCCACTCGAAGTTGTCCAGCAGCGACCACACGAAATAGCCCCGCAGGTCGACCCCTCGCCCGATGGCTCGGTGGGCGGCGGTGAAGTGGCGACGCAGGTAGTCGAGGCGTTCGGGATCGGGCACCGAGCCGTCGGTGGCGACCGTATCGTCGAACGCGGCGCCGTTCTCGGTGATCATGAGCGGCTGGTCCGGGAACTCCGCCGAGATGTTCAGCAAGAGCTCCTCCAGACCCTCGGGGGCGATGTTCCATCCCATCGCGGTGTACGGGCCCGGCTGCTCGACGAATTCGACCGCGCGGTCGCTGCCCGGCCACGCCGTGCCGCCCGCGGTCGTCTTGTGCCCGTCGTTGTGCTGGCGCGGCGAGACGCCGTCCCACATCCGCACGGTCGCGGTGGAGTAATAGTTCACGCCCAGCACGTCGATCGGCTGGTGGATCGAGGCGAGGTCACCGTCCTGCACGAACGACCAATCGGTGACGGATGCCGTGTCCTCCAGCAGGTCCGCCGGATACGCCCCGTGCAGCATGGGTCCGGTGAACGCCCGGTTCGCCAGTGCGTCGATCCGACGCGTCGCCTCGGCCGCGGCATCCCCCAGCCCGCGCAGGACGTGGAAGTTGAGCGTCACGGAGTACTCGGGGGCACCGGTGGAGGTCGCCCGCAGCGCCTGGAGGGCACGGCCGTGCGCGAGGTTCAGGTGGTGGACCGCGGCGAGAGCGGCGGCCGGCTCGTGCCGACCGGGCGCGTGTCCGCCCTGCCCGTATCCGAGGTACGCGGAGCACCAGGGCTCGTTCAGAGTGGTCCAGGTGTGGACGCGGTCGCCCAGTGCCGCGCCCATGATCGCGGCGTAATCCGCGAACGCATCGGCCGTGGCCCGGACCGGCCAGCCGCCGGCGTCCTCGAGCGGCTGCGGCAGATCCCAGTGGTACAGGGTCGCGACGGGCTTGATGCCGCGTTCGAGCAGCCCGTCGACCAGCCGCGAATAGAAGTCGATGCCGGCCTGGTTCACCGCACCGGTACCGGTGGGCTGGATGCGCGGCCACGCGATCGAGAACCGGTACGCGTCCAGCCCCAGGTCCTTCATGAGGTCCAGATCGCTCTCTACCCGATGATAGTGATCGCACGCGATGTCGCCGGTGTCGCCGTTCCACACCTTGCCGGGTGTCTTGCTGAACGTGTCCCAGATCGACGGCCCGCGCCCGTCCTCGGCTGCGGCACCCTCGACCTGGTACGACGCGGTGGCGGAGCCGAAAGTGAATCCGGGAGGAAACACCAGACCGCTGTCCCGATAGTCCGGACTGCCCTCGGTGTGCGTCGTCTTCACGAGACTCACCTTGTCACCTCCGCGAGGTCGACGGCGAACGTCTCCGCTGCGCCTTCGGGTGTCGTGACGGTCACCGTGGCGGTGCCCGTCCCACCCGGGAATACCCGCAATCGCAGGCCGTCGAGGTAGTCGTAGTCGGGGCGGTCGCTGCGCGCACCCCACGGGATGACCGCACCCGGTCGCACATACAGCGGAAGCGAGGTGAACCCGTGCCGCTCGCGTCGCCAGGTGCCGCCGGTGACCTCGTCGCCGGTGAGCAGATGGGTCCAGGTGCCCGCGGGCAGGTAGAACTCCACGTCGCCGTCGGCCGTGAACACCGGCGCGACGAGGATGTCGGCTCCCAGCATGTACTGCCTGTCCAGATGGGCCACCGCCGGGTCGTCGGGGAACTCCAGCTGCATGGGCCGCATGATCGGCGCGCCCTTCTCGGCCGCCTCGAGGCTCGCGGCGAACAGGTACGGCATGAGCCGCATCTTCAGGTGCGTGAAGACACGGGTGACCTCCACCGCTTCCTCGTCGAACGCCCACGGCACGCGGTAGGAGCTGGAGCCGTGGAAGCGGCTGTGCGAGCCGAGCAGGCCGAAGGCGGTCCAGCGTTTGAAGACCGCGGCATCCGGGGTTCCCTCGAAACCGCCGATGTCGTGGCTCCAATGCGCGAACCCGCTCATCGCGAGCGAAAGGCCGCCGCGCAGCGTCTCAGCCATCGACTCGAAGGTCGAGGTGGAATCGCCGCCCCAGTGGACCGGCATCGCCTGGCCGCCGGTGGTCGCCGACCGCGCGAACAGCACCGCTTCGCCGGCGCCCTTCGCCTCGACGAGGACCTCGTGCACGGCCTTGTTGTACAGCTGCGTGTAGAGGTTGTGCATGCGGGACGGGTCGGATCCGTCGAAGTACTCCACCTCGAGCGGGATCCGCTCGCCGAAGTCGGTCTTGAAGCAATCCACTCCCTGATCGACCAGGGCCCGAAGCTTTCCCTGGTACCAGGCGGTCGCGTCCGGGTTCGTGAAATCGACCAGACCCATGCCCGCCTGCCAGAGATCCCACTGCCACACCGCTCCGTCCGGACGTTTCACCAGATACCCGGATGCCGCGGCTTCGGCGAACAGCGGCGATCGCTGCGCGATATACGGGTTGATCCACACGCACACCCGCAGATCCTTCTCGCGGAGCCGAGCGAGCATGCCGTCCGGATCGGGGAACACCCGCGGATCCCACTCGAAGTCGCACCAGTTGAACTCGCGCATCCAGAAGCAGTCGAAGTGGAACACCGACACCGGCAGCTCGCGGCGGGCCATCTCGTCGACGAACGAGGTCACGGTGGCTTCGTCGTAGTCGGTGGTGAACGAGGTCGACAGCCACAGTCCGTACGACCACGCGGGCACGATCGGCGGACGGCCGGTGAGGGCGGTGTAGCGATCGAGGACCTGCTTGGGTGTGGGGCCCGCGATCACGAAATACTCCAGCACCTCACCGGGAACGGAGAACTGGACGCGCTCGACCGCTTCCGACCCGATCTCGTACGACACGTGGCCGGGGTCGTTGACGAGCACCCCGTAGCCCCGGTTCGACAGGTAGAAGGGGATGTTCTTGTACGCCTGCTCGCTGGAGGTGCCGCCGTCGGCGTTCCAGATGTCGACAGACTGCCCGTTCTTCACCAACGGTCCGAAGCGCTCACCCAGCCCGTAGATGAACTCGCCGACACCCAGATCGAGCTGCTCGCGCACGAACGCGTGGGCGCTGGGCGCAGCCGCACCCGTGCGTGCGTTGCCGACGACGCCGTGGCTGAGCTGGGTCTCGTCGGCGACGTTCAGGTACGCCTGGGCTTTGAGACCGCTGCCGGTCACACGCGTGCCGTCGACCTCGAACGAGAGATCCCACGGTGCGCCCGCGGCGATCCTCGCGGTCAGGGCTCCGCTCTCGAGCACTCCCCCGCGGTCTGTGACCGATACCGCGCCCGCTCCGCCGGCGACGGCCCCGGGCAGATCGAACCCGCCGTGCCAGGGCCCCCCGGTGTGATGGGCGACCCGGACGCGCACGACGCCCTCCATCGGCGAGGACAGCGACACGGTCAGCACCGGGCGGTTGAGCACGTCGCCGCGCCTGGCGATGACGGAAGTCGGGGCGGTGATCTGCAGTCCGGCGCCATCGTCTTCGGCATCCATCTGCCAGATGTCGTAGGCCTCTTGCGAGTAGAGCGCGGTGACCCCGGGGCGGAGCTGCCAGAACCCGTCGGTGAACTTCATTACTTGACTGCTCCTGCCGTGATGCCCCGTGTGAGGGTGCGTTGGAAGATGAGGAAGAAGATGAGCGTGGGGATCAGGCCCAGCAGGGCCGACGCGCTGGTGGTGGTGACATCCATCAGGCGGTCGCCCTGCAGCACGCTGATCGCGACGGGCACGGTCTGGTTCGCATTGGAGACCAGGAACGTGAGCGGGATGAGGAACTCGTTCCACGTCCAGATGAAGAAGAAGATCAGCAGGACCGACAGGGTGGGACGGCTGATCGGGAAGATCACGCGCCACAGGATCTGCCAGCGAGTAGCGCCGTCGATCGCGGCGGCCTCGAGAACCTCCTTGGGGAATGTGCCGTAGACGGCCGAGAGCAGATACGTGCCGAAGGCCGCCTGGATGACGGTGAAGATGATGATCACCGACCACACGTTGTTGTACAGCCCGACCGCCTTGAACATGTAGTACAGCGGGTACAGCAGCGCCTCCTGCGGCAGCAGGTTCGCGAGCAGGAACAGCAGGACGATCCAGGACCGGCCCTTGATGCGGCCGATGCCGATCGCGAAGGCGTTCAGTACCGAGATGAGCACCGCGAGCACCGCCACCATGCCGGAGATGAAGATCGAGTTCCAGATCTTCTCGGGGAAGTTGACGCGGTTCCAGAAGTTTGCGATGCCGTCGAAATAGAACGACGTGGGCAGCGACAGCGGTCCGCCGTTGGAGTAGTCCGCGGGGGATTTGAACGAGTTCACGAGGATCAGGTAGAACGGCGCGATGATCAGGATCGCGGCGACGACCACGAATGCGAGCATCAGCCAGTCCACGCCGCGCGGACGCGACATGCCCCCGCGCCGCCGCCGCTGCTTCGTCGGCTTGGTCGGCTTCGTCGGCTTCGTGTCGACGGCGATAGCGGTTCCGGCGACCATCACAGACCCGCCCTTTCCTTGCGCTCCGACGCGTTCTGAGCGCGGATGAACAGAATGGAGACGATCGCGATCACGATCGTGAGGGCCGTCGCGATCGTCGCGCCGTACCCGACCTGCTGTGCCTGGAAGAACTCGGTGTACGCGTAGTAGGCCGGGACGATCGTCGATGTACCGGGACCGCCGCGGGTGAGCACGTAGACCGGGCCGAACACCTTCAGCGCCGCGATCGTGCAGGTCAGGGTGACCACGTAGATCTCGGGCCGGATGATGCTGACCGTGATGGCGCTGAAGCGCTGGAACCAGTTCGCGCCGTCGAGCTCGGCGGCTTCGTAGAGCTCGGGGTCGACTCGCTGCAGCGCCGCCATGAACACGACGACGGGATAGCCGATCTGGATCCAGACCAGGACGACCATGATGCTCGCCAGCGCGGTGTCGGGGCTGCCGAGCCAGTTGTGGGTCAGCGCACCGAGGCCGATGTTCTCGAGGATCTGGTTCAGTGCGCCATCGCCGGGCCGCAGGATCCATCCGATCACGATGCCGGCGATCACCGCAGGCAGGATCTGCGGAAGGTAGTAGGTGGCGCGCAGGAAGCTCGCGAGCTTACCGCCGTACTTGCGCCCGATGACGTCGAACAGCAGGGCGGCGAGGATCAGGCCGACGGTGGTGGGCACGATCACCATCGCGACGATCATCCAGATGCTGTTGCCGAACGACGTCCAGAACTTCGCGTCGCCCATCAGCTCGACCCAGTTGTCCAGCCCGATCCACTCCGGGGGCTTGATCCCGCGCCACTCGGTGAACGTCAGGTAGAAGTTCCAGAACAGCGGAATGATGACGACGATCGTCAGCAGGACGAGGCCGGGGATGAGGTACAGCCAGTAGGCCGCCGCGCTTCCTCGCCCGCGCTGCGGGATCAGTGGCTCCTCGGGGGGCAGTTTCGCTCGCGACGCCTTTGGCGGTCGGACGAAGGGAACAGCGGTCATGGCCGGCTCCTGTGTCATGCGGAAGAGAGAAGGGGGATGCCGCGGCATCCGGAGCGAGCTGGGCGGC
This sequence comes from Microbacterium terregens, assembly GCF_039534975.1. NCBI lineage: Bacteria > Bacillati > Actinomycetota > Actinomycetes > Micrococcales > Microbacteriaceae > Microbacterium > Microbacterium terregens. Next base: position 3,271,944 of record NZ_BAAAWH010000001.1, read on the forward strand.
CCCGACCTCGATCGGGACGAGGCCGCCCAGGATCAGGCGAGTGTCAGCGGAAGTCCGAGACGTACGACTCGTATTCGTCGCCGAGCGCCTTCTGCACGTCGGCAGACGACTTGGTGCCGTTCACGAGCTCCTGCAGTTCGGCGACGAGCGTGTCGTAGAACGTCGGGGTCGGCCAGTCGGGATAGAACGACAGTCCGTCCTTCTCGTTGACGGCGTTGAACGCCTCGATCAGCTCGAGGCTCTTCGCGTCGGTGATGTCGGCAGTGTCGGCGGCGACGGGCAGGCCGCCGTTGTTGCCGATCAGCGCCTGGATCTCGGGGCGCATCGTGATGTCGATGAACTCGTACGCGAGCTCCTTGTTCGCGGCGCGCTCCGGCACGACCCACAGGTTGCCCGAGGAACCGAGGCTGAGGTCGCTGTCCGGGAACGGGAAGATGCCGAAGTCGAAGTCGGTGATCTCGTTGACGAACCGGCCGTACCACCAGCTGCCCGACACGAAGATCGGGGCGGTGCCGTTGATGAACGAGACGCCCGCGTCTTCGGCCTTGACACCGGACACGTCCGGATCGATGTAGCCCTTGTCGACGTAGTCCAGCAGAGTCTCGGTCGCGTACGTGATCTCTTCGCCCTGCCAGTCGACCGGGTTCTCGTACAGCTGGTAGTCGTTCACGAACTGGCGGTCGGCCTGGCTCAATGCGAGCTGGTACCAGAGCTGACCGAGGGGGTACTCCAGCCCGGCCTCGGCGAGCGGCGTGATGCCCTGCTCGACGAACGCGTCGAGCACCGCGGTGAACTCGTCGTAGGTGGTCGGGATCTCCAGACCTGCCGCGGCGAACGCATCCTTGTTGTAGTAGACGGTGACGAACTCGCCGTAGTTCGGGACGCCGAACCAGGAGCCGGAGCCCATGACGCCATCCTCGTTGTACGTGGCGGTGGTCTGCAGCGCGGGGGCGAGCTTCTCGTCCCAGCCGTACTCACCGACCGCGTCGGTGATGTCCGTGAGCAGCCCCTGGCTCGCGAGCAGGCCGGCGGTGGCGTTGCCCTTGTTGAACTCCATGATGTCGGGGGCTTCGTCGGAGTTGAGGACCTGGCTCGCCGTCGAGCGGATCTGCTCGAAGCTCTTCTCCTCGAACTCGACCGTCGCGCCGGTCTCCTCTTCGAAGACCTTGATCGCTTCGGCCCACGCGATTCCCATGGCGCTGTCCGCGCCCTCGTAGTGCCAGAGCTTCAGGGTGTCGCCGGCTTCTCCGCCGGAGTCGGACGATCCGCCTGAGCAGGCGGCGAGCGCGAGGCCGGCGATCGTCAGCGAACTGACGAGGGCGATTCCCCGCTTGGCGTTTGTTCGGATAGTGCGTGCCATCAGTGGCATTCCTTTCTTGGTGACCGGCAGTGGTCGGGACGGATGATCTGGGTATTGAAGCGCTTCGACGATCGGCGAAGGAAAAGAGCGGTGACGGAGGGGATCAGTGCACCGCCTCCTCGCGGTGGATATCCGAATCCGTGGCGGGGCCCGGCTCGGGCGCGCGGTGGACCGATGCGACCGACCCGTGCGACTCGTAGGTGGGAGGGATGAGCCGAAGTCCCGGTTCCGGACGATCGTCGCCAAGGCTGCGGATCGCCAGCGAGACGGCCAGATCGCAGGACGCCTCCGGCACGAGCGGGATCGAATCGACGGGAGTCGCGAGGGCACCGGTGTCGAACGAGGCGCCCACCGAGACGACCGAGACGTCGCCGGGGACGTTCAGGCCGCGCTCGGCCAGCTCGGCGAGGACGACCGCATGGGCCTCTTCGGTGCAGTGCAGGACGAACGCAGTCGCCCCGGCATCCAGCAGTTGAGAGACCGTGCGCCGTGTCGCGGTGCGGCTCGTTCGCTTGGTGCCCGTGGTTCCGAAGGCGGCCTGGAGGCCTCGTCTCTCTGCCGTGGCCTCGAAGGCGGAACGCACGCGCGGCGGGAAGTTGGACTTCGCGTAACTCACGTCAGGCTGGCCGACCAGTCCGAGCGACGTGTGACCGGCATCCGCGAGCCGATCCACCGCGAGCGCGGCGGCGGCGGCGAAGTCGAGGTCGACGCAGACCAGCCCGTCGGAGTCGTCGGGCACACCGATGAAGATCGTCGGCGTCGAGATGGCCCGGGCGAGCACGACCCGTTCGTCGTCGGGCGCGACGTCGAGGACGAGAATCGCGTCGACCAGCCCGTTCGCGGCCACCCGGCTCATGCCGGCCTTCGCGTCTTCGTCGGTGAGCAGGAGGATGTCATAATCGCTGCGCCGGGCGGCGACCGCGGTCGCGAGGACGAACGCCATGTGTGTCGGCGCGTGCGTGTCTCGACGGAGCGGCTCGGTGAGGGCGAAGATCTGCGTCCGACTGCCCGCGAGCATGCGGGCACCGGCGTTGGGGCTGTAGCCGAGCGTGCGGACCGCTTCTTCGATGCGGCGTCGCGTGGCGGGCGAGATCGGTCGTTTGCCGCTCAGCGCGTACGAGACGGTGCTGATGGACACGCCGGCAGCCGCAGCCACCTCGTTGATCTTCACCATGCCAGCACCATGCCAACTCCGTCGTGTGCATTCGCGAACCGTCTGATCATATGCAGATCATCGAAGCGCTTCGCGGAAACGCTTCGATGGAGATACTAAGCGCAGTTCTGCGAGGAGTGCAAGGGGTTTGGTGGATTGGCCAACATATGACGCGCAGACACTTTGCCGCACCCGACCGCCGTCGGCCCGGAGTCGACTGAGCAATCTGTAACATTCCGTCACGCGCGCCCCGCGTGGAGTGTGCGATTTGACGCACGAGGACGCAGTCGGACATAATCGGGCACATGACTGACAACGCGCGTTCTCTGTCCGCCTGGGAGGCGAACGGGACTGCCGGCATGATGGCCGGCCGCATCGTCATGTGTTGTCGAATGTGTCGCTGACACGGTGACCCCCGCCGGATCCTCCCGCAGCTTCTGAACGCCGCGCAGGATCCCCGAGCATCCACAAGCGCGTCGATCACGCGCACGTCGGACGCCTCGCACCCCAGGCCCGCCATCGGGGCCGATCAGCAGCACAGCCGAACCCGCTCCACGTCGATCACGGCCAGGGTTCCATCGCAAGGACCACATCTCATGTCGAACACCGCTCTCCTCGAACGTCCCGCGGCCGCGCGTCACCTTCGCGCCGTCCCGACGGCCCCGACCGCCGAAGCTCTGGCGCCGGCTCCCGTCGACGCCGCCCCCTCACCGCGGCACCTGCCACCGGGCACCGCGCCGCGCGGCTTCGCCCTCTACGTCGGCATCGATGAGGCGAAGGCCGCGGCATCCGGAGTCTCGCTCGGAGTGCTGGTCGACGCGCTGCGCCGCACCCTCGCCGAACTCGCCCCGGATGCCGAGACCTATGCGACCGTCGCGCTGGCGCCGGTCGGCGCCGGTGGCCGGGACGTCGACGTCGTACGCCTGGCCCTGCACGAGCCGTCCGCGATCGCCCGGACCAAGCAGGACGAGCCCGAGGACGAAGACCGCCTGCACGGTGGAGTCGTCGTGGACATCTCGCGCAAGCGTGTGCTGATCGACGGCGAATCCGCCGCGTTCACCTTCAAGGAGTTCGAGCTGCTGCAGTACCTGGTGCTGCGGGAGGGACGCACGATCGAGCGGACCGAGCTCGTCGGATCGCTCTGGCAGGGCGTCACCGAGGACGAGTCTCCAGGCGAGCGCACGATCGACGTGCACGTGCGGCGTCTGCGGGCCAAGCTCGGCCGGTACGAAGACATCGTGCGGACGGTGCGCGGGGTGGGCTACCGCTTCGACCGCCACGCCGACGTGTCGATCCGCTACGGCCACGGCACCCCCTCGCCCGACCGCTTCTGAGCCACCGGCCGCCTGCGCCCGCGCCGCGCGCCCCGCGCGCCCCGCCCCGCTCCCCTGTCACAACACGCCGACTCGGCGCGCACATTGCGACAGGGGAGCAACACGACGCCCGTCCGCCCCCCCGCTCGCCTGTCGCAACACGCCGATGCGGGGCGCCGGTTGCGACAGGGGAACGACGGATGTCCGGACCCGCCGCGTAACCTGGGCGCATGACGATCGCGGAGGTCCGGCGCGAAACGCGCTCCGACGCCGCGAGACCGTTGGAGACCGAGTACCGGCCGCGGCATCCGCTCGACCTCGGGCGGACCGTGCTGTATCAGCGACACGGTCGCGGGGACCCCACCATGCAGGTCTCGGGGGCAGTGATCTGGCGCACCAGCCGCACCCCCGCGGGCACGGCGACGCTGGCTCTGCGCGAGGTCTCCCCGGGCGTGATCCGCGCGGCGGCGTGGGGCGCCGGCGCCGCCTGGGCGCTCGAGCAGCTTCCCGCGCTCTGCGGGGCTGAGGACGATCCGGGCGACTTCGATGCGGGCCGGCATCCGCTCATCGCGGCGGCGCACCATCGCAACCCCGGCGTACGCATCAGTCGCACCGACCTGTTCTTCGATGCCCTGGCCAGCGCGATCATCGAGCAGAAGGTCACCGGCATGCAGGCGTTCGCCGCCTGGCGGAGCATCGTCACGTGGCACGGCGAGCGGGCACCCGGCCCCACTCCGCGACCGATGTACGCGCCCCCGAGCATCGAGGGTTGGCGTCTGGTGCCGTCCTGGTCGTGGCACCGGGCGGGGCTCGAGCCGCCGCAGGCGCGCACCGTGGTCGAGGCAGCACGGTGCGGCGAGGTGATCGGCCGCACATTCCTGTCCGCGGCCGACGGCGAGGCGCGTGATCGCGTGCTCATCAGCCAGCGCGGGATCGGCCCGTGGACCTCAGCCGAAACCCGGATCCGCGCCGTCGGCGACGCCGATGCGGTGAGCGTCGGGGACTTCCATCTCGCGCACGAAGTCGGCTACGCCCTCTCCGGAACGCGCGTCGACGACGACGGGATGCTGGAGCTGCTCGCCCCTTGGGCAGGCCAGCGCCAGCGCGTGATCCGGCTCATCGGGGCCAGCGGCATCCGGGAGCCGCGCCGCGGCCCGCGACTGCACCCCGAGGATCACCGCGGCCGCTGACGTTCCAGCGCCGAGCGATCGCCCTCCGCCGGACCGCGCACCGACCCATTGCGGATGTCGGGGGCCCCGACGACACTGTGATCTGCCGCGGGCGCGCCCGACGGCATTGCCTCTACCGAACGCCTCGCGCCGCCGAATGGGGTTCCGTGTAAAAGACCCGGCGCACACGCGCCCCAATCCGGGAGTAGACATGCCCACCCTCAACCCGTATCTCTCGTTTCAGAATCAGGCCCGCGCCGCGATGGAGTTCTACCAGAGCGTGTTCGGAGGCGACCTCGAGATCTCGACGTTCGGCTCGTACGAGGGGATGGTGCAGGACCCGAGCGAGAACGACCTCGTCATGCACGCGCAGCTGACCAGCCCCGACGGAATGGTCCTGATGGCTTCGGATACACCCTCGGGTATGCCGTACACGCCGCCGGCGGGCATCTCGGTCTCGGTGAGCGGCGACGATGAGCCGCTGCTCGAGGGGCTCTGGAACGCGCTGGTCGATGGCGGGGCCGTCACGATGCCGTTCGAGGTGCCGCCGTGGGGCGGACGATTCGGAATGCTGCGCGACAAGTTCGGCATCGACTGGATGGTCGCGTACAGCCCGGAGTCCTGACGCCCGGGCCGGATCCTCACCCCCGCGCGACGGTCGTATGCTGAGCGCATGTCTGAACCTCGCAGCGGCTGGCCCAAGGGGCGCGTCCAGTGGCTTCTCGGAACGGTGCTGATCCTCGCCCTCGGCGTGCTGTTCGGCCTCATCTGGGGACAACTCTGGCTCGGCCTCATTCTGGCGTTCGCGTTGTCGATCGGATGGCTCATCGCCTACGAATCGTGGCGCGGTCGACATGTGGGCCTGAACGACCCCGACGACAACGGCGCGCAGCTGTAGCCGGCGGTCACGCCGTGAGAATCGCCGTCGCCGGTGGGACCGGACACGTGGGCACCCATGTGGCGGAGCAGGCGCGCGTGCGCGGGCACGAGGTCATCGTCCTCGCGCGCAGTGCCGGCGTGGACCTCGCGGCGGACGCCGGGCTGACCGAGACGCTGCGGGGTGTGGATGCCGTGATAGACGTGGTGAATGTCACGACGCTGGACGCCGATGAGGCCGTCAGGTTCTTCGAAGCGACCACGCACACGCTGCTGGCAGCGGAACGTGAGGCCGGCGTCGGTCACCATGTCGCTCTGTCGATCGTCGGTGTCGACCGGGCACCCTATGGCTATTACGCCGGCAAGCTGGCCCAGGAGCGTGCGATCGCGCGCGGCGATGTGCCCTGGACGGTTGTTCGCGCCACGCAGTTTCACGAGTTCGCCGAGCAGATCTACGAACGCGCGAAGATCGGCCCGGTCCACGTCGCGCCGATGATGCGCACGCAGCCGATCGCCGCCCGCGAGGTCGCCGCGCACCTCGTCACGCTTGCCGAGGGTGCGCCGGCGGGACGCGCACCAGATCTCGCCGGCCCCCGCGAAGAGCGGCTTGCGGACATGGTGCGGGGTTTCGCCCGCAAGAACGGGTCACGCGCCTGGATTCCCGCCGTCCCGCTGCCCGGCCCGTCCGGGCGCGCCCAGCGCGATGGCTCGCTCCTGCCCGGCCCCGGCGCTCTGCTCGGGACGCAGACGTACGCTGAGTGGCTGACGTCGCTGCCTGCGCAACAGCGACGAAGGCGGTAGCCGCCGCGGCATCCGGAGCCGCCCCGACATTCGGGTCCGCCGCGACCTCGCCGGTCATCGCCTCAACCGAGGCGAGAAGCCGGCACTACATCTCCTCGTGGGTGTCGGGGTCGCCGCCCCAGAGTCGCCCACGCTCAAGCGACGAGATCGCGTCGACCTCGTCGGGAGTGAGCGCGAAGTCGAACACGTCCGCGTTCTCGCGCTGGCGGTCGGCATCCGCAGACATCGGAATGGGCGTGCTGTCCAGTTGGACGTGCCAGCGCAGGACGATCTGCGTAGGTGTCACGCCGTAGATCTCGGAGAGCTCCTGCAGCACCTGCTCGTGCAGAAGCTCGGAGCGTCGGGCCAGCGGACTCCAGCTCTCGGTGCGGATGCCGTGCTCCGCGTGGAACGCCCGCAGTTCGGCCTGCGGGAAGTACGGATGCATCTCGACCTGGTTCACCGCGGGCGTGACGCCGGTCTCGTCCACCAGGCGTGTGAGCATCGCCGGGGTGAAGTTCGAGACGCCGAGCGAGCGGATGAGCCTCTTTTCGCGCATGTCGATCATGGCGCGCCACGTGTCGACGTACTTGTCCACGCGCGGGTTGGGCCAGTGGATCATCGACAGATCTATCCACTCCAGACCGAGGACGGCCAAAGAGACGTTCGTGCTCTCGACGGCCTCGTCGTACCCGTGGCTGCGGCCGGGAATCTTCGTCGTCACCAGCATCTTGCGGCGATCCACGCCGCTGTCGCGCACGGCTTGCCCCACCTCGCGCTCGTTCTCGTAGTTGACTGCGGTGTCAAGCAACCGGTAGCCCGTCTCGATCGCTGAGACGATCGCGGCCACGCCGTCCGGTCCGCGAAGGTTGTATGTTCCGAAGCCGACTTCGGGGAACTCGCTCTTGTCATTCAGTGTCGCGGTGGGGATGTTGAGCATGCTCCCATCCTGCCCAGGACGCGCCGCGCGAACCAGGCCGTGCGCGTGATGCTCTCTCGTCCTGCGCTGAGTCGGCAAGGCTGCACCGGCGTCGCGGATATACGACACAATGACCAGATGCCGCTGAATTCGCCTGATCTGCTGAGGGAGCGCGCGCACTTCAGCCGTGCCGAGTCCCGCGAGCTGGGCAAGAGCCTGCGACGCGTGATCGCCCGCTCCGAGTTGGCGGAACGCCGCCCGCCCCGGCGCGACGCCGTCGCTCACCTCCGCGCGCAGAACGAGACCCGCGTGCCGGACCTCGTTCCGGTTCGGATGGCACGCATGCTCGCGAGCCCGTTCGCCTTCTACCGGGGGACGGCGGGTCTGATGGCGCTGGACCTCGGACGCGACCCGCACTCGGGCATCATGGTGGCGGCGTGCGGGGACGCGCACATCAGCAACTTCGGCTTCTACGCCTCACCCGAACGCCAACTCGTGTTCGACCTGAACGACTTCGACGAGGCGGCCGTCGCGCCGTGGGAGTGGGACGTCAAGCGCCTCCTGACCAGCGTCGTGGTGGGCGGGCGCGAAGCGGGGTACGACGAATCGGACATCCGCCGCATCGCCGCGCGCGCGTTCGCGCAATACGTCTCGCTCCTTCGCCGGCTCGTCGAGCTCAGCCCCGCAGAGCGCTACTTCATGCATCTGAACATCGAGTCCGCCCGGCGGCAGCTCAGCACGGAGGGTCGACGCGTGCTGAAGGCGGCGCTCAGTGCCGCCGAACGCCGCACGTCGGCGCGGGCGATCCATCGCACGACCGAGCGCGATCCGGACGGCAAGCTGCGGTTCGTGGCGAACCCGCCGACGATGGTGCGTTTTCGTCTCGACGACGCGGTACCGGTGGATCCCTCCGAGCACCCCGCATCCATACACGCGCTGTTCGCGCAATATCGCGACACCGTGGGCATCGACATCGACACGGTGCTCGCGCAGTACGAGCCCACCGACCTCGCTCGGCGCGTCGTCGGTGTCGGCAGCGTGGGTACCCGGTGCTACCTCCAACTCCTGCAGGGCGCCGATGAGGACGCGCTCCTGCTCCAGGTGAAGGAGGCAGGTGAATCGGTCCTCGCGCAGTACGGCGGCATCGCGCAGCCCAGTCGCATCACCGCCGGGGTCGCCACCCACGGTCAGGGCTTCCGCGTCGTGGGCATGCAGCGCGTGCTCCAAGCCGTCACAGATCCGTTCGTCGGGCATCTGCGAGCGAACGGCCGCGACTTCTACGTCCGGCAGTTCCACGACATGAAGGGCTCGGTCGAGCTCGATGCCCTCTCGGTGGGCGCCTTCAGCGACTACGTCGCCTCATGCGCCGGCCTCCTCGGCCGCGCGCACGCGCAGAGCCCGACCGCGGGTCAGGTGCTGGGCTACATCGGCCGGTCGGACTCCGCCGCTCGCGCCCTCATCGACTGGTCGGTCGCGTACGCCGACCAGTCGATGAGCGATTTCGAGGCGGCCACGTCAGCGGAGTGGTGACGCCGTCACCGCCAGGGTTTCCCTGCTGCGACGGCGCGCGCTACCGGGCGCTGGTGATCGTGGCGGAGCCGGCCGAGACGGTGACGTTGACGACGTTCCGAGCACCCGCATCGGTGCGCAGTTCGTTGTGGAACTCACCCGCCGACACGTCCGACTGGACGTCGTACGAGCCGTCAGGCAGCCGCAGATCGAGCGAGCCGGCGCTGACGTCGACCGTCACCGTCCGCGGCGGCGATCCCTCCAGCCGCGCATCGATCGTCCCGGCGCTCACCGTGAACTCGGCCTCCGCCACGTCGGTGAGGTCGATGTCCGCTCCGCCGGCGCTGAGGTCGGCGAGAAGCGTCTTCGCGGATCCGTCGACGGTGAGCGAGCCCGCGCTGACCTCGATGTCGAGGGCACCGAAGTCTCCGTCGACAGTGAGGTCGCCCGCGGACAGGTCGAGGTCGGCATCCAGAGTCGCACCCTCGATGTCCCGCGGGAGTGTCAGGGTCGCCTTCACGTCCTCGCCGAAGAAGAACCATCCGGGACCGAATCTGCGTGGTGATTCGACGTTCAATTCGTCGCCGTCGCGCTCCAGGGTCCAGGGGCCGACGCCGGCGCCGCTGGTCACCTCGAGGGTCGCCTCCACGACGTCGTCGAACTCGATCCGCAGGGCTGCCCCATTGACGGAGATGTCCAAATCGGTGACGCCGGCCGCGTCGATCGACTGCGACTCGGTGTGCACGCTCGCGGCGGCGATCGTCGAGAACGTCGCGGAGCCGATTGCGCCGAGCACGACCGCCCCGCCGAGTGCGATGGTCAGGATGGCCACGACCCGCGATGCGCCCCGCGTCTCACGGTTCTGCGGCGGAGTGGGCGTCACCGGGCGCGCGGCGTCCGGCGGATAGGTCGGGCGGGCGGGGTCGGTCGGGGTGCTCATGAAGGTGCTCCTGCCTGCGGCTGTCCGCCGCCGTATTCGAGGTGGACGAGCGCTGCGAGCACTCGTCTGTTGCCGGATTCGTCCGGTTCGAGATCGAGCTTCTGGAAGATCGCGGTGATGTACTTCTCGACGCTGGCCTCAGAGACGAACAGCGTCGAGGCGATCGCCTGGTTGGATTTTCCTTCGGCGATGAGCGCGAGCGTCGACGCTTCGCGATCGGTGAGACGACGCATCCGTTCGTCCTGCGGTCGCCGGCTCAGCAGTTGCGCGACGACTTCGGGGTCGAGCACGGTCGCGCCTTCGCTGATCCGGGTGATCGCGTCGAGGAAGTCGGTCACGTCGGCGACCCGGTCCTTGAGCAGGTAGCCGAGCGCACCTCCCTGTGCCGTGATGAGGTCGGTGGCGTAGCGCTCTTCGACGTATTGCGACAGCACGACCACCGGAAGCGCCGGGTGCTGCGCGCGCAGCCGGAGTGCGGCACGGATTCCCTCATCGGTGAAGGTGGGCGGCAGTCTCACATCGAGGATGCACAGATCCGGCGAGGTGTCGGCGACCGTCTGGTCGAGCAGCGTCGCATCCGGCAGTGCCGCGACCACGATGTGCTTGGCATCCTCCAGCAGCCGCACCAGACCTTCGCGCAGCAGGACCGAGTCCTCGCAGATCAGGATGCGCACGGGACGCTCACCTCCAGGGATGTGGGTCCGCCCTGTGGGCTGTCCAGCCGCACCGTGCCGCGGGCCGCGAGGATGCGGTTCGAGATGCCGTCCAGTCCTCCGCCGGCGATGACCTGCGCGCCGCCGATGCCGTTGTCCTCCACGCGCGCCCAGAGCGTTCCGCCCTCCCGCTGGCGCACGATGACCCGGCAGTCAGTGGCGCGGGAGTGCTTGGCCGCGTTGGTGAGCGTCTCGGCGATCGCGAAGTACACGGCCGCTTCGGCGTCACGGCTGCAGCGGGAGTCGAGCCGTACGTCCAGGTGGACCGGGATGTGGGATCGTCCGGCGAGGGCTGAGAGGGCGGCATCCAGACCCCGGTCATCCAGGACGGACGCATGGATGCCGCGGGCGAGTTGTCGCAGTTCGGTGATCGCCGCTTTGGTGGAGGTGTGCGCCTCGGCCAGCAGCGCCTTGGCCGCTGCCGGGTCGTCGTCCATCTTCTGCTGCGCCAGGCCGAGGGTCATGCCGACCGACACCAGTCGGGGCTGTACGCCGTCGTGGAGGTCACGCTCGATGCGCGTGCGCTCTACCTCGGACGCGCGGAGGGCGCCGGCGCGCTGGGCATCGGAGGTCCGAGCCTGCTCCGTCAGCTGCGCCTCGCGGGTGGGCACCACGATCACGCGCGCCAGCACACCGTGCAGCAGCGCGATGCCGACGACAGCGGCGAGCGCGACCACGGCCGCGAGCACTCCCACGATCGACGCCCACGCCACGGGCACCTCGAACGACGTGGCCGCGAGTCGCACGGCGCCGCTGCGGGCGAACAGCGGCGCGAAGGCGAGGACGATGCCCGACGCGAAGATCGAGATCAGTGGCAACACGACCAGCCCGAGGATGGTGGAGATCGCGGCGCTGGCGATGGCGCGCCACATCGACGGGTCGATGAACTGGTGCCAGACCATCCGCAGGAACCCACCGAAACCGGGACGCGTGCGAGCGCGTGGCCGCAGACCCGGCAGTCCGAGCGAGTACAGACCGTCGACGCGTGCCGTCTCCAGCCAACCCAAGCCGTAAAGGCCGTAGATGAAGCCGAGCAGCAGCGCGAGACCGATTCCGAGTACCGGGACCAATCCCAGCCCGACGCCCAGCAGCGTGGCGAGCACGGTGAAGACGATGGGACCGATGATCCCGAGCGCGGCCAGTTGCGCGATGGCGCCGGCGACACGCAGCGGGGCGGCGAGGGTGGGGGGACGCTGTACTGCCGACGACGGTTCGACGGGTCGCGTCAAGGTCTGAGAGGTCATGACTCCACGGTACGGTCGTGCCTCTCGCGACGCCCCCCGGTGGACCCGACTCCTGGGTTCGGGTTATCCCTACGACAGCGCCGGCCCCGGCGAGGGCTCTGCGGAGTCCTCGAGCGGAGCGACGTCGACCGAGACCCGCAGAGTCGAATTCTTGGCCTCCGTGAAGATCACGCCCTTCACCGGTGGAACGTCCCCGTAGTCACGGCCCCATGCCACGGTGACGTGCCGGTCCGAGACCCACTGGTCGTTGGTCGGATCGAAGGCGAGCCATTGGTCCGAGCCCGGCAGCCACGCCGCGACCCACGCGTGCGACGCATCCGCGCCGACCAGGCGCGGCGTTCCCGTTGCCGGGCGGGTCGCGAGATAGCCGCTGACGTATCTGGCCGCGATGCCGTGACTGCGCAGACACGCAAGAGCGAGGTGCGCGAAGTCCTGACACACGCCCGCCCGCTTCTCGAAGACGTCCGCCACCGTGCTCGTGACCGTGGTGGCTGTCTTGTCGTAGTGGAAGTCGGCCTTGATGCGATGCATGAGATCGGTGACGGCGTCACCGATCGGCCGGCCGGGCGCGAAGGACGCGGCGCCATACTCCCGCGCGGCGCCGATGTGCCGCACTTTGGGCGATTCGAGCGCGAACTCCGTCGCCGCCCAACTGCGCGGTGAGGCGGTGGGTTTCGCCAGCGGTCGCGCGCTCTCCCATGCTCCGGCGAGCGCCTCGGTGTCGTAGACGGTCGGCAGGACGGTCACCTCGCTGGTCGCATCGATGGTGAGCTGCGTGTGCGGCTGGCTCACATGGAAGTACGAGACGACATTGCCGTAGCAATCGATGTCCTCGGTGATGTCACCGGGAACCGGATCGATCACGACCGTGCGAGCGGCGACCTGCTGCCACGGCAGTTCCCGCGGTCGCAGGTGGGCCAGGCCGAAGCTGCTCGCGACGTCCTCGTCGTACGCGTACGTCGTGCGATGGGTGACCCGGTACCTCACCTCGTCACCTCCGACGACGGGGCTGCCGCCTGTGCCGTCACTTCGGTCAGCGACAGCGACGAGAGCGGCTGCGGATGGGGTCCGCCCCCGAAGTGCAGGTGGGTGATGGCATCGCCCAGCCGCTGCAGCTGCGCGTGCGTCTCGCTGAGGAACGCCCCGAGCCCGGGGCGGGTGTCTTCCTCGGAGACCGCGAGCTCGACGCGATCGGTCTGCTCGAGCGACTCCTCGAGGTGTTCGATCAGCCGCTCCGGCCGGGTCGACCCGCTGGAGCCGGCCAGCTGCGACAGGTGGACGCGTACGCGCTCGAGCGAGAACGCCAGCGAGCGGGGGTTGTCGGGGTCGGCGAGCAGCAGTTCCAGCACGTCGGCAGCGCGGACGCCGCCCCGGAACCGACGCCGGTGCGTGACCGAGCTCTCCGCCGCCATCAGCACACCGCCGAGCACCGCGCGTTCCGTGCCCGCCCCCGAGACGGTGGTCGTGGCGCCGAGCAGCGTGCACACCTGCAGCGCCCGCTCCAGGTAGCGCCCCGCCTCGATGGCGTGCCAGCCGTCGTCGCGCATCATGTTCGCGGTGACTCCGTGCAGGGACAGGATGCCGCCCAGCATCCGACTCGCGGACTCGGCGATCTGCGGTCGGCGAGATGCACGCAGTGCCTTCATCGCGCGGTCGGTGCTGCCGAAGGCGCGCCAGGTATCGCCCGAGAGCTGGTCGCGCACGCCCTCGAGCGCATCACGCAGGCGTTCCAGGGAGTGCGCCGCCGAGCCGGGCCGATCCGCATCGACCAGCAGCGAGCGCTGCTCGAGATCGGGGTCGGGCCAACGCGATCCGCCGAGACGCTGAAGCACTCCGAGAAGTGCGCCCAGTGCCGCGCCACCCTGTGTCGTCGAGGTGAAGTCGAGCTGCTCCGCGTAGGCGCTGACGGTGATGACGAGACGCACGAGGTCTTCGGCGCGCTCCGTGTACCGGCCGGACCAGAACATGTCCTCGACGGCCCGCGGGGACAGGACCGGAACGGCGCGGGACAGCGGGACGGGCGCCACCTCGACCAGACCCTGGTCCGGGTCACCCGGCGAGGCCTTGAGCACCCACACGTCCTTCGTGCGCAGGGCGGCCGTGCGGCCGTCGACGAGCGTCGCCAAGCCTCCGACGAGCGGCCGGTAGATCGCACCGTCGCGCACCGTGAATGCGCGCAGCACGAGCGGCTGGGGCTGCACCCGCCCCGACACGCGGCCGGTCTCGCCCCAGGCCGGCGCCTGCGACAGGGGCACGCGCGCCTGCCCGACGAATCGGTGCGGTGCCGCGAGGATCCGGGCTCGAAGGGATGCCGGGTCCAGAGCGGACAGATCGGCGGCGCGTCCGTCGATCTCACGCACGATCATCTCCGAGGAGTGATCGGCCACCGCCTCCAGCACCGTCGCCAGCTCATCGGGGTCGCCGCACCATCGGGTGGGCACCGATGGGAGCCGCAGCTGCTCGCCGAGCAGCCGCTCGCAGACGGCCGGCATGAACGGCATGAGCCCGGGGTTCTCCAGCACGCCCTCGCCGAGCCCGTTCACGAGGCGCACGCGCCCGCGGCGCACCACCTCGGTGAGACCGGCGACACCCAGTTGCGACCCGGCGCGCAGTTCGAGCGGGTCGCACCATTCGGCGTCCACACGGCGCAGGACCACATCCACGCGTTCGTGCGGCTGCTGCTGCGGAAAGCCGGCAGGTTTGAGCCACACCCATCCGTCCTGCACCACGAGGTCCTCGCCCTGCACCAGCGGGAATCCCAGGATGTTGGCCAGAAAGGCCTGGTCGTACGCGGTCTCCGAGTGCGTCCCGGGCGAGAGCACGACGACGCGCGGGTCGACGGCCGCCGCGTGGGCGGCCTGCAGCAGGGCAGCGCGCAACACCGAGAAATACGGCTCCATACGGTGCAGCCCGGCCTCTTCGTACAGCTCGGGGAGCACCCGCGAGAGGACCCGGCGGTTCTCCATGGCGTAGCCGAGTCCCGACGGCGCCTGGACACGGTCGGTCAGCACGCGCCACTCCCCCGCGGCATCGCGCCCCAGGTCGGTGCTGGAGAGAATCAGCGGGTTCGCGTCGAAACCGCGTCGACGCGCGATCGGGCGGATGAATCCGGAGTGGCCGAACACGACTGCGGCGGGGATCACACCCTCGGCGAGCAGCCGCTGGTCGCCGTAGATGTCGGCGAGCAGCGCGTTGAGCAGCTCGGTCCGCTGCGCCAGCCCGACCTCGAGACGTGCCCAGGTCGCGGCATCCAACACCAGGGGCATGGGGTCGAGCTGCCACGGCTGCGAACCGGCGTCGCCGCTGCCGTACGTCGCACCGTCGTCGGCCAGCAGAGTGGTGATCTCGGTGTCGATCCGGTCCACCTCGGCCGGAGTCAACTCGACGGCGATCGTCGCCATGCCCTTCCACGCCGGTCGCAGCGCGCCGTCGGGCCCGACCACCTCGTCGAACCTCGCGCCGTTGCCGGGCGGGAGCGGAAGAGTCGGCTGCGCGAGCCCCGCCGCGTAGTCGCGGAGAACGCTCATCGGGGCAGACTCTCCGGGGCGGCTGTCACTGGCACGTGGAACACTCTCGCACGTGCCGGGCCGCGTCGAAGGACGCGGCCTGCGCGGGCGGAGGTCAGCGGGCGTCGACGAACGGTGCCGCGGTG
This sequence comes from Microbacterium terregens, assembly GCF_039534975.1. Classification (NCBI taxonomy): domain Bacteria; kingdom Bacillati; phylum Actinomycetota; class Actinomycetes; order Micrococcales; family Microbacteriaceae; genus Microbacterium; species Microbacterium terregens. The sequence goes on from NZ_BAAAWH010000001.1 coordinate 3,287,572, forward strand.
GCGGCATCCGTGAGCGTGGCGGTCTCCGCCGCGGCGAGCGCCACCATCACGTCGTCGGTCAGATCGTCGATGTGCTCGAGTCCGATGGACAGCCGGACGACGCCGGCACCGGGCTTGGCCGGCCCCGCGACCGGTCGGTGCGTGAGCGAGGCCGGATGCTGCACGAGCGAGTCGATGCCGCCGAGCGAGACCGCGTGCTCGATGAGCTCGCACGACTCGGTGAACCTCGCCGCCGCGTCGTACCCGCCTGCGAGTTCCACCGCGATGATCGAGCCCGGTCCTTCGAGCTGGCGACCGAGAAGCCCCTGGGGATCCTGGCCGGGGAGCCCGGGGTAGAAGACGCGGGCGACGGCGTGGTGCGCGCTGATCCGCTCGGCGAGCACCTGCGCGGTCGCCTGCTGCGCGCGCACCCGAAGAGGCAGGGTGCGCAGTCCGCGGTGCAGCAGATAGGCGGCCATCGGGTGCAGCAGTCCTCCGGTCAGTGCACGCACGCGGCGCAGCCGTTCGACCCACTGCTGATCGGTCGCGACGACTCCACCCATCACGTCGCCGTGCCCACCGAGGTACTTCGTGGCGCTGTGCAGCACCAGAGTGGCGCCGTGACGGGCCGGCTGCTGCAGGACCGGAGTCGCGAAGGTGTTGTCCACGAGCACGGGGACCCCGCCGGCTGCGGCGACCACCTCGGCGAGATCCAGCAGCTCGAGCGTCGGGTTCGCGGGCGTCTCGACGATGACGAGCCCGGTGTCCGGACGCACGGCGGCGGCGATGCCGTCCGCCGATGCCCAGGTGACGGTCGTGCCGAGCAGTCCGCTCTCGAGGACGTGATCGGATCCGCCGTACAGAGGCCGGACCGCGACGACGTGCGGCTTGCCGGCGGTGACCGATGCGATCAGGCACGCCGTGAGCGCGGCCATTCCGCTGGCGAAGGCCACGGCCCCCTCGGTGGATTCGAGGTCGGCGAGGGCATCCTCGAAGCGCGCGACGCCCGGCTGCCACAGACGCTGGTAGACCGCGCTGCGGCCCGGTCCGAGACTCTGCCCCGTCGCCAGTTCCTCGTAGGCGAGGCCGCCGCTGCCCACATCGGGCAGCGGATACGTCGTCGAGAAGTCGATGGGCGGAACATGCGTCCCGTTCTCGCGCAGACCCGCCATGCCGGCGTGCACGGCGCGGGTGTCGAACCGGGGATGCCTCTTGTCCATGGGCCCAGAACAGCAGAGACTTGCGCCAGCAGCAATCCGACCTGAAGCATGCCTTCCTGATGGGCGCTCTTGCCGAAGATGCTGCATTCGAGTCCCGACCAAGGAGCATCATGGCGCAGGTCCTTAATCTCGACCGAACCGACCGCGCGCTGCTGCGCGCACTGACTGCCAACGCGCGCGCTTCCGGCGCAGCCCTCGCCTCGACCCTGGGCATCGCGGAGTCGACCGTCTCGCTGCGCCTGCGCAGGCTCCAGACGAGCGGCGTGATCCGTCGCTACCGGGTGGATCTGAACCCGATGGCGCTGGGCGCCACCGTGCAGGCTCTCATCGCGATCCGGCTCGTCAAACACGCCCGCGAAGAGATAGAGGCCTTCCGGCGGGCCGCTCCGAGCCTGCCCGGCGTCCTCAGCCTGTTCCACATGGCGGGTGCCGACGACTTCCTGCTGCACGTGATCGCACGGGACGCGGCCGAACTGCGCGAGTTCGTGCTCGCCCACCTGACCGGCCACCCCGCCGTTGCCCACACGGAGACGAACCTCATCTTCGAGCACGCCGACGGGGACGGCTGGCAGCAGCTCATCAGCTGACGGCGGTGCGTGCGCGGGATCGCGACTCGTCGCCGTCTACTCGGCGTCGCGCAGCAGCTGCTCGCGCACCTCGCGGCGCAGCACCTTGCCGATGAGCGAGCGGGGCAGCTCTTCCACGGCGAAGAACTTGCGCGGCACTTTGTAACCGGCCAGATGGGTGCGGCAGTAATCGCGCAGCACGTCGGCGTTGAGCTCGGTGCCCTCGCGCAGCACCACCGCGGCGACGACCTCCTCGCCGCCCTTGCGGGGCAGCGCGACCACGGCCGCCTCGACGATGTCGGGGTGTCCGTGCAGCGTCTCCTCAACCTCCGTCGGGGCGACGTTGAACCCGCCGGTGATGATGATCTCCTTGAGTCGATCGACGACGGTCACGAATCCGTCGGGCGAGACCGTGACGATGTCGCCGGTGCGCACCCAGCCACCGGGAAGCAGAGACGCGGCCGTCTCGGTGGGCCGTCGCCAGTACCCCTGGAAGACCTGAGGACCGCGAATGAGCAGTTCGCCCGACTCGCCGAGCGGTCGGTCGACGTGCCAGTCGACGGGGTCGACGACGCGGATCTCGGTACTCGGGAAGGGCACGCCGACGGTGCCCGGGCGCCGCGACGGGCCGATCGGATTTCCGAGGGCGACCGGCGAGGTCTCGGTCATCCCGTACCCCTCGACGAGCAGACCGCCGGTGGCGCTCTCCCACCGCTCCACCGTCTCGACCGGCAGGCTCATCGCCCCCGAGATGGCGAAGCGCACACTCTTCAGGTCGATGTTCCCCCGCTCGGCCGCGCGCGCGAGCTGGTCGTAGATCGGTGGCACGGCGGGCAGGAACGTGGGGGGACTCTTGGCCGCGGCATCCGCCACCAGCTTCGCGTCGTACTTCGGGAACAGGACCAGACGCGCGCCCAGGCTCATCGCGAACGTCAGGCACAGGGTCATGCCGTAGGCGTGGAAGAGGGGCAGCACCGCGTAGAAGGTCTCCTCTCCCTCCGACAGCCCGGGCACCCAGGCGCGGCCCTGCATCGCGTTGGCGCGCAGGTTGCGGTGCGTCAGGATCGCACCCTTCGGTGCTCCGGTGGTTCCGCTGGTGTACTGCAGGAGGGCGATGTCATCCAGGGTGGGGCGCGGATGCCGCGCGCTGAGCCGTCGTCCGCCCACGAGCTTCTGCCAGGTCAGCACCTTCCGGGCCTTGGGTGTGGACGTCAGCTGCGCGCGCGCGTCGCGCGCCTTGGCGATCGGCAGACGCAGCGCGATCCTCGTGCCCAGCGGCATCGCGTCGGTGATGTCTACGCTGACGATGCGCTCGAGCGTCAGGTCGGACGGAAACCCGTCGAGGGTGTCGTAGACCTTGTCCCAGGCGATGGCGAACCGCGCCTGGTGGTCTTCGAACTGATGCCGCAGCTCGCGCGGTGTGTAGAGGGGGTTGTGCTCGACCACGATGGCGCCGAGGCGCAGTACCGCGTAGAACGCCACGACGTGCTGCGGGCAGTTCGGCAGGACGAGGGCGACCCGGTCGCCCGGCATCACCCCGAGGCGGCGGAGTCCTTCCGCTGCGCGGTCGATCTGCTCGCCGAGGTCGCGGTAGGTGGTGGTGGCGCCGAAGAATTCGAGCGCGACGCCCGGGCCATAGCGGGCGATGCTGGCCTCGATCATGTCCGGGAGGGTCTGGGTGACCTCGTCGATCGCGTCGGGAACCCCCGGCGCATACGCCGACAGCCACGGGCGGGATGCGTATGGGTTTCGCGACTCCATGATTCGAGCCTATAGCGGCGCCTTGCGGGCTAGCGTGGACGCATGACGAGCCCGATCGACCCCACGTCTACCTCCGCCTGGGCAGCCCTCACGGCCTCCCGCGCCGCCTTCACACCGGATCTGCGCGGCTGGTTCGCCGATGATCCCGGCCGCGTCGAACGCCTCAGCTTCGCCCTCGGCGACCTGCACGTCGACATGTCGAAGAACCTCGTCACCGATGAGATCCTCGCCTCGCTCATCGACCTCGCCGCACAGACCGGCGTCGCGCAGCGGTACGCGGCGATGCTCGCGGGCGAGCACATCAACACCAGCGAAGACCGTGCCGTCCTGCACACCGCGCTGCGCCGGCCCGCCGGTGCGGCGCCGGCGCTCGTGGTGGACGGCCAGGACATCGACGCCGAGGTCCACGAGGTGCTCAACGCCGTCTATGCCTTCGCCGAGCGGGTGCGGTCGGGGCAGTGGCGCGGGGTGACCGGCAAGCGGGTCACACACGTGGTGAACATCGGCATCGGCGGGTCCGATCTCGGGCCCGTCATGGTCTACGAAGCCCTCAAGCCCTATGCGGATGCCGGGATCCACGCACTGTTCGTCTCCAATATCGATCCCACTGATCTGGCGCAGACCACGGCCGGACTCGACCCCGAGACGACCCTGTTCATCGTCGCCTCGAAGACGTTCACGACGCTCGAGACCCTCACCAACGCGCGCCTCGCGCGGGACTGGCTGTGGGCAGGCGTCGAGGCATCGGGCGCGATCGACGGCGACGCCGGGTCGAGAACGGATGCCGTGGCGCATCACTTCGTGGCCGTCTCGACCGCGCTCGACAAGGTCGCGGCGTTCGGCATCGATCCGGCCAACGCCTTCGGATTCTGGGACTGGGTGGGCGGGCGCTACTCCGTCGACTCCGCCATCGGGCTCTCCCTGGCCACGACGCTCGGCCCCCAGGTCTTCAGCGAGCTCCTCGCCGGATTCCACGATGTCGACGAGCACGTGCGGACCACTCCGCTCAGGTCAAACGTCCCGGTCCTCATGGGGCTGCTCAACGTCTGGTATTCGAACTTCCTCGGCGCGCAGTCCCATGCCGTGCTTCCGTACTCGCAGCAGTTGCACCGCTTCGCCGCGTACCTGCAGCAGTTGACGATGGAGTCCAACGGCAAGTCGGTCCGCTGGGACGGCACGCCGGTGACCACCGTCACGGGTGAGGTGTTCTGGGGCGAACCAGGCACCAACGGACAGCATGCGTTCTATCAGCTGATCCACCAGGGCACGCGGCTGATCCCCGCCGACTTCATCGCCTTCGTCAACCCCGCTTATCCGCTCGAGGACGATGGGCGCGACGTCCACGGCCTGTTCCTGGCGAACTTCCTCGCCCAGACGAAGGCACTCGCCTTCGGCAAGACCGCCGAGGAGGTCGAGGCCGAGGGGACGACGGGTCCGCTCGTGGCCGCACGCACCTTCGCCGGCAACCGCCCGACGACCTCGATCTTCGCGCCGGCGCTGACCCCTCGCGTCCTCGGGCAGCTGATCGCGCTCTACGAGCACATCACCTTCACGCAGGGCGCCATCTGGGGCATCAACTCGTTCGACCAGTGGGGCGTCGAGCTGGGCAAGCAGCTGGCGATGCAGATCGCGCCGGCGATCGAGGGCGACGCGGACGCCCTGGCGGCCCAGGACGCTTCGACCCGCGCGCTGCTGGAGTACTACGCCGCCCACCGCGGGCGCTGAAGCGAGACTCAGGTCGTGGGCGTCTCCGCCGGCGCCAGGAGTCCGTCGAGGAATTCCCGGTGCCGCAGGAGGAAGGCGCGCTCGTCCAATCGCTTCCGCCGCAGCCAGCTGGTGACCTCGTCGTTGCTCTTGCTCGCGTTGCACGAACCGCAGGCCGGCACGATGTTCTCCACGGTGTAGCGTCCGCCGCGCGACAGTGGCAGCACGCAGTCGCGCTGAAGAGCGGCGACCGGCGAGCCGCAGTATGCGCAGCCGCTCCACGCGGCCCGGATCTGCGCCCACTGCTGCGGGGTCAGGTCGTTGTCCGCGGCATCCATCCGTCGTTTCCGACGACGCGATGCACGCGCACGGCGAGACTGCGAGACGGCCATGCTCGCCAGCGTAGGCCGAGCGGATGCCGCGGCCCCGGCGACGCGGCGGTCAGAGCCTCTTCACGACCGTGAACAGGATGACGGAGTCCTCCACCGCCTCGAGCGAATGCAGGCCGTCGGGGATGGTGAGCAGGTCTCCGACGGACCCGTTCCACGACGCATCCCCGAATCGAAGCAGCACGCGCCCGGTGAGCACCTGCACCGTCGCCTCACCGGGATTCTCGTGCTCGGAGAGCCCCTCGCCGGCGCGCAGTGCCATCACGGTCTGGCGGAGCTGGCGCTCGTGCCCACCGACCACCGTCTTCGCGCTGCGACCGCTCGGGGCATCCTGCGCGTGTCCGAGCTCGTGCCGGGCGAGCGCGATCAGCGACGTCTTCTGCATGTGCGGACCCTTCTCGAGGTCACCCGCGCCGGCATGCTCGCCCGGTGAAAGGGTGACGTCTCGCTCTGCGGCGACGGCGCCGCGGATGCTTCCACGGTAGTCCCCCGGGCGTGCGCGGACCACGATCGCCAGACCGCGGCAGAGCCCCTGGAAGCCCCCATCTTTGACCGGATGGGCGGCGTGCCGACGCCGCGGGAGTCGTCTGATCAGGACTTTCCCGCGGCGGCGCTCCCACGCTTCTGCCAGCAAGCGCAGGGGTTTCGTCCAGACCGGGGGCGCAGACTCGGTGGTTTGTGCCCGACCCGAGGGCGCATTGCGCCGCTTCGCCGGCGCCTCATCCCCCAGGAAGACCTTCTCCCCCGATGCTCAACGCCAAGCCAGTCCGCCCTGCCCGCCGTTCGTTCCTCACCCCCCGCGCCACCGCCTTCGGCGTCGCGCTCGCGCTTCTGGCGGGGGCGGGAATCACCACCGCCCTGCCCGCGGCCGCACTGACACCGGCCGTCGTCGCGGTCGCCCCGGGAGGTTCGGCGGCGGAGACCCTGCTCGAGATCTCCGCAGACGCGCAGTCGACGTTGGGCGCCGCGCGCGCGGCGCTGGCGGCGACGGGCACGGTGAGCGCCGACATCGCGGCGTCCGGCCTGGACATCGGCGTGGAGACCACGATCGTCGACACCGCCGCCCTGCGCGCGGACGTCGATCGGCTGGCCGCGAAGGACGTCGTGCCCGCACTGATGCTGCCCGGGCTCACCGACGAAGCCGCGACCGAGACACGCAAGGTCCTCGCGAAGCTGTCCGAGCTGCGCGAGCGCCTCGAGGCGGCGCAAGCGCAGAAGGCTGCCGAGGAAGCGGCCGCTGCCGCCGCCGCGGCCGCGCAGAAGGCGGCCGAGGAAGCCGCCGCCGAGGCGCAGCGTCAGGCAGAGGCCGCCGCCGCAGCGCTCGCCGCAGCCAACACCCCGGAGGGCGCGAAGGTCATGGCTCAGCAGATGGCCTCCGCGAACTACGGCTGGGGCGCGGACCAGTTCTCGTGCCTCGCGTCGCTGTGGGATAAGGAGTCGGGCTGGAACTACCAGGCCTACAACGACTCGAGCGGTGCCACGGGCATCCCCCAGGCGCTGCCCGGCAGCAAGATGGCCAGCGCGGGCTCGGACTGGCAGACCAACGCGGTGACGCAGATCGCGTGGGGTCTCGGCTACATCGCGTCCGTCTACGGCACCCCGTGCAGCGCGTGGGGTCACTCGCAGTCGACCGACTGGTACTGATCGGTCACACGTCGATCGAGGCGCTGAATGCCTCTTTCGTGACGGCGACCGAGTTCGGGCCGAGGTGCTCGCGCAGGGCGGCGGAGACGTCATCGACCTGGGCGAGCATCTCGGGGGTCAGCGCGTCGAGGAAGAGCTCCCGAACGGCACGCAGGTGCGGGACGGATGCCGCCCGAAAAGCCTCTCGGCCGACTTCCGTCGCGACCACGTCCACCCCGTGCACGTCGTCGGCACAGGCGACCCGGCGGATCAGGTGACGCTTCTGCATCCGGCCAAGATGATGTGAAAGCCGACTGCGCTCCCAGCCGATCAGCGTCGCGAGCTCCGATGAGCGCACGGTGCGCTGCGGCGCCTCGGTGAGGGCGAGCAGCACCTGGTAGTCGCCCGCGGTCAGCGACGACTCGTTCTGCAGACGGCTCGCCAGACGCGTGCGCAGCACCTCCGCCGTCTCGATGTAATCCCGCCAGATGCGCAATTGCTCTCGCGTGGGCATCGTCTGGTGCTTCTCACCCAACTCTTCTCCTCGCCCTTCTCTTGGCGCTTCCCGCGGCTCTGCTCCTTGGGAATTGATACGTCAATCCTATGGTTATGACATTGACACGTCAATCCGGAGCTACCGGCGACCAAAAGGAACCCAAGCCATGAGCGACTTCACCGACATCGAGTTCGGAATCGACACGTTCGGAGATCTGGCGCGCGACGACCGCGGTGCTGTCATCTCCCACGGGGCGGCGATCCGCGCCACCCTGGCGGAGGCCGTCCTCGCCGACGATCTCGGCATCGACGCGATCGCCATCGGAGAGCACCACCGTCCCGAGTTCGCGATCTCGTCCCCCGAAACCGTTCTCGCCGGGATCGCCACCGCGACCGACCGCATCCGTCTCGGTTCCGGCGTCACGGTATTGTCCTCCGACGACCCGGTGCGCGTGTTCCAGCGCTTCGCCACCGTCGACGCCCTCTCGAACGGCCGTGCCGAGGTCATCCTGGGCCGTGGATCGTTCACCGAGTCGTTTCCGCTTTTCGGGTACCACCTCTCCGACTACGACGTGCTCTTCGACGAGAAGATCGACCTGTTCCACGCGCTGCTCGACGAGAAGCCGGTCACCTGGGAAGGGACGACTCGCCCGCCCCTGCACGAAGCCGATGTCTTCCCGAAGACCGACTCCGGTCGATTGCGCACCTGGGTGGGCGTCGGGGGCACCCCGCAGTCCGTGGTGCGCACCGCACACTACGGATTCCGACTCATGCTCGCCATCATCGGCGGCGCGCCAGCTCGCTTCGCGCCGTATGTCGATCTGTATCGCCGTGCGACGGAGCAGCTGGGCACGACCGCCCATCCGGTGGGCATGCACTCCCCCGGATTCATCGCCGAGACGGACGCGGAAGCAAGAGAGACCTTCTACCCCGGCTACAAGGTGATCAGGGACCGGATCGGGGCGCTGCGTGGCTGGCCGCCCCTGCAGCGCTCCGAGTTCGAATCGGACGTCGAGCACGGATCGCTGTACGTCGGCTCGCCGGAGACCGTGGCCCGCAAGATGGCGGAGGCCATCAGAACGCTGGACGTCGGCCGCTTCGACCTCATCTACACCGCCGGCGGCGCCCTGCGCGCGAGCGCCCGCCTTCGTGCCGTCGAGCTGTACGGCACGAAGGTGATCCCGATGGTCCGCGAGCTCCTCGCCGACACGCCCGCCCGCTCGGCCATGACCGGAGCGTCGTTCCGGCGATGAACGAGAGCAGCGACAGGGACATGACGATGCGCGCGAGCACGACGGTCGGAATCCTCGGGGCGGGCAAGGTCGGCACGGTGCTGGCCCGCCTCGCACTGGCCGCCGGGTACCGCGTGCTCATCGCCGGCTCCGGGGATCCCGAACGGATCGCTCTCACGGTCGACGTGCTCGCGCCTGGCGCAACGGCCGTCGGTGCGGAGGAGGCAGCCCGCGCCGCCGACATCGTCGTGCTCGCTCTGCCTCTCGGCAAGTACCGGCGTCTTCCATCGGCCGACCTCGAAGGCAAGCTCGTCGTCGATGCCATGAACTACTGGTGGGAGACCGACGGCATCCGCGACGACCTGAACGACCCGCGCACCTCCACGAGCCAGACCGTCCAAGGCTTTCTTGCCGCCTCCCGCGTCGTGAAAGCACTGAACCACATGGGCTATCACGACCTCGAGGAGGGATCCCGACCTGCCGGCGCCGGCGGACGCAAGGCGATCGCGATCGCCGGCGACCGTGCGGGCGACCTTGCGCGCGTCGCGGAGTTCGTGGACGCCCTGGGTTTCGACCCGGTCATCGCCGGTTCCCTCGCGGCGGGCGTCGTCCTGCAGCCGGGAAATCCGACCTTCGGAGCCAACCTTCCGGCGGAAGACCTCGGCCGGTTGATCGATGCGGCACGCGCGAGAGCGTCATCACCTGCGCGCCGAGTCCTTGCCGGGTCGCCCTCCTGGACACACTGATCGACCAGTTCATCGCGTGGCAGAAAAGCCTCCGACGGCGCCCCTGAAAAGAATCACGAAAAGGTAACGGAAACCCCTTCCCTTCCGTTACCTCGTCGTTATAGAGTTCACGTACGGAAGTTGTTTTGCTGTGGCAACGACCGCATGTGATTGCAGGAAACTCTTGGTGCAAGGGACAAGGGCCGGTCGGGAAGCCTCTCCGACCGGCCCTGACTTGTACCCGCTGCGGGAACGCGCAAGGCACTCCTGGACAACCGACGCCGCGGCAGGAGAACTAGACCCCGCCGCCGCCGCCGCCGCCACCGCCACCACCCGCGGAGCCCCCGCCGCTGGACCCGCCCGAGGTCGACGCTGATGAGGACGAGCTCGCCGACAGCGAGGTGATCCCCGCGGCGAAGGACGCGGCGCTGAACCCGCGCGAACCGGAGTACCAGCCGGGTGAGTCATCCGGCCCGTAGAGCACGGCGAGCTGCTCGGCCCACTGCTTCTCCTGCCCGAAGACGACCGCGTACGGCAGCAGCACCTCGTACAGCTTGAGCATCTCCCTCGGATCGTTCGGGTTGATACGCACCCGCTCGGCGCCCGCGGGTGACTGCAGCATGCGGATGCGGTCAGCCTCGGCCCACTCGATGAATTCCTTGAGCCCCTTGAGGTGATCGCGCACCTCTGCGCCGGCGGCGGTCAGGGGCCTGCGCGAGATCAGCCCGATCACCAGCAGCAGCGCCAAGGCGGCCCCGACGATCACCAGGATCGGGATGACCGGATCCACCGCGTTGGCGAAGGCGAACACGCCGGCGAGAACCACGAGCAGCAGCGCTCCGATCGCCGCGAGCACCGGCCATGCTCGCACCGCGTTCGGGACTTCGCGGCGCAGACCACGCTGGGTGAGCTCGTCATTGGCGAGCTTCAGGATCTTCTGCGCCGCGGCGGAGAATCGCGTGTCGGTGCCGCCGAACTCGTACTCGGCTCCGGGCTCGAGGAACGGGAAGAGCCCGCCCAGCAGCAGCCTCCCGTCGCCGTCGGCGCGGGAGGGATCGATCAACTGCGCTTTGAGCTTCACCCCGCCGAACAGCTTCGGCGCCCCCTCGATGATGCGGATGCTGCCCACCACCGCCTGCTCGAGGACCTCGGCCGGTATGGCCTTCGTGGTACGCCCGAGCAGCACGGCGCTCTCGAGGGCGTCGATCCCCGGGGGCGGCGTGTACTCGGCGATGATCGTCGGCCGCCCCGGGGCATCGCGCAGCCGGCGTACGCGCGTGACGATGGCGAGGACGACCGCGGCGAGAACCCCCAACACGCCGATTCCCTGGACCCAGCCCCAGGGCGAGGCGAGATACGACGAATCGAAAGGCGTGAAGGTGCCCTGCGCGAACGCGATGGAAATGGTGACCGTCTCGTAGGAGTACACCGGTGCCGCGGAGGCGTCGATCACCGCGGCGCCGGCGGGTGCGGCATCCGTCGTGATCTCACATGTCTGCTCCGAACCCTCGGAGCCGACGTAACAGGCCAAGGCCCCGGTCAGCGCACCGGCGAGCTCGTCCGGCACGGTCACGCGCGCGCTGACGCGGCCGAACTCCTGCGGCCACGCCGTGCCGTTCACGTCCCAGTAGAACTCGTCCACACCCGTGTTCTCGAAGAACCGGGCGACGTTTCGCAGCGTGTAGGTGAACACGTACGTCTGGGTGCCGTGCACGTAGTCGTCAGCGCGCGAGGTCATGGTGAAGTCGCCGTCATCCGAAGCGGTCTCGGCCTCACGCGGGTTGCCGTCCGCGTCGGTGATCGAGACCAGCTGGGGGTGCAGCGGCGCGCCCAGATAGGTATCGGGGATGCTGCGGCGCATGCCCCGGTTCTGGTCCTCGTCGGGGAAGAGTGCGACGAACCGCTCCTGCACCCGCAGCGTGCTCGTCCCGTCCTCGTCCCTGCCGAGCGTGTAGTCCACGTCGAGACTTTCGAACGAGAAGTCCTCGACGTCGCTCGACGCGGAGGTGACGACGTCGGCAGCAGAGGCGCTGAGCGGATACCCCGAGAGCAGTGCCAGTGGCAGCCCGACGGCGATGAAAGCGACGACGAGGACGCGCACCAGCTGTGAACCCATATCTCTCAGCCTATGGGCCTGGCCAGCCGCGCCAGTATGCCGCGAGGTTCGCCTACAGTGGTGCGTATGACCGACCGCCGCCTCGCGATCGAAGCCTGGGAGAGCCTGTTCCGTGCCCAGCACGAGGTGTTCGACGTGATCAGCTGCGACTTCGACGACACCGGACTCTCGCAAGCGGAATACGACGTGCTGCTGACCGTCACGCGCGCCGAGGACATGACCGCGCGCCTGCGCGACGTGACGGCGAACATGCTGATCAGCCAGCCGAGCGTGTCGCGCCTGGTCGACAAGATGGCCGCGCGCGGACTCGTCTCCAAGTGGCCCGATCCCGAGGACGGGCGCGGGTCCCTCGTGCGCGCGACCGCCGAAGGTGCCGCCGCGTTCCGCAAGGTTGCCTCACTGCACGGCAAATCGATCGCGGAGCGCATGTCGCTGCTGGACGATCACGAACTCCAGCAGCTGCGCGACCTCACCGCGAAGCTGCGGGAGAAGAAGCCCCACTGACGGCGCGTTCGGCACACCGCGCCGTCACGGCGTACGTCGCCGCAGCGTCGCCGATGCGACGATGAGCGATCCCACCGCGAAGGCCGTCACGATCAGCAGCGGCCGGTAGAGGTCCCATCCCTCGTCCCCCGCCGTGACCGCGTTGACCGCGTCGATCGCGTAGCTCAGCGGCAGCCAGTCGGAGATCGCGGACAGAACCTCCGGCATCTGATCCCGCGGCATGAACAACCCGCCGAGGAGGATCTGAGGAAAGACGATCAGCGGCATGAACTGCACGGCCTGGAACTCGGTGCGGGCGAAGGCGCTGGCGAGCAGGCCCAGCGCGGACCCCAGAATCGCGTCGACGACCGCGACGAGCCCCAGCTGCCAGACCGGTCCGTCGACCTCGAGCCCGCACACGAGAACCGCGAAGGTCACCGTGAGAACAGCCTGCAGCGTGGCCATCAGCCCGAAGGCCAGGGCGTACCCGATGATGAAGTCCGCTTTGCCGAGCGGCGTCGTCATGAGCCGCTCGAGCGTGCCGGACCGCCGCTCGCGCAGTGTCGTGATCGATGTGATCAGGAACATCACGATGAACGGGAACAGTGCCAGGATGCCGCCGCCGAACTGGTTGAACACCCCTTCCTGGTCGCTGAACAGCCACGCGAACAGGCCGACGAGCAGGCTCGGCGCGATCAGCATCAGCGCGATCGACCGCGGGTCATGGCTGAGCTGCCGGAGCACGCGGCCGGCGGTCGAGAACGTCCGCGCCACGGTCACCGGCCGCCACCCCCCGCCGCACGCCGTTGCCTGCGGCTGAGGCCCGGTTCGCCCACCGTGCCGTCGCGCTGCTGCGCGTGCACGTTCGCCGCCGCTTCCTCACGGGGGTGCGCGGCGGCATCGCGTTCGACGAGGGCGAGGAACGCGGCATCCGGATCATCCGCACCGGTCTCGGCGCGGAGACCGTCCGGGGTCGTGTCAGCGATGATGCGGCCCGCGCGCATCAGCAGGAGGCGGTCGCAGCGCAGGGCCTCGTCCATCACGTGGCTGCTCACGATGAGCGTGGAGCCGGCGTCGGCAAGTCTGCGGAAGACCGCCCACAACTCGGCACGCAGCAGCGGATCAAGCCCGACGGTCGGCTCGTCCAGCACGATGAGTTCGGGCGCGCCGAGCATCGCGACCGCGAGCGAGACGCGACTCTCCTGTCCGCCGCTGAGCGAGGCGACGGTCTGATGGCCGTACGCAGCCAAGCCCACCTCAGAGAGCACCCGATCCACGTCGCGGCGCGGCGCACCGATGAGGCGCGCGAAGTAGACGAGGTTCTGGCGGATCGTCAGGTCGTCGTAGACCGACGCGGCCTGCGTGTCGTAGGCGACGCGCAGCCGTTGGGACGCGGTTCCGGCCGGACTCCCCAGCACCGAGACGGTGCCGGCCTCGATTCTCTGCACCCCCACGATCGAGCGCATGAGCGTGGTCTTGCCGCAGCCGGACGGTCCGAGAAGCCCGGTGATCTGACCGCGCGGGATGTCCAGTTCGAGACCGTCGAACACCATGTTCTTCCCGCGCCGAACCCGCAGTCCGCGCACCTGGACGGCCGTCGCGACGGACGCCGTCGAGCTCGAACCACGCGCATCGTTCATCACGCAATGAATGGTTCGCCCGCCACACGCACGCGTCAAGCCCCCCGCGCGCAGCCCGCCGACTGTCCTGCGACACGACCCCGCAGTACGGCGCCCCTCACCAGCGGTTGTGGACCTCCTCGGCCCACCCGAGGATGCCGTCGAAGGCGATCGTGTCGCCCTCGGCGGTCGTGAACGCGCCACCCCAGTGCCCGAAGAACTGGTCGGTACGCGACGCGACGATGCCCAGGTTCGTACGGGTGACCTTGTCGTAGAACGGCGCGAAGGATGCGGTCAGCCCGCCGCCCTGGACGCGCCACGGCCGCCGGTGATCCGCGAGGTCGTAGTCCCAGCGCAGGTCTTCGTGGATCTTGTGCAAGCGCCCGTCGACGAGCATCGCGTTCTCGGTGACACCGGTGCCATCCGTCCACCTGCCGCCGACCTGGATGCCGATCACGCGGCCGTCGGTCCGGCCCGATCCGGCGCCCCAGTTCCACCGGATGTCATACGGCCAGCGCCCCCGACCGTGATCGAGCACCGCCCAGGACGCCCCGGCGGGGATCGGATGCGTGACGCCCTCGATCGTGACGCTCCCGGATGCGGGCCGGGCCACGTCCTTCACGGTGTACTGGAACCACCGCTCGCTCCACGGCACCACGACTGCGAGCCGCTCATGACCGGGCGGAAGATCGGCGAGGACGTCGAACGAGGCATCGTCGATCCTCGCTCGCAGCCGCGTCCCCGTCTGCGCAGGCATACTGCCGGGGCTCAGAACCGGGTCGATGTCGATCACTAGGCCCTTCGCCCGCGCGTGCGCCGGGCTCACCTCCAGCGATGCGGGCAGCTGCACGCCCCGCGGAGGGATGACCGTGGCCGACTTGCTCCACGTCCTCTCGGTGGCGCGGTCGAAGATCCAGACCTCGTGCACGGCGGCGTAGTCGATCGACGAGACGGTCAGCGCGAGGATGTGCGTCGGCGTGGTGACGTTCCAGTACTCCCACCGCTTGTTGCGTCCGTGCCCGCGCCCGATGCCCGCCGTGTCGATGATCGGCTGCCTGGCCCAGCCGACGGCGGCGGGGTTGAGGCGGCCCGCTCGCGTCAGCGAGACCGACTCGGTCAGTTCACGGGCAGTCATCCGTCGATCCTCGGAGCGATCCCGTTACCGGAAGTCGATGATCGCCAGATTGAGCGGGAGCTGGTTGGTCCGCGCCTGCGCCTTCGGCAGCGCACCCGCCAGGAACGTGCCGCTGAGGTAGTCGTCCGCATCGGCGATCGACTGCGGCGAGACCTGCCCGTCGTAGTCGAAGCTCGTCAGCTCGTAGGGCAGCGAGTCCGCGTTCAGCAGGCTCGGTCCGTCCATCAGCTGGAAGTGCAGGTGCGAGGCGTTGGCGTTGCCGGTGTTGCCGAGGTGCCCGAGCACCTGGCCCGCCGTCACCGTGTCGCCGGGTTTGACCGTGATCGAGCCGGAGATCATGTGCGCATACATCGCGTAGACGCCGTCGCCGAGGTCGAGCACGACGTGGTTGCCGTCGACGTTCTCGACGGTCAGCTTCGCGGCCAGCGCCGGGTCGTGGGCCGGCAGGACGCCGGGCGCGTTCGCGGCCATGCCGTCCAGGACCGAGACCACCGTGCCGTCGGCGACCGCGAGGATGTCGGCGCCGTAGTCGATGTAGCTCTCGTTGCGGGTCTTGTCCCCCGCATAGAACTCGCCTTCGTCGTCGGTGCGCTTCCAGTCGATCGCGAAGCGCTGGCTGTTGTTCAGCTTTCCGTTGACCGACATCAGGGAGCTGCGGTGCGGGAATCCGGGTTCGCAGCATCCGTTCAGCGCGATCCAGTTGTCTCCGCGCACGGGCGGCGCGATGACCGGCACGGTCCGCGTCGAGAAGGCCAGCGGGGTCGTCAGATACTCGATGGGTCCGGGCGCACCGAATGCCGGCGATACCGCACCCGTCCCGGCGATGCGGTGCAGCAGCGCGTCCGGCATCTGGTCCAGCGAGTCGACGGCGAAGTCGATGAAGACGGCGCGGCTCTCCTGCGGGGGAACGGTGGCGGTGTCGAGATAGCCCGCAGGCAGGTTCCGGAGCCTGTTGCAGTCGCCGAAGGTGCAGGTCGGGTCGATCAGCGCCGTGCCGGAGAAGCTCGCGACGATCCTCGTCGGGTCCGCAGCGTCCACGACATCGATCGCGTCGAGGCTCGCGGGCACCTGCGTGGCGTTGGTCAGCTGCAGGTCGTAGGCGACGTGATACCTGCCGTCGGTGCCGCGGAACGGCAGCGGCGGGTTCCCGATCGGGGTGAGGGTGAGCGGGGTGAAAGAGTCGGGCACGCGCGCGCCCGGCGCAGACGCGGTGGTCGCCGCGGTCGCGCATCCCGCCGCGAGGAGTGCGACGGCAGCGACCAGGGAGACGAAAAGGGCGGGTACACGGCGAGATGTCACGCAAGAGCTCCGAATCTGAAGTTTCCTAAGAAGCTATCAGCCCTCCCGCATGGCATATTCCATACCGTTATGCCACATCCATGGTGCTCGGCGGTGTATGAACGGTGCGGAATGCAATCGGCTGCCGCCGGCGGATCAGCACTCGATGACGTTCACGGCGAGCCCGCCCTCGCTGGTCTCCTTGTACTTGTGCGACATGTCGATGCCGGTCTGTCGCATGGTCTCGACGACGGCGTCCAGCGAGACGTAGTGACTCCCGTCGCCGCGCAGCGCGAGCCGTGCTGCCGTGACGGCCGTGGACGCGGCGATCGCATTGCGTTCGATGCACGGGATCTGCACGAGCCCGCCCACGGGGTCGCACGTGAGGCCCAGATGGTGCTCCATCGCGATCTCGGCGGCGTTCTCGATCTGCCGGTTCGTTCCGCCCATCACGGCGGTCAGGCCACCGGCGGCCATGGCGCACGCCGAGCCCACCTCGGCCTGGCACCCGCCCTCGGCACCCGAGATCGACGCGTTCGCCTTGAACAGCGAGCCGAGAGCGGTCGCGGTGAGCAGGAACCGACGGATGCCGCGTCGCCGGTTCGCGTCGGCGATGAGCTCTTCGTCGATGACGTCGGGCACGATTGGTCCGAGCTGCTGCCGCCCGGCGAATCCCATCAAGGCGCTGCCGACCAGCTCGCCATACGGAGTGACCGCGTTGCCGGCGCCGAGGCCCGAGTCCGCCAGGAAGCGCCACCAGTACATCGCGACGGCGGGAAGGATGCCGGCCGCACCGTTCGTCGGCGCGGTGACGACGCGGCCGCCGGCGGCGTTCTCCTCGTTGACCGCGAGCGCGAAGGCGCCGAGCCACTCCCCCGGCAGCTCGCGCCGGCCGTCGTGCTCGGCCTCCTCGAGCTGCGCGCGAATCGCCGACGCGCGCCGCTTCACCTTGAGCATGCCCGGCAGCACACCGTCGTGATACAGCCCCGCTTCCACGCAGGCCGCCATCGCGTCCCAGATCGCGTCCAGTCCGGCGGCGATCTCCTCGTCGCTGCGCAGCGCCTCCTCATTCATGCGGGCGGCCTCGGCGATCGTGATTCCACGCTCGTCGCAGAGCTGGAGCAGCGCCTCGGCGCTGTCGAACGCGAGCGGGAAGGCGCTGGTGGCAACACGCGGCGGCTCGCCCTCGCGGCGGATGAAGCCGCCGCCGATCGAGTAATAGGTCTCACGGAGCACGAGGCCCTCGTCGCTCTCCTGCACGCGTGCCGCGACGGCAGCGGTTCCGGTGGTCCGGATGCCGGCTGCCGCCCGCTGCGCCCCGTCATCGATCTCGCGCGGCCGAGCGCTCGTCCAGGCCTCCAGCGTCAGCGCGTTCGGATGTCCGGGCAGCCGGGTCCGAGGAGCGAAGACGACGTCGGCTTTCTCGAAGGGGACCGGGTGCGTGCCGTCCAGCGCGAGCTGCCGACCGGCCGGCCATTGCGTCCACGCCGCGCGCACAGCATCCGGATCGACGCTCTCGGGCGACAGCCCCTGGAGCCCGCCCACGATGGCATCCGGCGTGCCGTGTCCGATGCCGGTCGCACCCAGGGATCCGTACAGGGTGCACGTCACGCGCGCCACGGAGTCCAGGAGCCCGGCCCTGCGCAGGAGCACGGCGAAATCACGCGCGGCCCGCATCGGGCCGACCGTGTGGGAGCTCGAGGGTCCGATGCCGATGGAGAACAGCTCGAACGCGGAGACGTAGGCGCTCACGCGCTCCAGGCTAACCTGGTCCGCACGCGGGACGGCGAACGCCCCGGGCCTGAGTGGTCCGGGGCGTTCGCGTCAGGCGGCGCAGTGACTACTGCTCGACCGGCTGCGGCGCGTCCGAGCCCTCGTGGGCCTGAATCACCGGCGACGAGCTGTCACTGGAGACCTCGATCTTGCGGGGCTTCGCCTTCTCGCTCACCGGAATCGTGACGTTGAGCACGCCGTTGCTGTATGTCGCGGCGATGTTCCCGGTGTCGACACCCTGCCCGAGGTTCAGCTGGCGCAGAAAGCTCGCCGCTTCGCGCTCGCGTGTGATCCACTTGACGCCCTCGCCCCCGGCGAGCGTGCGCTCGGCGCGGATCGTCAGCAGCTGACCATCGACGTCGATGTCCACCGATCCCGGGTCGATGCCGGGCAGGTCAGCGGTGAGCACGTAGTGGTCCCCGTCGCGGTACAGATCCATCGGCATGCGGCGTGGCCCGCGGCGCGTGTCGAACAGAGTCGACGCGAAGCGGTCGAGTTCACGGAAGGGGTCGTAAGCGGCCATGATTCGTCTCCTTGTCGTTTCGTCCGGATGACTGTCCGGTGCATGTGCATCTGAGAGTTGAGTCGTGTCGGCTCAACTACGTCCAGATTAGCACTGTGCCCCTTCGAGTGCCAATACTCTGACGACGTCAAGAATGCGGATGCCGTGGCGGCGGGTAGCGACAGGCGGCGGGGTCCGATGACAGTGACCGCGCGGATCTCAGGGTTTCTGGAAGGCGACCAGACCCACCGTGTTGCCCTCGGAATCCTTGATGAAGGCCTGCCACTCGTCGTGACCTGCCGGCCCGAGCGTCTCGTCATGGTGCGAGAAGATGACGTGGGGCGGCGAGACGAGATCGGCCAGTCCGTCGAGCTTGTCGAGCGTGTCGTGCACGTTCTCCACGTGGAGGTACAGCAGGGATGTCGGTGCATTCCGATCCAGCAGCAGCCGAACGCCGTCGAGGTCGAAGAAGACCAGCCCCGGATCGAAGCGCGCGAGCGGCGGCGCATCGAGAAGCACGGTGTAGAACTCTGTCGCACGGTCGAGATCATCCGCGTGAACGGCCACCTGAACGAGTCTCATCACGACCTCCCGTGGGAATGCACGGCCCAGTCTGCCAGCCCTCGCTTCGCTTGGCGACGGGCGTCGTCAGCCGGCGTGAGCCGGCTGCGGCTCGTCCTCGGGCAGCGGCAGCAGTTCGGACGCGGGTTCGCGGATCATGGTCACCGCGAGAACGGCGGCCACCAGCATCCCGATCGCCGCGGCGATGAACGTCGCCGAGTACGCGCCGGCCAGCGCCGTGGGCTCGGCCGCGGTGTGACTGCCGAGCGCGACGACGTAGACGGCGGTGAAGATCGAAAGACCGATGGAGCCGCCGATCTGCATCGCCGAGTTGGCCACGGCCGAGGCGGCACCGGCGTCGTCGGGGGCGACCCCGCTCAGCGCGACGTTCTGCAGCGGCACGAAGACCAGGGCCATCCCGGCACCCATCACGATCAGCGCGGGCAGCACCTGAACGACGTAACTGCCCGTGACGGTGATGAAGCTGAGGTACCACAGGCTCCCCGCCACGATCAGGGGGCCGACGGTCATGAGAGGGCGCGGACCGATGCGAGGCAGCAGCCGAACGGCCAACGGTGCCACCACCATGGTCGCAACGGGCAGCGGCAGGCTCGCCAGACCTGCCTGCAGCGCCGACATCTGCATCACGATCTGCAGGTGGAAGGTCAGATAGAGAGTGGACCCGATCATCACGCTCCCGGCGATCGCCTGGATCAGGAACGCGCCACCGCGCATCCGGTTGGTGACGATCCGGAGCGGAAGCAGCGGCTGGGCGGTGCGGGTCTCGATCCACACGAACAGCACCAGCAGCGCGACTCCCCCCGCAAGGAACGTGATCGTGAGCGGGCTGCCCCACCCGGTCTCGGCCAGGCTGAATCCGTAGACGAGGGACCCGAGTCCGAGGGTCACGGTGACCGCCCCGAGGATGTCGTAGCGGTTGTCGCCGTCGGCCCTGCTCTCTGCGAGCACGGCGAACGCGCCGACCAGGCCGACGGCGACGAAGACCACGTTGACCAGCAGGCACCATCTCCAGTCCAGGAACTCGGTCAGCACGCCGCCGAGGACGAGGCCGACCGACGCCCCGGCTCCCGCGACCGTGCCGAAAACGGCGAACGCGATGTTGCGGTCCTTGCCGGTCGGGAAAGTCACGGTCAGCAGGGCGAGAGCGGCGGGAGCGAGCAGCGCGGCGAACGCGCCCTGCAGTCCCCGGGCGACGATGAGGTCGACCCCGGTCTGGGCGAAGCCACCGTAGGCGGATGCCAGTGCGAAGCCGACCATCCCCACGATGAACGTGCGCTTGCGTCCCCAGTAGTCGGCGACCCGGCCGCCGAGGAGCAGCAGCGCGCCGAACGCCAGCGCGTACGCGGTGATGACCCACTGACGCTGGCTGTCGGTGAGGCCGAGGCTTTCCTGCGCCTGCGGGAGGGCGATGTTGACGATCGTGCCGTCGAGGACGACGACGAGCTGGGTCAGGGAGACAACGGCGAGGACCCACCATCTGCGGTGGGAGGGCAGGGGCGTAGACATGGAGAAACCTCCGAATCGTTTGACGGATGCCGGAGGTTTCTAGCCCCGGATCGGGTCTCACGAGGAGGCTCGACCGCCTCGGCCTACATGGCCGAGCAGACGTCCAATCTAATGCACGAGGGTCGCCTGCAGCTTCGCGAGCCGCAGCCAGGTCTCCACGACGGTGTCCGGGTTCAGCGACATGGACTCGATTCCCTGCCCGACGAGCCAGTCGGCCAGGTCGGGGTGGTCGCTGGGTCCTTGGCCGCAGATCCCGACGTACTTGCCCGCGCGCCGGCATGCCTCGATCGCCATCGACAGCATCTTCAGAACGGCGGGGTCGCGTTCGTCGAAGGTTGCCGCGACCAGGCCCGAGTCGCGGTCCAGGCCGAGGGTGAGCTGAGTCATGTCGTTGGAGCCGATCGAGAACCCGTCGAAGTACTCCAGGAACTCGTCGGCGAGGACGGCGTTGGCGGGCAGCTCGCACATCATGATGACGCGCAGCCCGTTCTCGCCGCGACGCAGGCCGTTCTGCGCGAGCAGCTCGATGACGGCCTGGGCCTCTCCGACCGTGCGCACGAATGGCACCATGATCTCGACGTTGGTCAGGCCCATCTCGTCGCGCACGAACTTCAGAGCCTCGCACTCCATGTCGAAGCACTCGCGGAAATCGGACGAGATGTACCGGGATGCGCCGCGGTAGCCGAGCATCGGGTTCTCTTCGTGCGGCTCGTACAGCTCGCCCCCGATCAGGTTCGCGTACTCGTTGGACTTGAAGTCCGACAGGCGCACGATCACGGGCTCCGGTGCGAAGGCAGCGGCGATCATCGACACGCCCTCTGCGACACGCTGCACGAAGTAGTCGCGCGGGGTCGGGTACGCCGCGATGCGGTCCGCGATCTCGGCACGCAGCGCGGGCTCCAGGGTGTCGTAGTCCAGGAGAGCACGGGGGTGGATGCCGATCTGGCGGTTGATGAGGAATTCGAGCCGAGCGAGCCCTACGCCCTTGTTCGGCAGCTTCGAGAACGCGAACGCCTGGTCCGGTGTGCCCACGTTGAGCATGATCTTCGTGGGGCTCTCCGGCATCTCGTCCAGGCGGGTCACGACCTCCTCGAATCCCAGGATGCCTTCGTACACGAAGCCGTTGTCGCCGTCCGCACACGAGACGGTGACGTCTCGTCCGTCCTGCAGCACGAGGGTCGCATCGCCGGTGCCGACGACGGCAGGGATGCCGAGCTCACGCGCGATGATCGCCGCGTGACAGGTGCGGCCGCCGCGATTGGTCACGATCGCCGAGGCCAGCTTCATGATCGGCTCCCAGTCGGGGTCGGTCATGTCCGCGACCAGGACATCGCCGGCCGCGAACTGATCCATCTGTGCCAGCGAGGTCATCACACGAACCGATCCGGCGCCGATCTTCTGACCGATGGCCCGGCCGACCGTGATCACCGTGCCCGGCCGGCCCAGGACGAACCGGCGGGTCACGTTGCCGTCCGTACGCGAGACGACGGTCTCGGGGCGCGCCTGCAGGATGTAGAGCTTGCCGTCGATCCCGTCCTTGCCCCACTCGATGTCCATCGGGCGTCCGTAGTGCTCCTCGATCGTCAGCGCCTGCCGACCGAGTTCTTCGACCTCGGCATCCGTGATGCTGAACTGCGCGCGCTGGGGCCGCGGAACATCCGTGAAAACGGTGCTGCCGCCGATATGGGTCCCTTCGGCGTAGACCATCTTCAACGCCTTCTCGCCCAGCGATCGCTTCAGGATCGCAGGGCGGCCCTCACGGAGGGCGGGCTTGTACGCGTAGAACTCATCGGGGTTCACTGCTCCCTGCACGACCGCCTCGCCCAGTCCGTAGGAGCTGGTGATGAACACCGCCCGATCGAACCCGGATTCCGTGTCGACGGTGAACAGCACGCCCGAGGCGCCGACATCCGAGCGCACCATCCTCTGGATCCCCGCCGAGAGCGCGACGTCGTGATGCTCGAACCCGTGGTGCACGCGGTACGCGATCGCCCGGTCGTTGTACAGCGAAGCGAACACGCTGCGGATCGCGGCCAGCACGTTGTCGATCCCGCTGATGTTCAGGAACGTCTCCTGCTGGCCGGCGAACGACGCGTCCGGCAGATCCTCCGCCGTCGCGCTCGAACGCACCGCCCAGGAGACGGTCTCGGGCTGCGGGTCGGCCGCCACGAGGGACGCGTACGCGGTGCGGATGTCGGCATCCAGCTGCGCCGGCAGTGGCTGCTGTTCGATCCACTCGCGCACGTTCGCCCCGACGCGGGCCAGTTCGGCGACATCGGCCACGTCGAGCTCCTCGACGACGGTCTTGATGCGCTCGTAGAGGCCGTCGGCGGCGAGGAAGTCCCGGTAGGCGTCCGCGGTCGTCGCGAAGCCTCCGGGCACGCTGACGCCGAGATGCGACAGATTCGACACCATCTCGCCCAGCGAGGCGTTCTTGCCGCCGACCTGGTGAACGTCGGCCATGCCCATCTCCGTGAACCAGAGGATGTTCGTCATGGGGTCTCCTGAATTTTCGTGCATGAGGCGGGGCGGATGGTCAGCTGCGCAGCCGCATCGACTGCATGATGACGGCGGACATCTCCTCGACGGACTTGGTCGAGGAGTTGAGGAACGGCACGCGATTGCGCCGGTACAGGTCTTCGGCGCGGCGAAGCTCGAGCGTGCACTGGGCGAGGCTGGAGTACGTCGAGCTGGGTCGCCGCTCGTGCCGCACCTGACTGAGCCGCAGGGGTGTCGTGGTCAGCCCGAAGCACTTGTCGACGTAGCGGGCCACCGCGGACGGCAGACCGTCCGCGGGGAAGTCGTCGTCGGTGAGGGGATAGTTCGCCACAAGCAGCCCGTACTGCAGGGCCAGGTACATCGTCGTCGGGGTCTTGCCGCAGCGGGAAGGCGCGATGATGATCACATCCGCCATGTCCAGCGCGCGCATGCTCTGCCCGTCGTCGTGCTCGATGGCGTACTCCACCGCGCGCATCCGCGCGAAGTAGCGTTCCAGATCGCCGACACCGTGGAACTGTCCGAGCTGCTCGGACGCGGTGCTGCCCAGCGCTGCCTCCAGCTCGCGCAGATGGCCGCCCAGCAGGTCGATGACCACGGCACCGGAGAGCGCGAGCTCCTGCATGATCAGATCCGACTTGACGGTCGCGAACACGATGGGTGCGGCGCCACCATCGGCCGCGCGCTGAATGTCGGCGACGACGTCGCGTGCGCCGCCGGCGGTGTCGACGAAGGGGATCGTGTGGCGGCGGAACGTCACGCCCGGGAAGTTCGCCAGCAGCGCGCTGCCGAGGGTCTCCGCGGTGATGCCCGTGCTGTCCGAGACGAAGTAGGCGGCGCGGGCGGCGGCGCGCACGCCGGTCGTCGCTGACGCGCTGGTCGGTGGGTTCGCCACGCTTCGCTCCTCCGCGCGCGCCGGACCTGTCACCGGCTCGCTCTTCGAACATATGCAGATCTGACGGTTCCTCGATGCAGGAGGCGCCGAAAGAATCAGCGAACTTTCTCGCAAGTTAACCGGTTGGCCCTCCGACCGGGCGGCCAGGTCTCGGCGCGCGCCCGCCCGATACGATGGCGCGCGAGTGCCGGGGCTCTGATCCCGGGCCTGTGCGATCGAGGAGAACATGAACCGACCGCTCGACATCGTCGTGGGAGTCACCGGCGGCATCGCCGCGTACAAGGCCGTGCAGGTCGTGCGTGACCTGGTGCTGGCCGGTCACACGGTGCGGGTGATCGCCACGGACGCCGCACTGCGATTCGTCGGGGCGCCCACCTGGGAGGCGATCAGCAGGCAGCCGCTGAACACCTCGATCTTCGATGACGTCGCTGCGGTCCGCCACGTCGCCCTCGGCCAGCAGGCGGATGTCGTGGTGATCGCGCCCGCGACGGCGAACACGATCGCCAAGCTCGCCGCCGGGATCGCCGATGACCTGCTGGGCACGACCGTGCTCGCCAGCCGGGCGCCTCTTGTGATCGCCCCGGCGATGCACACCGAGATGTGGCAGCACCCCGCCACGGTCGCGAACGTCGAGACGCTCCGCGCCCGCGGCGTCGTGATCGTCGGCCCCGGTTCGGGGCGGCTGACGGGACCGGATGTCGGCGTGGGTCGGATGAGCGACCCCGATGAGATCGTCGCGGCCGTCCTCCGAGCGGCCGGCGCCGGCACCATGACCGCAGCGCCGTCGAGCGGAGCGGTCGCGCGCAACGACCTCGCCGGCCGACGGGTGGTGGTCACCGCGGGCGGCACGCGCGAGCCGATCGATCCGGTCCGGTACCTCGCAAATCGTTCTAGCGGCAAACAGGGGGTCGCGTTCGCGCTCGCCGCGGCCGCGCGCGGCGCGGATGTCACCGTCATCGCCGCTCATCTCGACCATGATCCGGCGTCCGCGCTCGCTGCCGCGGGGCTGGAGACCATCGACGTCGTCACCGCGGCCGATCTGGCTCGCGCGGTCGCACGCACGGCGGGCGCGGCATCCGTCGTCGTGATGGCCGCGGCGGTCGCGGACTTCACTCCGGCCGAGGTCTCCGACCGCAAGATCAAGAAGTCCGAGCGCGGCGAGCGCATGGAGCTGGTCCTCACCCGAACCACGGACGTGCTCGGCGAGCTCGTCGGGTCCCCGGTCGCCGGCCGCATCGTGGTCGGCTTCGCCGCCGAGACCGCGGCGAACCGCGACGAGCTGGTGGCTCTGGCCCGGGACAAGATCGCCCGCAAGCCCGCCGACCTGCTCGTGGCCAATCCCGTCGGCGGCGGACGAGGGTTCGGGGCGGACGAGAACGAGGCCGTCGTGCTCGCGGCATCCGGTGAGATCGTCGCGGAGATCTCCGGCAGCAAGCGGGCCGTTGCGGATGCCGTCCTGGACCGCGTGGTCGCACTGCTGGACGCCGGCTGATCCGCGCGGCCACGGGCGCCGACGCGCGCCTACGATCTTCCTAGCCACCTCACCAGTCGGGAGCCTGCCATCTGCACCGTCATCGTCCGCGTCCCCGCGTCCCCGAGCCTGCCCACCCGCGTGCTCGCGATCCGCGACGAGGATCCCGAGCGCCCGTGGAGTCCGCTCGGCCGCTGGTGGCCCGAATCCCACGGCGGCGTCGTCGGGGTTCGCGACATCCGCGCGGGCGGCGCCTGGCTGGCCGCGGATTCCCCGGCAGGGCGGCTGGCCGTGCTGCTCAACCGGGCCGACGTGTCGACTCTGCCGGAGTCGCAGATCGTCACACGCGGAGGCCTGGCGCTGGACTCCGTCGCGGGGAGGACTCCCGTGCACCCCCGCACCCACGGGTTCAACCTGGTCGAGGTGGAGGGATCCCGTACGAGCGTCGTGTCCTGGGACGGCGAGCGACTGTCCCGCGTGAAGCTGACACCCGGGACGCACATGGTCGCCCACGACGATGTCGATGACCCGTCGACGCCGCGCATCGAGCGGTGGCTCGAGGAGTTCGCCGCCGCCGAGCTGCCCGACACCGGCAGCTGGTGGACGCCGTGGATCGATCTGCTGGAGCGCTCCGCGGCGCTGGCGAGCACCGACGACGAGGCGATCATCCGCGACAATCGGCCGCACGGGTATCCGACGCAATCGCTGCTCGTGTGCGTCGCGTCCGTGACGACGGACGCTGTCGAGGTGCACTACCGCGCGCTCCGCGAGCCCGGTCACTGGGACGGGGGGCTGGACGGCAGCTTCTGATCCCTCCCCGGATCAACCGTCATCGTTCGCTCAGGTCTCGTTCACCCGGCAGGTCACGATCGGTCACCCTGTCTTCGTAGGTTCCTCTCACCCGAACTTTCCGCTGCGCTGTCGCGCGCGTGGAAAGACCCAGCGAGAGGAACACCACATGGCCCACCTTCAGCGCCCCGCACGTGTCACCGCGGCAGGCATCGCCCTGCTTACCGGTGCCGCGATCATCCTGTCCGGCTGCGCCGGCCCGGCAGCCACCGCCGGGTCCGCAGCCGACGCCGCGTCGGCGGCGAGCCTCAGCGACTTCGGCACCTTCGAGGACCTCGAGGCGGCCGCAAGAGCGGAGGGCGGACTCAATGTCATCGCCCTCCCGCGCGACTGGGCCAACTACGGCGAGATCCTGGACCTGTTCGCCGAGCGGTATCCCGAGATCACGATCGACGAACAGTCCCCGGATGTCTCCAGCGCCGAGGAGATCCAGGCCGCCGAGACGAACCAGGGGCTGGACACCGCACCCGATGTGTTCGACCTCGGGCTCACCGTCGCCCTGCAGAGCACGGACGCGTTCGCTCCGTATCGGGTCCAGACGTGGGATGAGATCCCCGACGCCCTGAAAGAGCCGACCGGTCTGTTCGTCGGTGACTACGGCGGGTACATGTCGATCGGATACGACTCGTCCACGTTCGACGCTCCGACCTCGCTCGATGACCTGCTGGACCAGGACTACAAGTCCTCCGTGGCCATCAACGGAGACCCGACCCAGGCGGGTGCCGCCTTCGCCGCGGTGGGCCTGGCGACGATCCAGAACGATGGCACGCTCGATGACTTCCAGCCCGGAATCGACTTCTTCGCGGAGCTCAACGCGGCCGGCAACATGCTCAAGGTCGATGTGACCAGCGCGACGGTCGCCAGCGGCGAGACTCCGGTCGTCTTCGACTGGGACTACCTCAACGCCGCTCACGCCGCGGACAACCCCGACTGGAAGGTCGTCGTGCTTCCCGGAACGGGATACGCCGGTTACTACAACCAGGCGATCAACAAGGATGCGCCCCACCCGGCGGCCGCGCGACTGTGGCAGGAGTTCCTCTTCAGCGACGAGGTGCAGAACCTGTGGCTGAAGGGCGGCGCACGGCCCGCACGGATGGCGGCCATGATCGAGGCCGGCACGATCGATCGGGCCCTCGCCGACGCTCTGCCCGAGGTGCCCGCCGACACCGTGGTGCCGACCGAGGCGCAGAGCGCCGCCGCCGGTGAGCTGCTCGGCACGGAATGGGCCTCGGCGATCCAGTGACCGCGTCGGACCTCATCGCGGGGCCGGATCTTGCTCGCAAGACACGTCCCGCCATGCCGGAGCCCCGTGCCTTCGGGCGCGAGACTCCAGCACGGCGGGGTGCGGTGGGGCGCGGCTGGGCATGGCTCGGTCTGATCCCCTTCGCCGCGTATGTCGTGATGTTCCTGGCGCTGCCGACCGTGCTGGCGGTCGGATCGGGGCTGTTCGCCGAGGACGGCTCGTTCACGCTGGCGAACGTTGCGGCGCTGGGCGACCCGGTCATCCTCACGACCTTCTGGAACTCCACCTGGGTATCGATGCTGACCGCGCTGGTCGGCGCGGGCGTCGGCGCTCTGGTCTGCTACGCGCTCCTCGGCCTCGCCGAGACGGGCGCCGTGAGAACGACGGTGGATGCCGCGGCCGGCGTTCTCGCGCAGTTCGGCGGCGTCATGCTCGCCTTCGCGTTCATCGCGACGATCGGCCTGCAGGGGCTGGCCACGACGTTCCTGATGGATCGGTTCGGGATCGACATCTTCGCGAGCGGCCCGTGGATCTATGAACTGCCCGGCCTGGTCCTCCCCTACATCTACTTCCAGGTGCCGCTCATGGTGATCACCTTCATGCCCGCCCTCTCCGCCCTCAAGCCCCAGTGGGCGGAGGCGAATCTCACACTCGGCGGCACGGCATCCGGATTCTGGCGCCACATCGGCCTTCCGGTGCTGGCGCCCTCGTTTCTCGCGAGCCTGCTGCTCCTGTTCGCCAACGCGTTCTCGTCGTACGCGACGGCGGCTGCCCTCGCCAGCCAGGGATCGCAGATCGTGCCGCTTCAGATCCGCACGGCATTGACCAGCGAGACGCTGCTCGGACGCGAGAACCTGGCCGGCGCGCTCGCACTCGGCATGATCGTCGTCGTGGCGGTCGTGATGGGGGCGTACTCGCTCATCCAGCGGCGCGCATCGCGGTGGCAGGCATGAGAGGTCTTGCGCCCCGGGCGTCGGTCCGCTGGATCATCGGCCTGACCGTCGGGATGCTGTTCGCCCTGCCGCTGGTCTCGACCCTGCTGTTCACGCTTCAGAGCGAGGACGGGTATTCGCTCGCACACTGGGCCGGCCTGTTCGATCCGGCGAAGGCCGCCGTGTACGCCCCGATCTGGACCGGATTGGGCAACTCCCTGATCCTGTCCGTCGTCACGGTGCTGATCGTCCTGTTCCTCCTCACCCCGACGATGCTGCTGGTCGCGCTGCGCTTCCCCGGTCTGCGACGGGCGTTCGAGTTCCTCGTACTGCTGCCGATCACCATCCCGGCCATCGTCCTGGTCGTAGGGCTCGCGCCGATCTACCAGCAGATCGGACGCACCCTGGGCACCGGCGCGTGGACGCTCGCGTTCGCCTACGGGATCACGGTGCTGCCCTTCGCCTACCGCTCGATCCAGGCATCCATCGACGCCGTCCACGTGCGCACGCTGTCCGAGGCCGCGCGCTCCCTCGGGGCGGGGTGGGTCACCGTCGTGTGGCGCGTCCTCGCCCCGAATCTGCGACCCGGCCTGCTCGCGGCATCCCTCATCTCGGTCGCGGTCGTCCTGGGCGAGTTCACCATCGCCTCGCTCCTGAACCGGCAGGTGCTGCAGACCGGACTGGTCGTCGTGAACAAGATCGACGCCTACGCCTCCGCGATGTTCACCCTGATGGCCCTCGCGTTCGCGCTTGTGCTGCTGCTCATCATCGGGCGCGCCGGACGCGCCCACCCCGGAAGGAATGCCTCATGACCCTCGCCCGCAGCCTGCCGCGCACGTCGGACAATCTCCTGCTCGCGGCCGCGGGCGAAGGCACCCGCGCCCAATTGCGCGGCGTGGTCAAGGAGTACGGCGCCCATCGTGTTCTCCACGGCGTCGACCTGGACGTCGCGCCCGGCGAGTTCGTATGCCTGCTCGGCCCATCGGGATGCGGGAAGACGACCGCGCTGCGGGTGCTCGCCGGGCTCGAGCACGCCACCGAGGGGGCCGTCTACCTCGGTGGGCAGGACGTCTCGCGGGTTCCGACGAACAAGCGGGACATCGGCATGGTCTTCCAGTCGTACTCGCTCTTTCCCCACCTGCGCGTCCTGGACAACACCGCGTTCGGGCTCCGTCGCCGCGGTGTGCGGCCCGGCGAAGCGCGGCGTCGCGCCGGCGACGCCCTCGACCTCGTCGGCCTCGGGCACCTGGCCGACCGCTACGCCCACCAGCTCTCCGGCGGTCAGCAGCAGCGCGTGGCCCTGGCGCGCGCGTTGGTGACCGAGCCGCGGGTGCTCCTGCTGGACGAGCCCCTCTCGGCGCTGGACGCCAAGGTGCGCGTCCAGCTGCGCGACGAGATCCGTCGCATCCAGCTGCGTCTGGGGACCACGACGGTGTTCGTGACGCACGACCAGGAGGAGGCGCTGGCGGTGTCGGATCGGATCGCGGTGATGAACGCCGGGCGCATCGCTCAGGTCGGCACCCCCGAGGACCTCTACCTGCGTCCCGCGACCGCGGAGGTTGCCGCGTTCATCGGCCTGTCCAGCCTCGTTCCCGGCCTTCTCGCCTCCGGTGTCGCGACGGTCTGGGGCCAGGCACTTCCGGTTCCGTCTCCCGTCGGCGACGGACCGGTGGATGTGTTCCTCCGGCCGGAGAATCTCCGCTTCGTCGCGGCGGCAGACCCCGGCATCGGAGCCGTCGTCCACGAGAGCACCTTCCTGGGCAGCTTCCGTCGCACCGTCGTCCGCACCGACGACGGCCATCTCGTTCGACTGCAGCACGCGGCATCCGAACGCCTCGAATACGGCGACATCGTTCGGATCGCCGTCACGCCGGCACCGGTCGTCGTCCGTGCTCGGATCGTGGAGGACGACGAGGACGACCTGGAGCCCGACGGGGTGTGAACGCCGCGCTCCGCTCCGCGCAGGACGAGTGCGCGGAGCGGATCAGACGGTTCGGCGACTATGCGCGGTCGGCGTGCTCCGGAACCGGCGCCATCTGGTACTTCGGCCGGCCCTTGATCACGAGCGGACCCTTCCACGGAACCTGGTCGAAGGAGTTCCATGCGTTGACGTGGAGGGACTGGAACAGCCAGCGACCCTCCTTCTTCGTCAGGTGATCCTGCCGCGTTCCGATGCCGAACACGAAGTTGTTGTTGTAATCGACGTTGTACTGCAGGATCTGGAAGAAGAGCTTGACGTCGACCTCGCCCTCCTCTTCGCGCTCCGTGAACAGTTTGGTGTTCTGGATGTGCTGGCGCCCGTACCACCACGACTGCCGGTCGGTCCACAGAGAACGGAAGTTCTCCAGAATCGCGTCGTGCCCCTGCACCCTGCCCTGCCAGAGGTGATCGAACCATCCGTCCTGCGCGAAGACGCTGCAGACAAGGTCCTCGTCTGCGAGATCGATCCCCCACGCATAGCGTGCGTACAGGTCCTCGATCTCGAATCGGTCTTCGGCGGTGAGCTTCCAATTTGCCATTGCGTTCTCCTGATCAGCGGTCTTCGAATTTGTCGTCGAGAAGGTCGGCCGGTTCGCCGTTCTGGATGAGCAGGCCTTTGCGGCGGACGAACCGCAGAATCGACTCCGGCCCCGTGCGTCCGCCGCCGACGCCGGAGAACCCGAACGCGTTCGTCCCGATCGTGCGACCTTTGCCCGCCATCAGGAAGGTGTCCTGGATGAAGATCGAGCCGGCGTCGATCTTCCGTCCGATCTCCAGCGCCTCGTCGGCGGTTCCGGCGATCACGGATGCGGTCAGGCCGTACTCGGTGTCGTTGGCCAGCCGGATCGCCTCGTCGATGTCGCGGTAGGCCATCACCGGCAGGCACGGCCCGAAAGTCTCGTCGACCATGATCTGCATGCCGTGGTCGACGCCGGTCAGCACGGTCGGCCGCATGTACAGGCCGCCGCCGTGCTGCTCGACCGCTCCCCCGGTGAGGACCTGTGCACCCTTCGACCGGGCGTCGGCGATGTGCTGCAGCACAGTCTGCGGCTGCGCCGCGAAGGTGAATGGGCCGATGTGGCCGGCCTTGGCGTTGTCGTGGCTGAGGTGCACGAGCTGCGCCTTGCGCACCAGCTCCGCGACGAACTCGTCGTGGATCGACTCGTGGACGTAGACGCGCTCTACCGAGAAGCACACCATTCCCGTGGCATACGCGCCACCGCGAAGGATCGCCGTGGTAGCCCGATCGATGTCCGCCGTCTCGGTGACGATCGCCGGGTCCTTGCCACCGAGCTCCAGATAGCACGGGATCAGCCGCTCCGCACATGCGACCGCGATCTTTCGCCCCGTGGCCACGCTGCCGGTGAAGCAGACGATGTCCGCATTCGCGACGACCTCCTGGCCGGTGAGTCCGTCGCCGAGCACGAAATCGAACACGGCGGCGAGTTCGGGAACCTGGGCCACCGACTCGAAGAACAGCCGGGTGAACCGCGGAGTGACCTCCGAGGGCTTCCAGAGGACCGCAGATCCGGCGCACAGTGCCGGTATCGCATCGAGCATCGCGAGCATCGTCGGTGCGTTCCACGGAGAGATGACCCCGACCAGCGGGTAGGCGACGAGCTGCGAGCGGACCTCGACGGTCGGCATCGACACGGCGGTGCGGTGCACTCCGGCCGACTCCAACGATGACTCGGCGTCGGCGATCCAGCCGTTGACCGTCTCCAGCGTGATGAAGCCCTGGACGAATGACGTGTGGGTGCCACCGGTGTCGACTGCTTCCAGTTCACCGAACTGCTGGGCGATCTTCGCGAATTCCCCGGACCAGCGACGCATGACCTCCAGTCGCTCGCCGATCGACAGCGCTGCCCAGGCCGGCTGGTTCCGGCGCAGACGCGCCGCCGTGCTCGCGACATCTGCCGCGTCCGCGACAGCGATCTCGTGGTCGATCTCACCGGAGCGCGGGTTGCGCACGGGGAGCGTGCGAGTGCTCATGTCGTGATTTCCTTTCGCACGGCGCGCGTCGGCGCAGCACACCGCTGTGGTCACCTCATCATCGCGAATCCAGTCGACTGTGAGCATCGCGTACGCGACAGTCGCCGGCTCGGCGAATGTCGTGCACGACAGCACGTACACTCGACACGATGGAGTCGGTCCGGATGCTCACGCCCCAGGGTGGCGCATGGACCGAGGACGAGTTGAGATCGCGCGCGCTGAGCCCGCCCGAACTCCTCGCTCGGTCCGTCGACATCGTCGGTTTGTCGGCGACCTCCTGGGCGGTGGAGGTGGCGGCACGCGCGGCCGAGCAGATTCGCGGCCTGGAGCGAACCGGCGGCTTCCCCACAGCGTCGTCGGGCCACGTGCGGCGCGCGAGCGAGGTCGCATTCCTCCAGCTGCTGATCGCCGTCACCGCCGATCCCGGCGACGAGGTCTACCGCATCCTCAGCGATGACCTGCTCGAAATCGTTCGGCTCGGCGTGCGGCGGGGACTACCGCTGGATGTCCTGCTGAACCGGGTGTGGGGAATCCATACGGTCACCCGCGATGAGATGATCGCCGAACTGCAGCGCATCCTCCCGGAAGAGGAGCGCCCGAGCATTCTCCGTGAGTTGGGCGCCGCGATGCTCGACTATGCCAACTCCCACGCCTACCGGGTGGCCATGGCGTATGCGGAGGAGCAGCGGGCTTGGCGCGGCTGGCGCACCGAGACGCAGCGTCGCACCATCGCCGCGGTCGTCGACGGCTCATCTCCGCCCGATCGCGACGGCGGCCCTCTGGATGTCCACTGGCCCGGTGGTCACCTCTACGCCCTCAGCTGGTTCGAAGAGCAGTCCGGAACCCCCGACGTCGAGCAGTCGATCAGCGAGTTCGCCGATTCCGTCGGGGAACTGATCGGCGCCGAGAGGGTCGTGGTCATCGATTACGAGGGCACCACGCAGCTCTGGTGGAGCGCGCCGGGTGCACTGACACCCGACGCCGCGTCGCTGGTCGGGAGCGCCCGCCGACCCGACTGGATGCGCCTCGCGGTCGGTCCGCAGGGTCAGACCGTAGACGGCTTCCGCGCCGCGGTGCGCGGAGCAAGGCTCACCGAGCGGATGGCCCGACTGCCTGAGGCCGAGGAGCGGTCGGTCTGGAGATTCGACGAGGTCGGCCACCTTGCGCTCCTGGTCGAGAACCGGGACGCTGCGGCCTGGTACGTACGCCAGGAGCTCGCAGCGCTCGCTGGGCCCGGCACGAGGCTCGCGGAAATCCGCGACACGGTGCGCCGCTACCTGGAGAGCGGGAACAGTCGTGTGCTCGTGGCGAAGGAACTGCATCTTGCCCCGAACACTGTCGCATACCGAGTCGGCAAGGCGAGCGAGTTGCTCGGGCGTCCCGTCGCCGAACGCTCGCAACAGGTACTGCTGGCCCTTCAACTGGTGCACACTCTGCCGGGTCTGATCGATCCGCCGCGAGCGTGAGAGCGCGCAGCCTCAGCTGCGGCGTTCGCGCACGGCCGGGATCACCTCGGTGTCGAACAGATCGATCGAACGCAGCGCGTCCTCACGCGACAGCGTTCCCCACGAGAAGGCGCCGGCAAGGTAGTTCACCCCGCCCACCTCGACGACGTGCGCGACCTGCGCGGTGACGGATTCGGGCGAGCCGACGAAGAACAGGTGCTCGTCGACCAGCCGGCGCAGATCGGGCCGAGCGGGCTGCTCCGAGCCCATCTTGCGCCAGAGCCAGGTGAAGTTGTCGTAGTGGTCGACGAAGGCCCGCTCGGCGATCTCGAACGCCCGTTCGTCGGTGTCTGCGACCACGACGTGCCGCAGCACACCGAAGCGCGGCAGCGGCGAATCCGGCAGCGTGGCGGAGTGCACGTCGGCGAACAGGTCGCTGTGCTCTCGGATCACGGGGAGCGAGGGCGACTTGAACGCGAAGCCGAAGATCGTGTTCTGCCCGTTCTCCGCCGTCCGCTGAATCGACTCCGGGTTGGAGGTGGGGTACCACACCGGGATCTCACCGGAAGGCCTGAGCGTCAGCTCGACCGGGGCACCGCCGTGGGGTGGCTGGAAGACCCCCGTCTTGAGCGCGTGCAGAATCGCGGGCAGAAATGTCTCGTAGCGGGACTGCATCTCCGCGGGAGAGTAGCCGTACATCGCGGCCTCGTGCGGGGACGAGCCCTTTCCGATGCCGAGCTCGAGCCGGCCGTGCGAGAGCTGGTCGATCATCGCGATCTCCTGTACGAGCCGCAGCGGGTCGTACAGCGGGACGATGAAGGTGGTCGGCACCAGCCGCAGCCGCTGCGTCTCGCGGGCCAGCGCCGCCGTGAAGAGTCCGGGTGACGCGGCCAGGCCCAGCGTCGCCCCATGGTGCTCGGCGACGTGGAACCGGACGAAGTTCCCCTCATCGGCTCGTCGTGCTATCGCGATCCGATCGTCGTAGGTGTCCGCAATGCTCCGATCGCGATGCACGTCGAGCCAGTCGAACACCCCGAAGTCGAGATCGACCACATCCCACGTCCTCTCTCAATTCCACGCCGACGACAACGCTAACCAATCTCGTGGCCGGTTCTGTTCGTCCCGTGCGCCAGATTTCGGCGCGGCCTTGGTCGCATCGCACAATCGTCGGTTCTCCCACATCGTGCATCCTGGGAGAAGGGACGGCGAAAGGGGGATGCATGCGTCACTCATCGCGGTGGATCCTGGCGCTGACGCCAACGGAGCACAGCTGGTCGCCCGCCGAGCTCGCCCAGCGACGCGCGGCCGACGCCGAGACGATCGGCTCGGCCGTGGACGCGATCGGCGCCGGCCCCGTGGCGTGGGCCGTCGAGACGGCCGATCGGATCATGGGTCGATTCCGGGACGAAGGCGAGATGCTGGGCGTTCCGAGCGAGTCCACCGGGTTCTCGCGCCAAGGCGCGGAGGTCGGCTTGCTGATGGCCTTGGTCGCCATGGTCAGCGAATCGCCGCTGGAGAAGATCCGGATCTCACCGGCGATGCCGCAGCTTGCCCGCATCGCCGTCCGGCAGGGTATGCCGATCGACGCGCTCATCCACAAAGCCTGGGCCAGCCACGCCGCATCGCAGGATGAGATGCTCGACAGGATCGGCGCGCTCGTCGACACGGAGCACCAGATCGCGGCAATCCGCGCCATGAGCACGGCGATGTTCGCCTATGGGAACGCCACGGTCCGCGCCCTCTCCGATGCCTACCGGGAGGAACGGCGGCAATGGGACGGCAAGACTCGCGAGGCGCGCCGCAGGGTAATCGCTGATCTCGCTCGGGGCGGACCTGCACCCGTCGACGCTGAAGAGATTCTCGGCCTGTCGCTCGTCGGTGGACACCTGTTCGGTCTCGCATTCAGCGCCACGGGGCGACACGTGTCCCAGCTCGAAGAGTCGGTGAATTCCTTCGCGCGCACTGCCGCCGACCTGCTCGGGGCGGATCGGGTGATCGTGGTTCCCCACGATGCCGCCGTTGAGATGTGGTGGACGTTCGCGTCACGGGAGCCGTCCGATGCCGCCGAGCTGCTCCGCGACGCGGACAGACCGTCGGGGGTCAGCATCAGCGTCGGCCCGACCGGCATCGGCATCGACGGTTTTCGAGCCTCATACCACGGTGCGTACGAGGCTGCCCGGGTGGGCAGGGCGGCCGATGCCGACGGCATCTGGGCGTATGACCGCGTTGCACACCTCGCGCTGCTGCTCCATGACCGCTCCGCCGCCCGACGTTTCGTCATCCACCACCTCGGTCCGCTGATGGACGCAGGTGACCGCGTCGCCGAGATCCGCACGACCCTGCGCCGCTACCTCGAAACCGGAAACAGTCGCGTCGGCGTCGCCGACGAGCTCCATATCGCCCCCAGCACTGTCGCGTACCGGGTCGCGCAGGCTCAGGAGATCCTGGGCCCGGCCTTTCGCGACCGGCCGGTTCCGACGCTTCTCGCGCTGCAACTCGTCGAGCTCATACCGGACATCGCCTCCTGAGCCTGTGCGGACCCGGGCCCGCGTCGCCGCCACGGCGTGCGGACCGGGTCGACTACTTGACCGCGTTCGAGATCTGGTCCAGCGGCACGAAGGACCCGTGGAAAGAGAATGACTGGCGGTACGGCAGCAGCACTCGGGCGATGGGATCGGCCTGGACGTTCTTCGCATCCAGGACCCAGAACTCGGCTCGGTTCTCTGCCATGAAGTTCACCATCGACATGATCCACCCGTCTCCCTCCGGGGCGTCTGCGGACCGCGGGACGAACATCGGCTCCTGGGCGACGACGCCCGGGGGCAGCTCGTGCAGGTTGACCTGGTGGTTGTCCCAGTCCAGCGATGCGATCCCGCGGTCGTGGCGGAAGTATCCCCAGCGGTACCGTTCCATCTGGAACCGTCCGTCATTTCGGGGCATCTCGCCGACGGATCCGGGCACCGCATACTGCTTCGGGATGCTGGCCTCGTCCGAGAGGTCGAACTCCAGACGCGTGATCTGCGCGATGCCCTCCTCGAGGGACGAGATCTCACCGATGGTCGTCGGGAAGAACGGGAACCCGTTACCCGGCGAGATCGTCGCGTCGACGTACACCTTGTCGCCCTCGGTGAAAGCGTTCATGATGTGGCCCGAGAAGGTGTTGGGCAGGTGGAACCAGCGGATGTCGTTCACCGAGCCGTCGCGACGCATGATGCCCCAGGCGCTCGGTTTGCTCGGGTCGTAGTTGTAGAAATCGCCGCCCTTCTTCATGCGCTCCTCGTCCACAGTGAGCGGCATGATGTCGAAGATGACGTGCTCGCGGGTGACCGCGAAGTCGTGCGAAAGCCCGGGGAACGGGCTGTTGAAGATCTCCTCACGGATGAGGTTCCCCTCCTTGTCCGCCACCTGCAGCGCCAGGACCGGCTCGATGTACGATCCGTCGGCGAAGAGGCCGAACCCCCACCACTCGCCGGTGACCGGATCGAGCTTGGGGTGCGCGCACACCGAGATCGATTTGAGCTTGCCGTCGAAGTCCCACTGCTCCTTCGTCTCCAGCGTCTCGGGGTCCATCATGTACGGGTGGCTGTCCTCGCGCAGCGCGAACAGCCGGCCGGCGTGCCAGTGCGCGTACGTGTTGCCCGTGTTGTCGCGATCGACCTGAGGAGCTTCGGGGTCGTCGGTGTACTTGTTGCGGTACTTGCCGTACAGCCGGCGCCGTGCGGCGCGCTCGGCCATCAGCCGCGGCGTGCGAACGTAGCGCGACTTGAAGTCGACGTGGCCGTCCTCGAAGCGGAGCATCGAGAACAGACCGTCGCCATTGATGATGACGTCGTCCTCGAGGGTCGGGTAGTAGCGATCGCCGCCGACGCGGTACAGCGCGCCATTGATCTCGCGGGGAACCTCCCCGATGATCTCGGCGTCGTAGAGCTCGGCTTCCAGCCGGGTCGCGGGCGACTGCTTCCCCTGGAAGCTGTGCATGTTGTAGAACTTGCCGGCGAGCGTCATCGTTGTACTCCTTGTGCCTGCGACCTGTGCTGCGACTGTGCGTGTCACCAAGCCACTCGTGCCGCCCGGCCATGGTAAGCACGGCCGATCCCCCGTCGTCAGCGCACGCGGAGCAGCCTTTCGAGCGTCCGGCTGTCGCGCGCAGCAGCTCTCGCCGGCGCACCCACCAAGACTGTCGTGGGCGCACAATCGGATGCCGCTTCCCTGGCCTGACGTGACATGTCCCAGCCTGCGGACCGAACTAGGGTCGGAGTGCTCTCGCTCTCCTCCGTTAGGAACCCTATGACGCAGTCGTCCAAGCAGCGCCGCGCTGCGCTTCTCGCCCTCGGCCTGGATCTTTCCCCCGAGATGGTCGCCGGGACGATCGGCCTGACCGCCCCCGATATCGACCCTGCAATCTACGACGGAGTCCTCGTCACGAAGGATCTTTCCTACGGCCAGCACGAGCGCCATGCCCTCGACGTGTACGCACCCGAGGCTGCGGATGTCGCCGGCTGCCCCGTCCTGGTCTACGTGCACGGCGGCGGTTTCGTCCGCGGCGCGAAGGACTCCGAACAGACTCCGTACTTCAAGAACATCGGCTCCTGGGCGGTGCAGCAGGGCTGGGTGGCTGTCGTCATCAACTACCGGCTGGCGCCCGAGTTCGCCTACCCATCCGGAGCGGAGGACGTGGCTGCCGCGATGACGTGGGTCGCCGATCACATCGGCGAGTACGGCGGCGACTCCGCAAAGGTGTTCCTGTGCGGTCAGTCCGCCGGATCGATGCACGTCGCCGACTACGTCGTCGGCCACGGCGGCTACGGTCCGCACGGACGTGCACTGGCGGGCGCCGTGATCGCCTCGTGCCTCTACGACGTCGGCCGGGCGAAGCAGAAGGACATGCACCTCGCTTACTGGGGTGAGGACACCAACCTCTGGGCGGAACGAGGCACGCTGCAGGGACTCATCGAGACCGACCTGCCGCTGCTGTGCACGGTCAGCGAGTTCGACGAGCCGGAGTTCCAGGATCATGCGACGCAGTTCGTCGCCGAGTGGTATGCGCGCAAGCAGACGTTCGCTCCCCTGCACCTGCTCTACTCGCAGAACCACCTGACCCCGGTCTACGCGATCGGCTCGCCGTGGGACGCCTTCGGGCCGCTTCTGACGCAGTTCGTCGAAGCGAACGCCTGACGGTGGGACCGCCCCTATTGCCGGCGCCAGAATCGCTCACCGGCACTGTCGCAGCGACCGTGCCGCCGAGCGAAGCGATCGGCGATCGTGGTGCTGTGTCAACGTTGCCACCAGAGACTGATCCCGCCGGACTCGAGGCGACGCTTGCCGAGATCCGTTCCGCGCTCGGCGCTGACGCCGTGCTCACCGGAGAGGCCGGCCACGAGTTCCGCGATCCGTATGACGGGTTCGACGAAGCGCATTTCCCTTCAGCGGTGGTGCAGCCGACGACGGTCGAGGAGGTCCAGGCCGTCGTCCGGATCGCCGCGGCCCGCGGCATCCCGATCTGGACGAGCAGCCAAGGCCGCAACAACGGCTACGGCGGATCCGCCCCCGTGGTCGGAGGATCTGTCGTGTTGAGTCTGCGGAAGATGAACCGCATCCTCGAGATCGACGACGAGCTCGGCATCGCCGTGGTCGAGCCGGGCGTGCAGTTCTTTGAACTCGTGGATGAACTGCGACGACGCGGCGGTCGATGGTGGACCGCAACACCCAGCCTCGGCTGGGGCTCGGTCGTCGGGAACACCCTCGACCACGGGTTCGGATACACCGAATACGGAGACCACGCCGCACACGTACCCGCCCTCGAGGTGGTGCTGGCGGATGGCTCGCTGCTGCGCACCGGTATGTGGGCGTCGTCCACGAGCCGCGCTGCACACCCTCGCGGTTTCGGGCCGAACCTCACCCCACTGTTCATGCAGTCCAATCTCGGCATCGTCACCAAGCTCGCCCGACCGCTCAGCCCCCGGCCCGAGATCTATGCTCCGATCACCATCCGGGTGCCCGACGCCGAAGATCTCGGCCCGCTCGTCGACGTGATGCGCGTGCTGACGATCGAGGGAACGATCCCCAACATCCCCAACATCACCTCCGCACTGGGCGCCGCCTCGATGCGCAAGCCGCGGCGCGATTGGTACGACGGCCCTGTTCCGATCCCCGACGACGTGTATCGCGACATGTGCGAGACGCTCGGCATCGGATGGTGGAACTGCGCGGCGGCGCTGTACGGGCCGGCGGCAGTGGTGGCAGCGCGCCTGGAGCGCGTGCGCGAAGTGGTGCTCAAGGCATTGCCGCGCGCGGAAGTGAGCGCGAAGCTTCTGCAGGGCGGGGAGATCGACGACGGCGTTCTCACCCACCGGGAGAGCGTGCAGGCCGGGCGGCCCAGCCTGGTGATGCTCGCGACGGCTAAGTGGCGCGGCGACGAAGGCGGCCACCTGGAGATTTCTCCGATCGGCCCGGCGACGGGAGCGGATGTGGAGCGGATCGTCGCGATCCTCCGACCGATCGTCGAGGCGGAGGGCTTCGATTTCTGGCCGAGCGTGTACGTCATCAAGCGCTCGCTGATGTTCCTCGGTGTCCTCAACTTCGACCGCTTCGACCCCTCCCAGATCGAGGCGGCATACCGCGTCGCCCGCGTGGCATATCCCGCACTCGCTGCCGCCGGCTACACCCCGTACCGCGGCAACATCCGCTTCATGGACATGATGCAGGACATCTACGACTGGAACGATCACGCGATGCGCCGTTTCGTCGAGCGTCTCAAGGACGAGCTCGACCCGGTCGGAATCCTCTCCCCCGGCAAGCAGGGAATCTGGCCGCGACGGCTTCGCGCCGAACGGGATGGCTCATCCGCACCGCACGAGCACGAACCCACACGCTCACGAATGAAGGAAGACAACCAATGACCATCGAGCTCCCCTCGATCCTCCCCGACGGCGTCGAACGCGAAGACTACGCACGCGCGGTCGCAGCCTTGGTCGATGCGCTCGGCGCCGACGCCGTGCAGCTCGAGGGCATCGAAGAATTCCGCGACCCTTACGACTGGCCCGAGTGGGACACGCACTGGCCCTCGGCCATCGTGCAGCCAGGCTCCGTCGAGGATGTGCAGACGATCGTCCGCATCGCGAACGATCATGGCGTTCCGCTGTGGACGCACAGCCAGGGCAAGAACAACGGCTACGGCGGAGGCGCGCCGCGGGTTCGCGGGTCGATCACGCTCAACTTCCGCCGCATGAACCGCATCCTCGAGATCAACGAGGAGCTCGGATATGTCGTGGTCGAGCCCGGCGTCACCTTCTACGAGCTCGTCGACGAGCTCGCCGCCCGCGGCGGGGATTGGTGGCCGTCTACGCCCGACCTGGGTTGGGGCTCGGTCGTCGGCAACACCGTCGACCATGGCGTCGGCTACACGGAGTTCGGCGATCACGCCGCCGCGGCGAGCGGACTCGAAATCGTGCTCGCGGACGGGTCTCTGCTGCGAACCGGCATGTGGGCCTCGTCGACGAGCCAGGCGGGCCATGCACACCCGCGCGGATTCGGCCCGAACGTCGAGTCCCTCTTCATGCAGTCCAACCTGGGCATCGTCACCAAGCTGGGGCGCCGGATCAGTCCTGCACCGGAGCTGTTCGCCCCCCTGCGCTTTCGCGTGTGGGAGGACGCCGATCTGGTGCCCCTCATCGACGCCACCCGCACCCTCATGCTCGAAGGCACGATCCGCAACATTCCGGTGATCGGCGGAGTACTCGGAACCGCAGCGATGCGCGGACCGCGCTCGCAGTGGCTGGACGGCCCGATGACGGAGAGCGACTACCGGCGCATGATGAAGGAACTCGGCGCCGGCTGGTGGAATCTCCGCGCCGCCGTCTCTGGACCCCGCGCCGTCGTCGAGGCTCAACTGGAGCGCATTCGTGAGGTCCTCGAAGCGGCGGTGCCCAGCGGCGAATTCTCGGCGCTGCCGACCGAAGGGCACGATGTGTCCGAGGAGACACTGCCCCTGCACCCGGACCGCGTTCAGGCTGGACGCCCGAGCCAGAGCCTGCTGAAGTCGGTCGAATGGTGGGGACCGGATGGCGGCCACCTGGAGCTGTCCCCGGTCGCGCCCAACACCGGCCGGGATGCCGTGCGCATCGGCGAGATCCTCCGCGAGGAGATGGAGGGTGCGGGCTTCGACTTCTGGCCGAGCATCTGTCTCTTCCCGCGCTCGCTCGTCTACCTCGGCGTCATCAACTTCGATCACTCGGACCCGCAGCGGATCCAGGCGGCGTACGACGTCTACGATTCCGCGGTCCGACGACTGGGCGCCGAGGGCTATCCGCTGTACCGCGGCCACGTCCGCGGCATGGATGTCATCCAGGACCAGTACGACTGGAACGAGCACGCATACCGGCGCTTCGTCGAACGACTCAAGGACGCGCTGGACCCGCAGGGCATCCTGTCCCCGGGCAAGCAGGGCATCTGGCCGGCGAGCTACCGCACGGACGACCAGTAGGGACGGATGCGGGCCGGCCGGCCCATCGGGAAGGGCCGGCCGCGCCGGGTCGGGCCCCGTGGGTCAGGCGAGTGGGCGCTCGAGCGGTGAGAAGAGCTGCCCCGAGCTGAACACCAGCGGCAGATCGCCATCACGCAGATCGAGGTGCTCGACGCTGCCGATGAACAGGGTGTGGTCCCCGGCCTTGTGACGGTCGACGATCCGACAGCCGAGCCGGCCGATGGCGTCCGGCACGAACGGGTGCCCGTCGACCCAGTCGAACTCGGGTGCAGCGACATCCGTCGGCTTGCCGGCGAAGCGCACCGCGACGTCCTTCTGCTGGTGTCCGAGGATGCTCACCGAGTACCGCTCATTGACCGTCAGGTACTCGTGCGTGCGCGTGTGCTCGCCCACGGACACGAGGATCAGCGGCGGGTCCAGCGACACCGAGACGAAGCCGTTCGCGGTCATGCCGTGCACGACCCCGTCAGCGGAGCACGTCGTGATGACGGTCACGCCGGAGGGGAACTTTCCGGCGACGCTCCGGAACGCCCGGCTGTCGATGGGGCTCATCGGTGCGTGTCGACGTCGTCGTTGGAGATCAGATCGGGCGCGGTCCACCCGTTGAGGTCGTAGTCGCTCATCGCATTGCCCACGAGGCCCTCGAGGTAGGACATGGTCCCGTCTGCCAGCGCGGTGCGGTGCGAGGACATGAAGTGGACGTCCTCCTGCCCGAGGTAGTTCTGCTCGTACAGGTCGTGCCGACCACCGAACTCGCTGCCGACAGCATCCCAGAGCATCTTCATGATGCGCGAGCGGTCGATCGCGGTCTTGCCGTTGGAGCCGCGCAGGTAGCGGTCCAGCGTGGGTCGCAGCTCGGGGTTGGCGAAATCCTTCGCGAGCGAGTTCAGGTAGATCAAGCCCGACCCTGTGAACTTCTCCGCCAGTTCACGACTCCGTTTCTGGAGCGACGGACCTATCGCGGCGGACGCGGAAGCGTAGACCGGGTTGGGCTCCATCGAGCCTCCTGGCCCGGGGACCGCGTGCTCGATCATTCCGGCCCGCAGCCCGTTCAGGACGTTCCGGTTCACGAGCATCTCGCCGAGGGCGACGTTCGCGAATCGTTCGTTCTGGCTGCCGACGACCTCCAGTGCCTGGTTCATCAGGCCGGCGAGGAACCCGAGCTTGGTGGAAAGCCGCACGTTCGCCTGCAGGATGCCGCGGCCGGTCCACCGGCTGTCCCGGATGAACGAAAAGATCTTCGCCTCGTCGTAGATGAGGACGTTCTCCCAGGGGATCAGGGCCTCGTCGAAGACGAGGACCGCATCGTTCTCGTCGAACCGGCTCGACAGCGGGTAGTCGAAGGGTGACGAGGTGCGCGCGGCGACCTCCTCGTACGAGGCGCGAGCGACGAGCTTCACGCCCGGCGCGCTGACCGGGGCCACGAACATCAATGCGAAGGCCTTGTCGGCGACCTCGACGCGCGTATGACCGACGAGGATGTACTGGGCGATCGGGGATCCGGTCGCGACGACCTTGGCGCCGCTGACGATCAGTCCCGCGTCCGTCTCCCGCTCCACGTGCACGAACACGTCGCGGACCTCTTCGATCGGCTTGCCGCGATCCACCGGGGGATTGGCGATCGCGTGCGCGAAGAACAGCACGTTCTCCTGCGCCTGGCGGTACCAGTACCGCGCGTTGTCGGCGAACTCGCCGTAGTACTCCGGGTCCTGACCCAAGCTGGTCAGCAGCGCCGCCTTGTAGTCGGGGGTCCGTCCCATCCAGCCGAAGACGAGCTCCTGCCAGGTCTGGATCGCGGTG
This sequence comes from Microbacterium terregens, assembly GCF_039534975.1. Taxonomy (NCBI): domain Bacteria; kingdom Bacillati; phylum Actinomycetota; class Actinomycetes; order Micrococcales; family Microbacteriaceae; genus Microbacterium; species Microbacterium terregens. Next base: position 3,331,845 of record NZ_BAAAWH010000001.1, read on the forward strand.
ACGTTGTCGCGCAGATCCTGCTGCGAGTGCGCCACGCGGAAGAAGGGGTGCGTCAGCCCCCCGCTGCCGGTGTCGGTCGGCTTCAGCATCCGGTCGGCGATCGCCGGGTCATGGAAGGCGTTGTACAGGCGCGCCATCGATCGAGCCGAGTTGCGGAAGGCGGGGTGCGTGGTGACGTCGGCGACCTTCTCGCCGTACAGCCAGACTTCGCGACCGTCCCGGATCGACTCCAAATACTCGTCGCCGGTCTGCGGGAGGGTGCGTGTCCCGGTGGGCGCGGACGCGCTCTGCTCGATGGTCATTGCAGTCCTCCTGATCCAGGCCGAGCACACTCACTCGACTCTTTCCACAAAGCTATGATCGGCGGGCCCCGGATTCCACGGACGATTCGCCAAGCTCACAAGGCACCGTTGTTCATCCTGCATAATGGGTCTTTCCGGCCCACAGTCGCCGGCCGGAAAGGCACAAGGCCGATGGTCAACCGAATCGATGACGTCCTCCGACATGTTCCGCTCCGTGAGCGGCCTCAGCCCCTCAATGACGCGCGCACCATCGCGGCTCTGAGCGAGGGGATCGAACCGCGCCTCGTGGATTGGTCGCTCGGCGTCGCGCACGCGGCGGCCGAAGAGGCGTACGGCGATGTCGCCCCCGCGCGATTCGAGATTCTCGCGGAGATGATCGGCATGGCCATCGAGTCGATCTCGATCAATCTCATCCGCTATCTGCTCACCGGCAGGGACAACGCCGCCGGTGTCCGGGTGAGCAAGGCGCAGCGCACGTCCACCCTCCAGGCGGTGCACATCGGCATCCCCCTGGAGCGCATCATCGGGGGAATGCGTGCGCTGGACCACCGTTGGCGACGCACGTTCATCGAGATCGTGGTGCAGTCGATGCCGCATGAGCACGCGGTCGCGCTGCTCACGGACATCGACCGATCGCTCGCCACGTACTTCGGGGCGCTGATCGACGAGAACGCCCGCATCTACACCGACGAGCACGAGCGCCTGCGCGACCAGCGCGTCGTCGGGCAGCGGCAGCTTCTGGAACGGCTGATCAGCGGCGTTCACGTCGACGACGCGGTCATCCTCCAAGTCTTCGGCGTGCAGCCGCACAGCGAGCACGTCTGCGTCGTCGTCTCGCCGTCCGCCCACGCCGAGGCGCGGGCGCCCCAGCTCGACTTCGCGGGTTTCCGCCAGTCCGTCGCTCGCCGCTTCGCCGACCGGATCGTGAACTCCGTGCCCGTGGATCAGGACACCGTGTGGATCCTCATCACCGGCGCATCGCAGCTCGATGAGCCGGTAGCTGAATGGCTGGCCGGCGTCGCCACTGAGATGCCCGGCTCCCTCGTATCGATCGGGCTGGTCGGCTCGGGCACCTCCGGACTGCGCACCTCGTGCCTTACGGCCACCGCGGCGCACGCGCTCAATCGGCTCTCACCGAAGGCCGGTCCGGTCGTAACGTTCGCCGCGGACGGGATGCTGGCACTGGCCGCCCAGTCGCCCGAACTGGCACGCCTGTTCGTCCAGAGCGAGATCGGGCCGCTTCTCGGGCCGGGGCCGCTCAGGGACGACCTGCATCGGACGCTGAGCACGCTGATCGGCCTGAATGGGAGCCTCGTCCGGGCGGCTGAGGTTCTGTACGTCCACCGCAACACGATCGCGTACCGGCTGAAGCGGATCGAAGAGATCCTCGGCCGGGATCCGATGGCGCGGCCGGTCGAGACGCGGACGGCGCTCCTGCTGGCGGACTACCTCTCCGAGTGAGGGTCCACCACCCGTGCGGATGCCGGGGCAATCAGTCCAGGATGATCGGGCTCTCGGCGGGCATCGCGAACTCGTGGATCTCGCCGAGGTACTTCTCCTGCGTCTGCACGCGTGAGGAGTCGGGGATGTTGGCCATGACGGTCGTCCCCGCCGCCGTTTCCACGGCGAGCCGGTAGGCGTCCCCGAGATAGCTCGACGCGGTAACCCTGCCGCGGAACGTGGCCTGGGGCTGCGCGCTGGGCGCGTCGGCCGCAAAGACGATGTCCGACGCGCGGAACGCGATCTGCGCGCCGCGCCATGAGCGGATCATGTCGCCACGCAGATGGAAGGATCCGCCACCGACGACATCGACGCGGCCGACATCGGGATCGATGTGCGTGACGGTGAGGATGTTGTCGAACCCGACGAAATCGGCCACCCATGCCGTCTTGGGCTTCGCGAAGATCTCATGCGGAGTCCCCGACTGCTCGATCCGACCCTGGTTCATCACGACGACGTGGTCGGAGATCGCGAGCGCCTCCTCCTGATCGTGGGTGACGTACACCGACGAGTAGCCGAACTCGTCGTGCAGGCGACGGATCTCCGTGCGCATCGCGAGGCGAAGCTTCGCGTCGAGGTTCGACAGCGGCTCGTCGAAGAGCAGCAGGCCCGACGCGGACACGAGCCCCCGGGCGAGCGCGACACGCTGCTGCTGCCCACCCGAGAGCTCATGCGGATAACGGGCGTCCAGGCCCGTCAGCCCGACGGCGTTCAGCGCCTCCGTGGCCCGCGCCGCGGCTGCGCGGCTGTTCACGCCGCGCAGCCGCAGCGGGTACGCGATATTGCCGAGCACCGTGCGGTTGGGCCAGAGCGCGTAGCTCTGGAACACCATGCCGAGCTTGCGCTTGTGAGGTGCCAGGAATGTGCCGGCGGCGATGTCGACGAAGACATCGTCGCCGAACTGGATACGGCCGGCGTCAGGCACTTCCAGGCCGGCAAGACAACGGAGAGTCGTCGTCTTGCCGCATCCCGACGGGCCCAGCAACGTTGTGAAGGAACCCTCGCTCAGCGAGAGCGTGATGTCCTCCACAGCGATGCTGCCGCCCGGGTAATGCTTGGCGATTGCGTCGATTTCCAGTGAGCGCATTCCTGCACACCTCTCCGATCGGCGAGCCGATCAGTCCATCTCGTTCAGACTCAGGGAACGAAGATCGTCTTGAACTGCTCGATGTAGCCCGGACGCGCTTCGTCGATGTCCGCCGACGGAACGATCCCGGTCAGGTTGGCCTCGACCCAGTTGGTCCACGGCGCTGCAGGATCGGCGGCTTTGACGTTGAGCGGGGCAAGCCCTGCCGAGCCGATGGCCTCCTGCGCCGTGAGCGTGTTGAGCCACTCCAGGTACAGCTTGCCCACACTGGGGTGGGGCGCGTCCGCGAGCAGGAGCTGCTTGTGCGTGACCACGTAGTTGTCCTTCTCCATGAGGCGGAACTCCACCGGCGCGCCGGCACGCTGCGCGCCCACGACTGCGGACGACGGAGCTGCGAACATGAAGGCCGCCTCGCCTTGCATCAGCGCCGCGATCGCGTCGCCGTATGTGCCCTTGATCACCGTGTTGCCGGCGAGGGCCTTGATGTCCGCGTCGGTGTAGGCGCCGTTCTGGGCGAGGTAGATCGGAGCATCCTGCGACGGACCGGGGAGGTTCGGGTCGCCCATCAGGACGTTGCCGGCGTACTCGGGGTCGGTCAGATCGCTCCAGAGCTTCGGGTGCAGCTCTCCGGCTCGCGGTAGGAAGACGCCGTAACCGAAGAAGCCGATGAAGGGCGAGGTGAACTTGTGGTTCGGGTCGATCAGCTGGTCCGCGCTGTCGGCCAGGTCCTCGGGAACCGTCATGGCGACGACCTCGTACTCCTGCGCGAAGTCGACGTACTGCTGGCCGTTCGGGTTGTGCAGCACGTCGGTGACGTGATTCCCGCTCTGGACCTCGGACTGCAGCTGGGTGATCAGGGGTGCCCCGATCAGCGACGCAGAGGTGACCGAAATTTCGGGGAACGTGGCCTCGAAGGCCTCCCAGGTCGCGGCCATGTCGTCGGCAAGACCGGAGATGATGCTCAACTCGTTCTCGCCGTCGGCGATCGCAGCCTCGTAGAGTTCGGTGATCCGCTGCGCAGCCTCCTCGGAGATCTGCTCGGCCTTCGGATCGACGTAGTAGTCGCCGCTCGCGGCGCCCTTATCGGTGTCGGTCGAGGAGTCCGGTGCGGGCGTGCTCGTGCATCCGCTGATCAGCAGCAACATCGATGCTGCGAACGCGACGCCGGCGATGGGCTTGGTTTTCATGCATTGCTCCTTGGTGTTTTTCGGGTGCCTCACGCGTCGACCGTGGGCTCGACGTCGAGCTTCCTCGGCAGGAGACGCGTGGGACGTACGTGGACGGCTCCGGTCCAGTCGGAGTCCGTGCTCCTCGCCATGACGAGCTTGCGGGGCCTCGCCCGTCGGGTCAGGAACCGCTTGAGGGCCTCGATGACCATCGCGATGAGAAGGATCTCCACCACGAAGAGCACGAAGGATGCCGCCGCCAGCGAGAAGTTGCCGGCGAGGTAGTCGTCGTACACCTTGATGGCGAGCATCGGGGCGCGGCGTTCACCGAGCAGCATCGGGATGGCCAGTGTCCCCGACGCGACCACGAAGCAGAGCAACCAGCCGTTCAACGCGCTGGGCAGCAGAAGCCGGAACACCACCGCGATCAGCGCCCGGGCACGGCTGCCACCGGAGACCCTTGTGGCCTCCTCCAGCTCGGCGGGGATCTGCACGATCGCACCGGCGATCGTGCGGCTGGCCAGCGGCACGACGGCGATGAACAATGCCGCCATCAGCAGCAGCGGCGACCCGTACATGGTCTTCCACGGGCCGATCAGAACGACGGTGATGATACCGAGCGCCAGGAGTAGCCCGGGCACCACCATCGGGAGCATCTGACTGCCGTCAAGCAGCGTCCCCAACCGCCCGCGCCGCAGCTTCACCGCCCAGAGGATGACGATGACGGCGATCATTCCGAGCACCGCCGCGAGTGCGGCGACGGCTGCCGTCTGCAGGAAGATGTTGACGCTCTGCTGACTGCTCAGGATCGTGTCGAACCACTTGGTGGTCAGACCGGCCTGAGGGTCGAGGATCTTGGACCAGTCGGTCGGGTTCCAGCCGAAATACGGGGAGAACGACACCAGCACCAGTTGCAGCAGCGGGAGAAGGACCGCGACGACCGCGTACAGGAGGCTGAACGCGAAGAGCGGGAGCCGCCATCTGCCCAGGCTCCACTCGCCCTGTCGAGATCCCTTGCCGGTGACCGTCGTGAAACGCCGTCGGCCTTGCAGCCGGCGCTCGATCACCAGAAGGCCGACGAGGATCACGAGAAGCAGGATCGACACGGCGCTGGCGTGACCGTAGAACGGGTTGCGTGCGTCGTTCAGGTAGCGGTACACCTCGGTCGGCAGGACGTAGATGTCCGCCGGGACCCCGAGGACGACCGGAACGTCGAAAGCTTCCATCGAGGCGACCGTCGAAATGACGACGACCGCGGAGATGGCGGGCATGAGGACAGGGATCTGCGTGCCGAAGAACGTTCGGATCGGCCCGGCGCCCGAGACTCGGGCTGCCTCTTCCAGCGAGCGGTCCATGGTGGAGAACGGACCGATCAGGATCAGATACATGAAGGCCGTCGCGCGGAAGATCGACACGAGGATGAGTCCGCCCCACGACTCGATGTTCAGCGGGCCCTGACCCCAGAGGTAGCCTTCGGCGAATCCGGAGCTGATGCCGCGCAGCCAGACGTTGATCAGACCCACCGTCTCGTTGCCGAGCATCGACCACGAAAGTGCGTAGAACAGCGGCGGGAGGGCGACGAGAACGGCCATGGTGCCCGTGATCAACCACTTGCCCAGTGCGTTGGTCCGGGTGACGAGCGTCGCGAAGAACACCGCGAGGATGATCGCTGGTACGACCGACGCCACGGTCAGGAGAACCGTGTTCCACAGCGTTCCCCAGGTTTCCGGGTTGGTGAACACGTCGATGACCGGCTGGAGCGACCAGACGCCCGCCTGCGGGCCTTCGGTGAATGGTGACGTGCGGAATGCGCCGATGATGACCGCGAGAGCGGGCGAGACGAACAGCAGCGCGGCGACGATCCCGATCAGGATCTGAATATTCCGTTCGGGCCGCAGTGCCCACTCGCGCCGGAGTCGCGCCAGGCCGCCTCGGGGCGCGTCCGAAGTCATCGGTGCGTCGTTTGCCATCCGTGCCTCCTCGTCGAGGTCTCGCATTCACCACAGCGAGCAACGAAGAGCAGCGCGCGCTCTCATTCTCGCTGATCGCCCGACCCGGCTCACTGGCCCCCGAACACAACCCGGGACCAGTCGTCTGGTCCGCATGCACAAAGTCGCTGTGCTCAGACGGTGCGCGGAGTCCGGTCTCAGTCGAAGACGATGACCGGCTTGATCGTGGTGCCCGCCTTCATGTCGCTGACCGCCTGATTGATCTGATCGAGCCGGTATGTCTGCACAAGTCGATCGATCGGCAGGCGACCCTCTTCGAACAGCCGGATGAGCTCGCGCAGGAAGACCAGACCGGTACCGTCCCCACCCATCACACCACGGATCGTCACGCCCTTCGTCAGGATCCGATTCAAGTCGAGATCCAACGGCACTCCTCCGGTGCCACTGACGTAGCAGAACATGCCGTGATAGGTCAGGGAGTAGATCGCGCTGAGGACGACGTGTTTGACGCCCGTCGAGTCGAACGCGCGATCGACACCCGCCGGCACGATCTGTTTGATGGCGGCCACTGCGTCCACTCCGCCGGTCGTGTTGATCGTGTGCGTGGCGCCGAATTCCCGCGCCAACTGCAGGCGCGAGTCGTGGACGTCGATCGCGATGATCTCCCGGGTGCCGCGCATGCGCGCAGCCGCGATCGCGGCCAGTCCCACGGTTCCGACGCCGAACACCGCGAGGGAGTGGTCCGGATCAGGTTTGAGCGTGTTGAGGACCGCTCCCGCCCCGGCATTGGCACCGCAGGTCAGCGCGCAGAGATACTGCAGCCGGGCATCGTCGGCAACCCGGATGATGTTGCGTTCGGTGACCAGCGAGTACTGCGCGAATGAGGACTGGCCGAAGAACGCGCCTCGCACCGGGTCCCCGCGGTGGCTCGCCTTGGTCGAGCCGTCGAGCCTGGTTCCGCCGAAGACGAGCGTTCCGGACTTCTCGCAGTATGCCGTGTGACCGAGGCGGCACTGCGTGCACGCACCGCAGAAGTCGGGGGCGATCACGACCTTGTCACCGGGCTGCACCGAAGTGACCAGAGAGCCGACGCGCTCGACGACCCCCGAGCCCTCGTGACCCAGGATGATGGGCATCGTCACGGGCAGCCGGCCGCTCAGTGCGTTGATGTCGGTGTGGCAGATCCCGACTGCGAGGATGCGGACGAGCACCTCTTCGGCGCGCGGCTCGTCGAGTTCGATGTCGAGGAGCTCGAATTCCGCTCCGGCCTGCGCGGCGACAGCCGCCGTCATGGTCACCATGTCGAATGAGCACCTTTCATCCTGAGGCGCGTGCCTGCGTCCGACTCAAGTCTGCAGGGGCGAACGCGGACCCGTCACTGGCGTGCGCACACATCAGGCCCGCGATGATTGGTCGGCTCGCCCAATGACCGGGTGACCGCCGCCGTGGATCGTAGGGTGCGTGACTAATGACGCTCACGCGCGCCTGCGCGACGACTGGCGGCTCGCCGCACCCCTGATCGACGGGATCACCCCCGAGGTCGCCGAGACTCTCGCAGTGACCAATCCCGCGACGGGCGACGAGATCGGCAGGGTCGCCCTCGCGGATGTGCGCCGCGCCGATGACGCGGTCGCCGCGGCCCGGCGCGCCTTTCCGGCATGGCGCGACATGCCGACCGCCGAACGTGGTGCCATCGTGCTGGCCGCAGTCGAGGCGGTAGAGGCGATGGCCGACGAGGTCGCCGCGCTGATCAGCCTCGAGGTCGGCAAGGTGCTGCACGAGGCGCAAGGTGACATCCGGGGTGCGCTCGCGATGGTGCGCGGAATGGTCCAGCTCGTGGCCGAACTCGAGGCCGGCGAGGACAGGACCGGACTACCCGGCACCGGCCAGGCCAGTTTCGTGCGTTTGCGCCACGTCCCGGTCGGTCCGGTCGCGGTGATCGGACCGTGGAACACTCCCGTCTTCCTCACCTTCAACGCGATCGCCCCCGCGCTGGCTGCCGGCGCGACCCTGGTCGTCAAGCCCGCCGTCGAAGCGCCGCTCGCCCTGACCGCCACCCTGCGAGCGATGGCAGCTCATCTGCCCCCGGGCGTCATCAACATCGTCCCCGGCCGCGGGTCCATCGTCGGTCAACGACTGGCCGAGCATCCCGACGTCCGTGCGCTGTCGTTCACCGGCAGCACCGGAACCGGGCGGCGCATCGCCGCGGCGGCGGCCGGGAACATCAAGAAGATCGCGCTGGAACTCGGGGGGAACGACCCGGCGATCGTGCTCGGCTCAGCCGAGATCACCGACTCGCTCGTCACCGAACTCGTCGCCGGGTGCTATTCGATGACCGGCCAGATCTGCTTCAACATCAAACGCATCTACGTGCATCACTCGCGGCACGACGAGCTTGTGGAGAAGTTCTCGGCGGCGGCGTCGCGAATCGTCGTGGGTGATGCCTTCGATCCGACCGCGCACATCGGCCCGCTGACGACGCGGGAGGGATACCAGAACGCGCTGCGTCTGCTCGCTGAGGCGCGGGCCGCCGGCGCCGTCGTCCACGAGCTCGGGATCCGCGCCGACTCGGCCGACTGGTCAGCGGGCTATTACGTCGCTCCGACCGTTGTGACCGGCATCCCCACCGATCACGAACTCGTGCTCGACGAGCAGTTCGCCCCGATCATTCCCATCGTCCCGTTCGACACGGATGATGAAGCTATCGTCGAGGCGAATCGCACCGACTTCGGTCTTGCGTCCTCGGTGTGGTCGCAGAACCTCGCTCACGCCGAGGCCGTGGCGCGCAGGATCGAGGCAGGCAACACCTTCATCAATGCGCACCGCCTGGGCGCCAGCGTTCCGCTCGTGCCCTTCGGCGGCGTCAAGCAGTCCGGCCTGGGACGAACGCACCTGCTCTACTCGCTCGAACACGTCACCGACGAACACGGCATCGTCGGCTTCAGTTCCCCGGCAGCGCAGCTGCCGGGGATCACACGCTGGCAGAACGTGCTGGCCGCCCCCACCGCGAAGGAGAACGTATGACTGCGACAACCCAAGGTGGCGCTCCCGGCTGGGAGTCCCGCCCCTACCTCAGGATCGCCACCGAAGAGGCCTATGCTCCTCAGGAAGTCCTGGACGAGTATCGCAAGATCCTCGACTCGGGCGACGCCGACCCCGGATTCGTCTCGCTGATGGGCTATTTCCTGGGCTCCGAGCACCCTCAGCCGCGCAGCGTCATGGAGAAGATCAGCTCGCTCGGGGAATCGCGCCTGCAGGACATGGACGCCACCGGCATCGACAAGCAGGTGCTCGCGCTGACGGCACCTGGCACGCAGGTGCTCGATGTCGCGACAGCGAAGTGGGCGGCCGAGCTGACCAACGACCGGCTCGCAGAGGCCGTCGCCGCGCACCCGGACCGGTATGCCGCCCTTGCCGCCGTCGGGTTCGAAGACAGCTCTTCGGCGATCGCAGAGCTGGACCGCGCGGTGAACACGCTCGGCCTGAAGGGGCTGATCGCGAACTCCCATGTGAAGGGTCGCTACCTGGATCACCCCGATTTCTTCCCCATCCTCGAGGCTGCGGCTGACCTGGATGTTCCGGTGTACCTCCACCCGCAGACCCTGCCGGGCGATGTCATCAAGCCATGGCAGGAAGCCGGCCTCGACGGGGCCGTGTGGGGATTCGCAGCCGAAACAGGTCTGCACCTTCTGCGGATGATCACCTCCGGTCTGTTCGACCGGCTGCCCAACCTGCGCGTGGTCTGCGGTCACCTGGGTGAGGGACTGCCGTTCTTCATGAGTCGCATCGACCACATGCACGCCAAGCAGGTCGCATCGGGACGCTACGAGGCGATCAAGCCGCTGAACCAGCGGCCGAGCGAGTACTTGAAGTCCCACATCTGGCTGACCACGAGCGGTATGCCGTGGGAGCCCGCGATCTCCTTCACCCGGCAGGTCGTCGGCGCGGACCGGGTCATGTACGCGATGGACTATCCGTACCAGTTCGTGGCGCAAGAGGTCGCCGACCAGGACGCCCTGCCCTACTCCGACGGCGAGAAGGTGGACTTCTTCCAGGGGATCGCCGAACGCGTCTTCAAGCTGTAGCAACCGACGACGCAGGGTCCGCATCCCGCACCGGGGACGCGGACCCTGCGTTCGTTCGTCTGCGGACTACAGCACTCCCGGGGCGAAGCTCCCGTGGAAGGTCATGTGCGTCGAGTACGGGATCTTCGCCTTCGCGATCGGTCCCTCCTCGATCTTCATCGCGTCGAAGACGACGAGCGCGCCTCGGTTGGTCGCCGCATGGTTGACGACGGCCAGCAGCCATCCGTCCCCCTCGGCGGCGCCCTCGTAGCGCGGGACGAAAGTGCACTCGTGAAGCACGTTGGGTGCGACCATCGGGTAGTTGCGCACCTCGAGCGTGTCCCAGTCGATGCGGTTGAGTCCGTCGGCGCCGCGGAAGAATCCGTACTTATAGCGCATCATGGCGAACCGGTCGTCGATCTTCGGCATTTCGCCGACCGCACCGTGGATGCGCGTCACCTTCGGCTGGTCCGACTCCCCGACCAGATCGAACTCCAGCCGTGTGATGGTCGCGTTGCCGAGTTCGATATCGGTCGGGTTGCCGGCGACGTCGGTGAAGAACGGGAACGAGTTACCCGGGGCGGCGGGGGCATCGACGATGACCTTCTTCCCCTCGGTATACGCGTTCATGATGTGTCCGCACACCACGCCCGGAGCCCGGAACCACCGGATGTCGGACGTGCTGCCGTCGCGCGGCATGATGCCCCATAGTGACGGCTGGTCAGGGTCGAACGCGTAGAACTGGCCGCCCTTCTTCATCCGCTCCTCGTCCACGCGGAACGGCTGGATGTCGAAGATCACGTGTTCCCTGGTCACCGCGAAGTCGTGCATCATGCCCGGGTACGGCGCGACGAAGTACTCCTCGCGAATGAGCTTGGCGTTCTTGTCGGCGACGATGAGTGCGCACTCGCCGGCCCATTGGCGCTCGGCGTACATTCCGAACGCCCACCATTCGCCGGTGACGGGGTCGACCTTGCCGTGCGCCGAGAGCGCAGTGGATTTCAGCGCGCCATCGAAGTTGAAGACGTCCTTGGTCTCCAGTGTGACGGGATCGATCTCGTTCGGGTGCGAGTCCTCACGCAGGGCGAACAGACGTCCGTTGAAGTACCAGGCGTACGTGTTTCCCGTATTGTCGCGCTGCATCAGTCCTGGAGCATCGGGGTCGTCGCGCGCGGGGTTCCGGTAGGCGTTGAAGAGCTTCTTGCGTGCTTCACGCTCCGCCGTGAATCGCTCCGTCTGGACGTAGCGGGACTTGAAGTCCACGTGGCCGTCCTCGATCCGCCAGGACAGCAGGCTGCCGTCGCCGTTGAGGATGATGTCGTCCTCGAAGGTCGGGTACTGGTGGTCGGGACCGAGACCGAAGAAGGTGCCCTTCAGCTGCTCGGGAAAGACGCCCTCGATCTGACAGTCGAAGAGGTCCGCCTCCAGGCGGACCGGCTCGAACTGTCGTCCATAGAACGACGGGACGGTGTGGAACTGCGGTTGCACGTACAGAGACTGCCGTTCGTTGATCGTCATCGATCTTCCTCTCAGGCGTTTCCGCCGACTGTGTAGTGCCGCGTGATGATCAGGGGCAGGATGCCGGGCGCTCGCCGTATCGGCCGGCGTTCCGCGCCGAAGCCGAAGAGTCCGCGCAATGCTCATACGACGTCGGTGACACGGCATCCGTCCTGTCTCCATCCAAGCCGCGACGTCTTGACGGGCACACGTTGCCCGCGCCAGCAGTGCCGAGGGGAGTTGGCGCGCGCGCCAGAAGCCACCCGACGGGTTCCGGCGTGCCGGACGTTCGGATCAGCCCCGGCAGAATCCGAACGTCTTCGGCGTGCCGGCCTTGATGACGGAGTTGTACGACGCGCCGCTCAGACGCCAGGTGAAGGTTCCGCTTCCGGCGGTGAAGTCGATCGAGGTCGAATCCCAGAAGTTGCCCGGCCGGGAAGTGAGCAGGAAGTTCGGTCCAGTGATGTTCGGCGTCGCCTGGGTGAGCACCGCTCGCCACTTGATCCAGTCGGTGGATGTCGTGGACACGGTGACGTCGGCGCAGTACTGACCTCCCGGCACCGTAGGCGTGTTGCGCGGAACCACCGAGACCATCGCGTCGACGAGCGGTGCCGACGGGTTCACGGGAGCGCAGTATCCGAAGGTCGCGGGCGTACCCGACTTGATCATCGCGTTGTGCCCCACACCCGCGATCACCCATGTGCCGGTGACCGGGTCGAACGACTGGCTGACGACATTCTGGAAACCGGGCACGGCGTTGAGCCAGTACAGCGGGTTGGTGAGGTTCGGGGTGCTGTGGTCCACCGTGCCGCGCCACTTCACCCAGCCGGTGGACGTCGTGGAGACGGTCACATTCACGCAGTACTGCTGACCACCGCTGAAGTCGATCAACACGTTCAGCGCCGTGTCCACGTATGGCGCGGCAGCGCCCGTCGGTGCGCAGTAGCTGAAAGTCGTCGGGGCGCCGGCCTTGATCTGTGCGTTCCGCGAGACGCCCTTAGTCACCCACGCGCCCGCGCCTGCGTCGAAGGAAACCGTGGTCGCCGAGTTGTGCAGGTTGGTCGGCGCCGCCGCCAGCCAGTAGGCGGTGTCGGTGATTCCGGGTGTGCTGTGATCCAGCGTCGCGTTCCAGGTGATATCAGTGGGCGAGGTGGTGGACACGGTCACGGTCGCGCAGTACTGCTGGCGGTCGGATGACGTCACGTTCACGACGGCGGTGACCAGCGGTGCCGGAGGCGGAATGGTCCCCGAGACGGTCGTGGCGAACAGGTTGTCGGAGGACACGCTGCCGGCCGCCGCGCTCGCGGGAACGACCAGGACCGCGACGGCGAGCGCACTGGTCAGCAGGGTGACACCGGCGCCTGCCGTGCGCGGTTCCCGTCGCGTTCGCGTCGACCGCCTGCGCGGGCCGGACAGCCCGTCACGCCGCGGGCTGTCGGGCCCCTTCGGCGGCTGTCCCCCGCGCTCGCGCTGCCAGATGAATACGGCGGCGCCGAGCATGACTCCGCACAGCGCGGCCAGGAACAGCGGCGAGGCGACCATGCGCAGGGCGTAGGCGCCGCCGGGGATCCGCAGGATGACCTCGCCGCGGACATCGCTGTCCAGCGGGCGCCACGGGTCCACCGCTGCGTTGTTGTCGCCCTGCATGAGGTGCGTGCCGTCGGGCGCCACGCTCACCACCCGGTGCACGACGTTCATTCCTGCCCCGGGGCCGCCCTCCGGGATGCGGTAGACGACCGGAGTTCCGGCCGGGTAAGCGCCGCTGCGCCACGTGACCAGCAGGTCTTGGGGGTCATAGGTCGGCAGCATCGACTCCCCCGAGACCACCGTGATCCCGACAGGAGCGGGACCCCAGGGCCCCGGCACGCTCACGGCGAGAATGGAAACGATGACCAGCCACCCGGCAAGGCTGCGGAGACGGCGGAGCAATTGCCCCCGCCGCCCCCCGCCGGTCATCCCGTCCATGGACACCGCGTACCGACTGGTGCTAAGGAGTCGTTACGCCGCTGATCACGACGGCGGCCCCGGTCACGGCCTGTGCGAGCGGAGTCGGCGCAACCACCGTGAAGGTGTTGGCTCCGGTCACGGCGGCGCCCGACGCCGTTCCGAGCTCCGCACCGGCGGCACCGTAGAGGCTGATCTTCACGGCCTGCCCATTGCACGCGGCGTCCACGCCGGACAGCGTCACACTGGACACCTTGTACTGCGACGCGGTCGCGTCGTAAACCGTCGTGTAGCTGACGTTGACGCCGCCGACGGTGTCGCAGGACGCGACGACCGTGGTGCCTGCGCCGAGGTTGTCTGATGTGACGGTGCCGAGGCTTGCGGCCGAGGCGACCACGGCCGCGAAAGCCAGGACGCCGGCGCCGATGGCGAGAGCGAGTTGTTTGGACATGTGGTCTCCATTTGTTCGGCCCGGCCAGAAAGGCACGCCGAATATGTCGGAGCCGCGCCGCTCCCTCAGCGGAAAGCCGCCCCGATCGGCGATGTCCTCCGAATCCGTTACCGGGTCTCGCGGAGCCTCAATTCGAGGACACGTCTAAACCGTAGCGCGAGCGAAGAGTGGCAATTGTGAGCAATTCCCTAATGTTTACGCTGCTTTGTAAAGGGACCGAACGCGTTCCGGTTGTCGCACAATCGGTATTCGTTCGTCGAAATGTCCCGCCGTTCTGAACACGCGCGGACATTCTTCTGACGACAGAGAAGGAACCATGCAACACTCTCCCGCCACCGCTCCGGTCAGCGCAGCCCTTCCTCCGGCAACCGCGTCGAAACCGGCATCCGTGGGATGACGAGGCGCGAGGGCGTCGCCGGACCATAATGGATGATCTGCGGTCCTTCGTTGACATAGTGCGTGTGAGCCTTCTGCAGGAGGCCCTCGGGGTAGCGGAACACGTCGACGCCCTGAATGACCAGAACCAGCGACTCCCCCGCGGCGAAATGCGTTCCCGACGGCAGGATCTCGACCTCGACCTCGGTGGGGCGCCCCTTCTCCAGCGGAAGCGCCCGCTCGTGTTTCAGAACCGGAAGGTAGGGCAGCGACTTCTGCTCATCCTTTTCCCGGTGCGAGACCCTCAACCATCCGAGTGCGGCCGCGCCGTTGTCGAAGAGCGCGTAATAGGGGAACCCCACCACCGTTCCGTCTGCGCGCTTCTTGAAGACCGCGAGGAACAGGTCCATGTCTTCCGCTTCGGGTGCCTCGACGTGAAGGAGCGCACGGGCGTGGCCGACGACATCCGTGTCCGCGGTGAAGATGTGCTCGAACACGGCGCGCTGCGCCGTCAGACCGGCCGCGTTGCCGTCGTACTCGACGGTCCCCGACTCCAATGGCACCTCTTCGCTGAGCGCGCCGGTAGGACCGAGGTACAGCGGGAGGTACTCCACGTCGGGCAAAGGCCAGTCAGTCGACTCGCGCACGGCGCCGTCGTAATGATCGTTGCGCACTTCCACCCGCACCGGCGGCCACTCGTCGACCTCGTTCGGCACGTCCTTGAGGAATCGATCGAAGAACGCCTTCTGCCTCTCCAGGTTCTCGGGAAGATAGTACTCCGCCCATTTCTTGCGCCCGTGGACGAACAGCCACTTCTGCGCGGACGAGATCCGCCGGAACCCTTCCAGCGTCCCCCGTGTGTGCAGGCCGTGGTCGGTCCAGCTTGCGGTGACGAACGCCGGGACCGTGATCTTCTCCAGCTGTGCGGCCTTCGACGCCCAGTACTCGTCGAACCACGGGTGCTCTGCGTCCTCGGCCTCCAGGTCCTCGAGGAGCGAGCCAGGTTGCGCCACGCCCCATCGGTCCCAGATGTAGGGCCAGAAGGAGGTCTCCGGAATGCCGCCGTGGCGCGCCACCTCGCGATAGGTGTCCGTCCATCCCTCCCACGGGTTGATGCACGCAAGATGCGGTGGATTGAGCTCGGCGACCCGCCATTGCGACACAGTGAGATACGAGACGCCGGACAGGCCGACCTTTCCGGAGCACCACGGCTGCGTCCCGATCCACTCGATCAGGTCGTAGTAGTCCTCTGCCTCCTCGGGCGCCATGAAGTGTGCCGGACCGGTCGAGTTCCACATCCCCGTCATGTCGGCGGCGATCACCGCGTATCCTTGCGGCACCCAGTACGCCGGGTCCGGGGCTTCGAAAGAGACGAGGTCGCTGAGTTGGTCATCCCGCACCCCGCTGCGCGGGAACCTCTTGCCGATGGGAGCGGGGTTGGACTTGCCGTACGGCGTCCACGACGCGATCGCGGGCGCGATGGCGCCGTCGGCAGGCAAGAAGAGGTCCGCCCACACGATCTTTCCTGAACGCGTCGGCACAGCCACGTCGCGGTGAACGATGATGCCCGGGTGATGCTCGATTCGCGGCTGCACCGGCCGGCCGCCGCGTTCTTCAACGGTGTTCCGGCGGTCGCGGTAGCGGTATTCAAACGACATCGGCGTTCTGCCTTCCTTTTCGCGCAGTGCCCGGCGCGCTGTCCCGGCTTCGCGGACAACGAACTGCGTACGGTGTGCCGCGGGGTGCGCGGCGACCCGCTCGGTCGGCGAGCGGCGTCTGGTGTGAGCGTAGCTGCGACGTTGTCGCCGAGGCGGCGTGCTGTGCGGGTTCCGGGGCTGCCGCGGCAAGGTCTGGGTGAAGTGCACAGGCGGCGCATCCTGCTTGTCTTCGGAGCACGATGACACGCGGCCGGTGATCCCGATCGATGCGGCTGCGGGCAGCGCTCAGGCTGGAGTTGTCGATGGTCCGGTGCGCCGCTCGTTGGATCGAGAACCCTACGTTGCGTCGGGCGATACCTCATAGTCGCGGATCGCTGCGACCTTCTGGGCTGAGGGACTCGACGAATCGAACCGATATCCCAGCCACTCCCGAACGAGCCGCCGCGCGAGCTCCGCGCCGATGACGCGCTGACCCAGGCAAAGCACTTGTGCGTCGTTCGAAAGTACGCTGCGCTCCACTGAATAGGAGTCATGCGCGGTCACGGCCCGGATTCCCGGCACCTTGTTCGCCGATATGGCAACGCCCAGTCCCGTGCCGCAGATCAGCAGCGCACGGTCGGCCTCCCCGGCAGCGACCCGGCGCGCGGCCTGCACGGCGACGTGCGGGTAGTCGGTCGACTCACCGGCGGCCACTCCCACGTCGACGACCGACGCCACGCGCGGGTCCGCCTCGAGGTCCGCCCGGAGCAGCTGCTTGTACGCGAGTCCGGCCTCGTCGCTCCCGACGACGATGCGCAGCGGTTCGGCATCCGGGGTCATGTCCGTCACGTTGGTCCCTCCTTCGCGAGCACCCCTCGGAGCGCCGCCGCGATCAAGGCGAACGATGTGGCCCCGGCATCCGGCGTTCCGATGCTCCGTTCGGCGAGTGGTCGTGCTCGACCTTTTCTGGGCCGCATGGCCGCTGTCGCCTGAGCTGCGGCGGCAGCGGCGTCGGCGGCATCCGCCCACGCCAGCTCAAGGCGCACGCCGCTCTCGACCCGCTCGCGGAGCGTCGCCGCGAACGGAGTCAGCGCGTCGACCATGGTCTTGTCGTTCGGCTGCGCTCCGCCCAGTTCGATCACCGCGGCGAGGAACGCGTCGACGGCAGCCGGCGCGATCGTCGCGTCGTACGTCTCGCGATCGTCTCCGATCACCGCTGCCGCGGCCTCGATACCGGCGCCCCACAGCACACCGGAGGTGCCGCCGGCCTGCGCTGCCCACTCCCGCCCGGCGCGGCGAAGGTTCCATGCCACACCGCCGCCGTCCGCGGCGCTCAAGGCGGCGGCGGCCGCGTCGGCGCCCTTGACCATGCCGCGACCGTGGTCGCCGTCACCCGCGACGGCATCGATGCGGCCGAGCTCGGCTTCGTTGTCGTGCAGAACGCGGCTGACCAACCCCGCGGCCGAGCGAAACGCGGGGACGAGCGCACGAGCAGCTGCTGTCGATTCGGGAACGCGTCCGAGCTCGTCCGCGACCGCCCCGAGGTCAGCCGGGCGCAACCTCGCGGTGGCCGCGCCTACTTTGCGGTACGCCGGCGTGTAGGCATCCGCCTGCCACGCTGCCTCCAGCTCGTCGTCGAGCCACATGACGGTGAGCGAGCATCCGCCCATGTCCAGACTCGTGACCAGTTCGCCGACCTCGGCCCCGACGGGAGCGAGGTCGTGCCGGCGAAGCAGCTCCGCGACGTCCCGCCACAGGATGAAGAGCTCTTCGTGCTTGGTCGAGCCGAGTCCGTTGACGATCACCGCAACGCGGGCTGACGCCGCGGACGGGCGCTCGGAGAGGACACCGTCGACGAGCACGGCCGCCAGTTCCCGCGATGTCAGTCGAGGCGTGTCGCTCACCCCGGGCTCACCATGGATGCCGAGACCAATGCTCATCTCGCCATCCGGGACGACGAACAACGGGGCCGCCGCGCCGGGCAGCGTGCATCCCGTGAACGCGACCCCGAACGAACGGGTCCGGTCGTTCGCGAGGCGACCCAGTCGCTCGACGTCATCGAGCGAGCTCCCCTTTTCGGCGGCCGCACCCATCACTTTGAAGACCGTGAAGTCGCCCGCGATCCCGCGGCGGCCGGCGACCGTCGGCGACGAAGCGATGTCATCGGTGACGGTGACGATCCGGGTGTCGACTCCCTCGCTGCGCAGCCGATCGGCGGCGATGCCGAAGTTCATCAGGTCGCCGGCATAGTTGCCGAAGCTCAGGATGACGCCCCGACCCTGATCCGATGCCTTCGCCACCGAGTAGACCTGAGCGGCGGAGGGCGAGGTGAAGACGTTGCCCACCACGGCCCCCGCGGCGAACCCGGGCCCCACCAGACCGGCGAACGCGGGATAGTGACCCGAGCCGCCGCCGATCACGACCGCGACGCGCGGCGGCCCTTCGCGGTGCCCGACCACACCACCCGGGACCATGCGCAGCCGGTCCGCGTACAGTTCGGCGAAACCCTCGAGCTGATCGTCCACAAACGACGCGGGATCGTTGAAGATGACCGTCATCCTCTGACTCCGGCCAGGATCATCGCGATGATCGAATCGTCCTCGGCGGCAAGGCCGGCGGCCTCTCCGATGCGGTACAGCTGCTCGGCGGCAGCCGCAACCGGCGCGGCGACCTTGTGCGCCCGGGTCGCGTCTCCCACGATCCCCATGTCCTTGCCGATGACATCGAGGCGGGATCGAAGTGGGGGTTCTTCTCCGCGGATTCGCTGTGCGATTCGCGGACCACGGTCCGCCAGCATGAACGACGCCGCCGCCCCCGCCCCGAGAACGTCGATGACCATGTCCAGGTCGAGGCCGAAGCTGTGCGCGAGCGCGAGGGCCTCGGCCGCCGCCGCAGTATGGATGCCGCACAGCAGCTGGTTGACGACCTTGAGCTGCTGACCCTGCCCCACCTGGTCGCCGACGATGCACAGCGTCGAGGCGAGCGCATCGAGGACGCCGTGGGCGGCGGCGCGCGCCTTGGGCGATCCGCCCACCATGACCAGCAGCTCCCCCGTCCCGGCACGCACGGGGCCACCCGAGAGTGCGGCATCCACGCAGAGAATGTCGCGCTCCGCCAGCCGCGCAGCGGAGCTGAGCAGCGCCTGCTCGCCGACGGTCGATGTGATCACCACGACGGCGCCCGGTGCGAGCGAGGGTGCGAGAGCGTCCGAGCCGAAGAGGGCCTCTTCCAGCTGACCGGCGTCGCGGACGACGAGCACGACCACATCTGCTCCGCTGCCCGCATCGCGAAGCGTTCCGGCGCGGGTCGCGCCGCCCTGTGTTGCGGAGTCCACGGCCACGGGGTCGATGTCGTACACCTTCACCGGGAACGACCGCCCGAGGTGCAGCGCCATGGGCAGCCCCATGGCGCCCAGTCCGATCACGGTCACGTTGGTCATGGGTTGACGGTCCTCTCGCGCACCGCGGCGGTCGCCTCGCCGAGAGCGACCGCGATCATGCGTCGAACGTACTCCGCGTTGCGGGCGGCCACCGAGAGTCCATCTCCTCCGTAGTGCTCCACGCAGAACGGGGCGGCGAATCCCAAAGAGATCGCGGTCGTGATCGCGGATCGGTAATCGAGCGAGCCGGACTCCATCGGCGCCGGCACCGCGGTGATGAGCCCTCGGGCGCGATCCTCGTCGCGCGAATAGCTCTTGACGTGCCAGTAGTTCGCGACCGGTGCGCACCGGGCGCTCGCGTCCAGGAAGTCCTCGACATCCCGATGCAGTCGGTACATGTTTCCCAGATCCGGGTTCAGGCCCACGTTGTCGAGGCCGATGGATTCCACCAGGCGCAGCGCACCGTCGACCGTTCCTATGAGCGTGTCTTCGTACATCTCGAGCGACACGTCGATACCGAGGGTCGCCGCGTGCTCACCCAGTTCGCGCAGGCGGGCGGTCGCCAGCGCCCACGTGGCGGCATCCTGCTCATCGGCGGCGCCGGGCTCGGTCCAGAACCACTGGACCTTCTTCTGGTCGGGCAGGAGGGGCCGATGCAGTCCGAAGCTGACCACCGGCACGCCGAGCGCCGCGGCCGCGTCCAGCGTGCGATGGCTGTAGGCGAGATTCACCTTGCCGTCGACGGGGTCGATCACGCTGCGTCGGATCGCGGAGATGGCCACCGGACGAAGCCCGACCTGGGCGATCGTCGCGCCCAGGTCGGTCAACGCCGCCTGGTCGAGGTCTCCGGGGCGGACCCAGCTGTCGGTGATGTCGACGCAGTCGAGCCCCTCGAAGACGACCTGCGCCAAGTGGTCGAGCCACACGTCGGCGCCGGCATCGTGGCTGGCAGCGAACGGCAGCATGGCGGCCGCGATCGGCCAGTTCGCGCTGGACGAGTAATCGTGGGTCATGGCGTGACCAGCGTCAGCGCGGTCCACGACACCGGAGGAAGGGACAGAGCGACCGTCCCGTCCCGCAGGCGTGCTGTGTCGTTGCCGCGCAGGCGCACGCGATCCGGGTCCTGGAGCGTGTTGGCCGCGTGCATGTCTTCGTCGTGGAGCGACCGAACCTCACTGAGACTGACATCCCCGAGCATCCGGACGTCGATGTCGATTGCGACGTGCTCGTCCATGCTGCGGTTCACCAGGAAGACCGACGTCTCGCCGCTCTCTTCGTCAAAAGTGGCCACGGCGTCGACGACGGGGACCTGTCCATAGCTGCCCGTGTCGTACGTCGGGCAGTCCAGCTTCAGCTCCAGGCTCACGCCGCGGGCGAGCCGCGACGTCACCGCGAACGGGAAGAACGTGGTCTGCCGCCACGCCGGCCCACCGGGCTCGGTCATGATCGGCGCGATGACGTTCACCAACTGGGCGAGGCTCGCCGCGGTGACGCGGTCGGAGTGGCGAATCAGTGAGATGAGCAGGTTGCCGAACACGACGGCATCCACCACGGAGTATGAATCCTCCAGCAATCGCGGCGCGACCGGCCAGTCATCGACCGAGGTGATCCGGTCCACCTCGTTGTACCGGGACTGGTACCAGACGTTCCACTCGTCGAACGAGATGTTGATCGACTTGTCGCTGCCGCGGACCGCTTTGACGTGATCGGCCGTGGCGACGACGGAGTCGATGAACCGATCCATGTTGACCGCCGACGCCAGGAAGCTGTCGTAGTCCCCCTCGTGCGGCTCGTAGTACGCGTGACACGAGATGAAGTCGATGTCGTCGTAGGTCTCTTCCAGGACCACCCGCTCCCACGTACCGAACGTGGGCATCTGTGCACCCGAGCTTCCGCACACCACGAGTTCGAGATCAGGATCGACCTGGCGCATCGCGCGGGCGGTCTTGGACGCGAGTTCGGCATAGTCGCGTGCCGTGCCGTGTCCGAGTTGCCACGGGCCGTCCATCTCGTTTCCGAGACACCACATCCGGATGTCGTGCGGTTCCGGGGCGCCGTTGGCGACTCGCCGATCGGACAGTGCGGTCCCGGAACGGATGTTGGCGTACTCCAGAACGTCCAATGCCTCCTGCACACCGCGCGTGCCGAGGTTGACGGCGTACATCAGCTCGCTGCCGACCTTTTTGGACCACACCGCGAATTCATCGAGGCCCACCTGGTTGGTCTCGGTGGAGTGCCACGCCAGATCCAGGCGTCGCGGGCGCTGATCACGAGGCCCGACTCCGTCTTCCCATCGGTAGCCCGACACGAAGTTACCCCCGGGGTAGCGGATCGTGGACACACCCAGCTCGCGGACCAGCTCGATCACATCGCCGCGGTAGCCGTGCTCGTCCGCGGTCGCATGGCCGGGTTCATAGATGCCGTCGTACACGCACCGTCCGAGGTGCTCCACGAAGGATCCGAAGAGGCGGCGATTTACCGGTCCGACGATGAAGTGGGGGTCGATGGTGAGATGTGCGGAAGTCATGATCCTCATTGGGTGTCGAGCAGAACGGTAAACAGTGGTCGCGACGCGGCGAGCTCCGCAGGGCGCGTCAGCGTCACTTGAGACTTCCGATCGCGAGCCCGCCGCGCCAGTAGCGCTGGAGGGTGAGGAACGCGATGATCAGTGGGATCACGGACACGAGCGAGCCGAGGATGATGATGCTCCACAGGCTCTGACTCCCCGCCGCACCGTACGTGGACGCCGTCGACTGCCAGAGCCCGATGCCCACGGTGACGGGGAACAGGCGATTGTCCGACAGCATGACCAGCGGCAGGAAGTAGTTGTTCCACGACGCGACGACCGACAGCAGCAGCACAGTGACGATGGCGGGCCTCAGCATGGGCAGGGCGACCTGCAGGAACGTTCGGAACTCTCCCGCGCCATCGACCCGAGCGGCGTCCAGAAGCTCGTCGGGAACCGCGTCGCGCGCGTAGACGTTCATGAGGTAGACCCCGAACGGATTCAGCAGCGTGGGGAAGATCACCGCCCAGATCGTATTGGTCCACCCCACCTGGGCGAACAACACGAAGGTCGGGATCACGAGGGCGGTCGTCGGCACCATGACGGCGCCCAGCAGGATCGCGAACGAGAAGCGCCGACCGGCGAAGCTGTACTTGGCCAATCCGTAGCCGGCGAGCACCGCGAGCACCGTCGCTCCGATACCCCCGACGAGCGCATACAGCGCCGAGTTGGCCAGCCAGCGCGCGTAGATCCCGCCACCGTAGGTGAACAGGTCGATGAAGTTCTGGACGTAGTTGATGTCGCCGGCGAACCAGAGCGAGCTGCCGCCGCCGAACAGGCCCGCCGCGCTCTTGGAGCTGTTGACGATGAGCCACCAGAAAGGCACCAGGAAGTACAGCATCAGCAGCCCGAGCACGATGTTCAAGGGCACGCGGCCGGGCTTGCGCGGCATCGATCGACGTTCGATGGTTTTTCGAGCCGGTCGGCGTGCGCGCGTGCTCTCGAGGGGTGTGACGCTCATGACGTGAAGCTCCCTCGCTTGCGGGTCGCGAACAGGAAGATGTAGACGCAGATGAACACCACCGCGCCCAGTGCGAACGAGATCGTCGCGCCGTAGTTGTAGTTCGCGAGCGAGAACGCCTGCTGATAGGCGTACATGTTGGGGGTGAAGTCATTCGGGATGGCTCCAGCGGCGAGCTGCTGGAGGATCTGCGGCTCGTTGAAGAACTGCAGGGTGCCGATGAGCGCGAACACGAGGATCAGCAGGAGTGCGGGGGTCAGGAGCGGGATCTTGATCCGGAGGATGATCTGCCACTGCGACGCCCCGTCGATGCGTGCCGCTTCGTAGAGGGTCGGGTCGATCCCCTGCAGCGCGGCGTAGATGATGATCATGTAGTAGCCGGCCCACTGCCACGTCACGATGTTGAGCAGCCCGTAGAAGATCAGGCTCGAGCTGAGGAAGTCAGGGGCTGATCGACCGAAGGCTTCGAAGATCTCGGCGAGCGGGCCGAAGTTGTCGCTGTAGAGGAACCCCCACATGAGGGCGCCGATCACCGTCGGGATCGCGTAGGGCAGGAAGATCATGAGGCGCGAGAAGCGCGCGTACCGCGTGATGACGATGTCGAGGATGAGCGCGATCGCGAGCGAGACCGCCATCTGCAGCGGGATGAGCACCAGCGAGAACCGGATCACGAACCAGACGCCGTCCAGGAACGACGGGTCGCTGAACGCCTTCAGATAGTTGCCGAAGAGCACGAACTTCGTGCCGCCGATCATCGACTTCTGGAACATGCTGAGGTAGAAGGCGAAGCCGATCGGAAGCACGAGGAGCGCAAGGAAGACGACTCCGAACGGGCCGACGAAGAGCCAGCCGGTGAGGTTCTGACGAGCCGTGATGGATCTGCGGCGTTTCGTGGGCACAGCGCTGGCGAGCGTGGCAGTCATGATTTCTCCGGGTCTGTGTAGGGAATGAGCGGGGCCGGTCCGCGCGTGCACGGACCGGCCCCCGGCCCAGGTCACTTGACGGTGAACCCCTGTTCCTCGGCGTATGCCACCACGTCCGCCTGCAGGGCGTCCGCAGCCTCGGAACCGGTCGCCGAGCCATCGATGATGGCGGCGATCTGCTTCGTCAATGCGGAGTAGTAGTACTGCCCGAGCGGCGTGTACGTCATGCCGGTGTAGGCATTCGCCGCCGGAACGTACACCTCCTTGTTGGCCTGCTGACCGCTGAAGAACGGAACCTCGTAGTCCTGGAACTCCGGCGAGTCGAGCACGCCGACGTTGAGTGGGAAGATGATCTGGTTCTGCCAGCCGTCATCCAGTGATGCCGGGTCCGCGTACACGCCGAACGCCGCCTTGGCTGCCAGCTCGGGATCCTGCGCCTGGCTGCTCACGACGAAGGCCGAGCCGCCCCAGTTGATCGCGACCGAGTCGGCCGTGTCCCACTGCGGCATGGGGGCTGCCGCCCACACACCCGCATCCGCGCCCTCGCCGACGCCGGCTCCCTGGAGGTATCCCGGAGCCCATGCTGCCGAAAGGTAGGTGGCGTAGTCACCGCCGATCACGCCCGCGATGTACTCGGGAGTGAACTGGTCCTCTGTGCCGACCAGTCCTTTGTCGACCAGACCGTCCCAGTAGTCGAGGACTTCCTTGATCTCGGGGCTGTTGAGGTTGATCCCGATCTCGCCTTCCTTGCTGGGGTCGTACGTGAAGGGCTCGGCGCCGTTCCCGTAGAAGTACGCCGTGGTCGTGGCAGGCTGGTTCGCCGCGAAGCTCGCGAAGACCGGACCTCCCGCGTCCTTGAGCGCCTGGGCGGTGGTCTCGAGCTCGGCCCACGTCGTGGGCGGCGTGACACCGTACTGGTCGAAGATGTCGGTGCGGTAGATCATGCCCATCGGACCGCCGTCGACCGGGGCGCCGTAGACGGCGTCGCCGACCGAGACGTCCTTCCACGCGCCGTCGCTGAAGTTCGCTTTGACGTCCTCGTAGCCGAGGTCGCTCAGGTCGACGAGCGCGTCCTGGACCTGGAACGTCGGGATACGGTCCGCCTCGACCATCATCACGTCGGGGGCGCCGCTTCCGGCCGAGATGGCCGTCTGGAACTTGTCATAGGCATCGCCGCCGGCGCCTGCGTTCGTCCAGCAGACCTGGACCTCGTCGTTCTGCTCGTTGAAGTTGTCGACGACGAGCTCCATGTTCGGATACCAGGCCCACATCGTGACGACGGGGAGGTCCTCTTTGGGGATCGTGTTGGTGCAGTTGGTCGCGTCGTTTCCTCCGCCGCCGCCATCCCCGTCATCTCCGCCTGCGGAACATGACACGAGGGCGCTCGCGAGTACGAGCGTGGCTGCTGCAGCGACGACTGGGGTGGTCTTCACTGTGATTCCTTTCGGATGCTGGACAACTTTGTCGGGCGCCCACGATCGATGCGGTTCCGCTGTTCGCACGGACTTCGCGTGTGCCTGCTCCCGCGGAAGCCTTGCTTCTCGAACGCGTTTGCAACGTTGTATATTCAACGTTGTAAGAGATGATCGCGGATGCCGGCGGAGGTGTCAACGGGTTCTGTGAAGTTCACGATCCCCGCAGCGCGCGCGCCGCCGCCGACCGCCGCGCAAACGGCCGCCGATAGGCTGGCGGATACGCACACGGCGGCGGGGCGACCCAGAAGGGCCGGGAGATGAATCCCACGTTGCACGATGTCGCCCGCGTCGCCGGCGTATCGATCAAGACCGTTTCCAATGTCGTCCACGACCACCCGCACGTCCGACCGACGACGCGCGACCGGGTCATCGCTGCGATCGGCCAGCTGGGATATCAGCCCAATCTGTCTGCGCGCGGTCTCCGGTCAGGAAAGACCGGGGTGATCGGACTCGCGATCCCGTCGGTGCGCGAAGCGTATTTCGCGGAGCTGGCCGACTCGATCATCGTGGCGGCGGAAAAGCGGGGCCTCGGGGTGGTGGTCGACCAGACCAACGGGGTGCGGGCGTCGGAACTGGATGTCATCGCGGGTCGGCGTCTCCGCCTGACCGACGGCATCGTCTTCAGCCCTGTGCACATCGGCGAGCAGGACGCCGAACTGCTCCATGCACAGTTCCCGCTGGTGCTTCTGGGCGAGAGCGTCTTCGGTGGGCCGACTGACCACGTCACCATGCACAATGTGTCCTCGGCACAGGCGGCCGTCGAGCATCTGCTCGAGATCGGGCGTCGACGGATCGCCCTCATCGGTGCCGACGACCCCGACGAGACGACGTCCGTCGGGTCCGCAGCACTGCGCGTTCGCGGGTATCGTCAGGCACTCGCCAAGGCGGGTATCGCGTACGAACCGGCGCTGGTTCGCCCCGCCGGCAGCTGGCATTACGACACCGGCGCCGCCGCCACGCGGGCGCTGGTGGCATCGGGAACGGCCTTCGATGCACTCTTCGCGTTGAACGACACGTTGGCCATCGGCGCACTGCGCGCCCTCGACGAGGCCGGCGTGCGCGTGCCGGCCGATGCTGCGGTGATCGGCTTCGACAACATCGACGCGACGAGGTTCACCATTCCCTCGCTCTCGAGCGTCGACCCCGGCCGCGAGGCCATCGCGGAGGTCGCCGTCGAGATGCTCGTGGAGCGCATCGCAGAGAAGGGTGCCCCGGTGCCGCCGCGGCGGATCAAGCCGGACTTTCACATCGTCCGGCGCGAATCAACGGGCTTCGCTCATGTGGTCGATGCGGTCCGCGAGGACGCGACGTCGGCGGCGCGGGTCGTCTGACGACGGTACGGCCGCCCTCCCGCTCGCATTCGGGAACTCGGCCGTGAGGACCGTCCGCGCCAGCGCGGGGTGTCCGTCTAGAGCGGTGTGCTGCTCACGCCGAGGGCTCGGCGAAAGTGCGCGCCCGCGGCTTCGGGCGAGCGCGTGCGGTCGGCAGCAGGTGCGGGTTCGCACGCGCGGGCCCGACGGTGCCGCTCAACTCTCCGAGCCGCTCCACCCGCATCGTGACAACGTCTCCCTCTGCCAGCGGAGGCGGCGTGAGGGCGCCGCCGGCAAGTCCCCACAACTCGCCGAGGCATCCGCCGTTTCCCACCGTGCCGGAGCCGAGGACGTCACCTGGGAGCACACGCGATGCCCGCGATGCATAGGAGACGAGTTCGGCGAACGTCCAGGCCATGTTGGAGAGAAGGTCCGCTCCGAGCAGCCGGTCGTTCACGTAGACCTCGGCGCGCAGCGCGAGGAAGCCGTCGGCGTCGACGCGATCGGCGACTTCGTCCGCGGTGACGATCCACGGCCCGAGAGAGGTGGCGAAATCCTTGCCCTTGGCCGGTCCGAGACGAACATTCATCTCCTGGGACTGCAGATCGCGCGCAGACCAGTCGTTCATGATCACGTAACCGAAGATCCGCTCGTCGGCCGTGGCAGGGTCCAGGTCCTCCCCCGGGTCGCCACCCAGCACCGCGGCGACTTCCAACTCGTAGTCGAGTCTGACGGTGGCAGGTGGCCGGATCACCGCGGCGGTGGGGTAGATGGCATGCGGATTCGTGAAGTAGAACGTCGGAGCGCGATACCACTGCTCGGGTACGTGGCTGACGCCATCGGCATCCGCGCTCATCCCCTCCACGTGTTCTTCGAAGACGGCGAAATCTCGCACGGATGCGGGAACCAAGGGGGGCAGGAGCCCGACGTCCCGCAGGGGTCGGGCCGCGCTGCGATCGACAGCCGCGTACAGGTCGTGCGCTCGTCGCAGACCGCCACGGAGCACGTCCGCCACCGTCTGGCCATCTGGGAAAGCGACGACCTGATCGTCGACGACGAAACCCTCACCGAGGGTCTCCCCGTCCATCCACCGCGCAATCTTCATCGAGTGTTCCTCTCTTCGGTTCAGACGCGCTCGGCGAGCCGCTGTGCGAGCTCCCCGATCAGCCTGGGCATGTCTGCGGAATGATCCTGGCCGTCACGCTGCCACTCCGCGAGCTGGACGGACGCGTCCACGACGGCGGTGGCCCGAGCGACTCGTCGCCGGTGGAACTCGTCCCACAGCTCAGCGTCGACGCTCGTGTGCGCCTCGAGCAGTTCGGTGAGCACGAGCGCGTCCTCGAGCGATTGAGCCGCTCCCTGCGCGATGGTGGGCGGACACGAGTGAGCGGCGTCGCCGATCAGCACGACGCGCCCTCTGTTCCACGGCGCCGGCAGAACGTGCTGGGTGAACCACGTGTAGTTCACCGCGGCGTGGCCGGCCTCAAGATCGGCGCGCACGGCGTCCCACGGGCCGCCGTAACTGCGTGAGCTTTCCACCATGAAGTGGGCGGCATCCTGCGCCGACATGTCGAAGTGCTTCTCTGCGTCGAAGACGAGGAAGGCGTACATGGAGTCCTCGCCCGTCGGCGTGTAGCCGGCGATGTAGGCGGGACCGCCGTAGTAGAGCTCTGTGGTCTGGACCTCTGCGGGGCGAGAGACGAAGGCCCGCCAGATCCCCATGCCGGTGGGCTCGGGGCCGGTGTCGATTCCCAGTCCCGTGCGCACGGCGGAGTGCAGCCCGTCTGCGCCGATCACGAGGTCGTACTCACCGACCTCGCCGCCGTCGGAGAGCACGGCGACGAGCGTGCCGCGTTCTTCTGTTCCGGTCACACGGATGCCGAAACGCGTGCGAACGCCGGCGGCTTCCGCCCGATCCAGGAGAATCCGCGCAAGCGCCGGGCGAGGCATGCCCATTGCCGAGGGGAGCCCGCCCGCTGAGCGCAGCCCAGCCGCGGAGGGCAGACCCTCGGTGGCCGTGGCGCCCTCGGTGCGGCGGGCGATCACCGGAGCGCCGGGACCGGGGGCCCGCAGCGTGAGACCGTCGAAGGCGTACCCCGCCGCAGCGGCCTCGTCCCACACTCCCAAGGTCGCGAACGCGTGCAGCGCGTTGCTCTGCAGCGAGATGCCCGACCCCAGAGCTGTCAGTTCGGGTTGCGATTCGATCAGGTCGACAGCGACCCCGGCGTCGGCGAGCCGGATTGCTGCCGCCAGCCCGGCCACGCCTGCGCCGATGACGGCGACGTTCTGTACTGCTGTCACGTCAGAACCTCCTTGTTCGTGCTGCGACGGGGTGGGCGACGGCGCTCAGAGGAGCGCGATCGGGTTGATCGGCGAACCCACGGCACCCGTGATGGGCAACGGCGGCGCGGAGAGGAGGAATTCGTAGCGGCCCTTCGCGGCGCAGACGCGGCCGAGCTCCTCGAAGTCCCACATCTCACCGACCGTCAGACCCATGTTCGGGATGACGATCTGGTGCAGCGGCTGGAACGATTCATCGAATTCGTTCGGACGCACTTCGAAGCCCCACGTGTCGGTCGCGATCGCGGCGATCTCGCTGCGATGCAGCCAACCCGCCGTCGACAGGGAAAGCCCAGGGGCGGGCCCTCCCGCGTACTCTCCCCAGCCGTTGCGTCGGACGCGGGCGAGCTGCCCGGTCCGGACGAGCAGGATGTCTCCCCGTCCGACCTGCGACGAGGAGCCCTGCGCGTCGATGCAGTCGTTGAGGTCCTCGGCCGAGATCGCGTAGCCGTCCTCGAGTTCGCCCGTCTCCGGACGAAGATGGCGGCCCATATCCAGCAGCACGCCGCGGGAGACGATCACGCTGGCCGCGTGCTCGATCCCGGTGACCAGATCACCGCGCGTTGTGACAACCGCGCCCGCCGGGCGACCGTTGTAGGCGAGCCCTCGGTCGAAGATGTGCCCGAGCCCGTCCCACTGCGTCGAGCACTGCAGGGGCATCATGATGACGTCGTCTGCACCGCCGATACTGTGCGGGTTGGCGTGGGGATCGCGCTCGTGGTCCAGCCCCGTGCCGGTCATGGTGTGCACCGGATTGTTGCGCTTCTTCCATCCGCGCTGAGGGCCGTCCTCATCGAAGGCCTGAGCGAGCGAGACGCTCACGCCTTCGGTCACGAGGCGGGCGGCTTGCACCCGCTTCGCCTCGTCGATGAAGTTGAGGGTTCCGAGGACGTCGTCCTCGCCCCAGCGACCCCAGTTGCGGTAGGCCTCGGCGCGGATGAAGACCTCGCCCGACGGGTCCGTACGATCCAGGTCCGTGGGATTCTCCGACAGCGAGCTCATGACGTTCCCTGCCCGAGCGGGGTGGACGGTGCCATGACGCGCATCAGACCTTTCCCTTCAGGAGCTGCGCCCGGATCTCCTCGGGCACGCCTTCCTCCGTGGCGGTGGGGCCGTCGGCGGGCGGGAAGGACTCGCTGAGCGAGAGCGGCATCGTGGTGTTGCGGTAGATGTCGAACGACCCCTGCGAGGTGACCCAGGTCGGCGCTTCCCAGTCCGGTACGTAGTTGCGGTACCCGCCCGTGTTGAGCTCGATGCGCATCGTGGACGGCTCACGGTAATAGAGGAACGACTGCTCCCCGATGCCGTGGATCGTCGGACCGTATTCGATCTGCACGCCGCTCTCCATGAGCAGGTCCGCCGCGATCAGCATTTCCTCGCGCGTGTCGTACCAGAACGCGAAGTGGTTGACCCGCCCAGGTCGGGTGGAACCGTCGAGGACGACGCCCAGGTCGTGGGACTTCTCATTGGTGGTCAGAACGGAGAAGACGGAGATGGGCGCCTGCTCCAATACGGTTCGCGCCATGAGCCGGAAGCCGAGCACGTCGTTGTACCACTGCGCGAATGCATCGACATCGCTCGCGCAGATCGTGACGTGGTCGAGCTGCCGCGGCGCTCCCGCGATCTTCGAGCGGCGCTGGGGGCGATCCGGGAACGAAGAGGCGAGGTCGCCGTCGGTGTAGCGATGGTGCGTCGCCTCCCAGTGCAGCACCATGGTGTGGCCCCAAGGACCGACGAAACGGTATGCGCGCCCGATGCCGTACGCGTCGAACCACTCACCGGCCGCACCGGCGGCCTCGACTCGGCCCACGGCTGCTTCCAGCGCCTCAGCGCTCGTGGTCCGCCAGGCCATGGAGTCGAGGGAGACCTCTTCGCCGGCGACGATGACGAGGCTGTAGCTGTAGTAGTCGCCCCAGCAGCGCAGGTACACGCCGTGGTCGTCGCGCCCGACGACGGTCATGCCGACCTGGTCGACATAGAAATCAACCGAGGCCTCTACGTCGGGGGTCGTCAGCGCGACGTAGGAGAGGTGTGAGAGCAGAGTGATCATCTTCGAGCCTTTCGCGGCGCAAGTGGGGTGCTTCCCTCCATCATTCGGCCCCGGTGATTATTGGACAACCGAATAATCCCTATGTCCGCCATCGGGATCACCGATAGTCTGTTTCGTGACGAGAGGCGTTCGACGTGCCACAAGACCCGCTGCTGTCCCGACTGGATCTGAACCTCCTGGTGTCTCTGGACGCCCTGCTCAGAGAACGCAATGTGACCCGGGCGGCCGAGCGCCTGCACTTGAGTCAACCGTCCCTCAGCACGGCGCTGTCGCGCCTGAGAATCCACTTCGACGACGATCTGCTTGCCCGCCGGGGCAACGCCTACGAATTGACACCCCTCGCGACGCGTCTGCTCGAACACACGACGCTTGCCCTGAGTACCGTCCGCAGAGTCTTCGAGAG
The DNA here is from genome assembly GCF_039534975.1 of Microbacterium terregens. NCBI lineage: Bacteria > Bacillati > Actinomycetota > Actinomycetes > Micrococcales > Microbacteriaceae > Microbacterium > Microbacterium terregens. Next base: position 3,363,224 of record NZ_BAAAWH010000001.1, read on the forward strand.
CCAGGCTCGCTGGAACGCGAGCGAGTCGACGCGCGAATTCACGATCCACGGCTCGGACTACGCTCTTGCCACCATCGCGCCCCTGGTGTCGCGGATGGCCTCTGCGGAGGCGCCGGACGTGAGGTTCCGGTTCGTGCCGACGTCGAGCCCGGCGATCGACGATGTCATGGCGCGATTGGCGTCGCTGGACGGCGTCCTGCTCCCTCATGGGATCGTGAAGGATCGCCCGAGCCTGGACCTCTGGCGCGACGACTGGGTACTCCTGGCCGCAGAGGACAACCCGCTCGGCGACACCGTGCCCACCCTCGCGAATCTGTCGGCGCTGCCCTGGGTCTTCACCTATCAGACCCGGGCCGCCTTCACCGCTGTCGGCCGCCAGCTCGAGCAGCTCGGACTCCGGCCACGCGTGGAAGTGGTCGCGGAGAGCTTCGCGCTGCTTCACCTGTTCGTGGAGCACACCGAGCGGCTCGCCCTGATTCAACGCAAGCTCGTCCCGCTCATCACCAGGATGGGCGGTCTGCGGGTCTACGAACTGCCGTTCGATGCCGTGCCACTCATCGAGGCGCTGTGGTGGCATCCCGCGCACGACAACGATCCCGGACATGAGTGGCTGCGTGAGATGTTCGCCGCAGCCGCTCGCGAGCTGGACTGAGCCGAGGTCGCTCGTCCCGCGCGGTTTCGCGTTCGCTACCGGGACGCGCTGGACCGCCTGAGGGCAGGCCTCACGAATCCACGGCGGCGACGCACCGGACGACCTGCTCGCCCAGCATCGAGATGCGACCTGTCATGACGTCCCCGTCCTTCAGGAACCGCCCCCAGTGCTGACCGTTCCCCGCCGGACTCCCGGTAAGGATCACGTCGCCGGGGTAGAGCCGCGTCGTCTGCGAAGCATCCGAGACGATGGCCGGAACGTCGTAGATCAGCTCCGCGGTCGTCGCGTCCTGCATCACCTCGCCATTCAGTTCGAGGACCACGCGCGCGTCGCGCGGATCGACGAAGCGCGCCGGCACCAGGAACGGGCCGGTCGGCAGGAACCCCGGCGCGTTCTTCGAGCGGAACCAGTCCGCTCCCATGTCGCCGACGCCCCCGGGGAAAACGCGATCGCGCGTGGTGATGTCGTTGGCGATGGTGTAACCGGCGATGTGTGCCGGGGCGGCCTCCGGCGTCACACGGTACGCCTCCTTCCCGATGACGACGGCGAGCTCCAACTCCCAGTCGTGCTGGTCGCTGTACGCGGGGAGCACAAGCGGCTCATCACCGCCCACGACGCAACCGGGGAGCCCGAGGAAGATGATGGCCCTGCCGCTGGCAGCCCGCGCGTCCATCACGCGCTCCGCCCGCGTCCGAAGCTCCTCAGGCGCGACGTCGCGGTCCTCCTTGGCGATGCCGGCCATGATGAGCTGGATGACATGCGTGCGGTAGTTGGCGCCGGCCTGGAGTACGTGGCGCGGCTCGACGGGTGCCGTCAAGGTCACCTCGGACAGCGGCCGCCACGGACCATCGGCACCGACCAGCTTCTCAAGTCGGTCCCAACCGTCGGCGGCGAGGAAGTCATTGAGGCCGGCCGCGCCCAGATCATCCTGGTCCAACGGGCGGATGCGGTCGCCTGCCACCAGACCGAGTCGGATGCGGTCGTCTTCGCGGTAGCGGGCAAGCGCAAAAGGTGCCTCGGGTCCGGTGCTGGTCATCGTGTTTCCTCCCACATCACCCGCGAGCATCCGCGCACGGGGCGTACCTTCATCCCGCAGCGACCTGCTGAATCAATCCGTGCTGTTGGATCTCCTCGAGAACGCGCGTGCGCAGCTGCACGAACGTCGGAGTTGCCCGGGTGACCAATTGGTCGCGTTCCCGGCCGAGCGGCACCTCGACGTCGTCGACGATCCGCGACGGGCGCCCGCCCAGCACGACCACGCGGTCGCCGAGGTAGACCGCTTCGTCGATGTCGTGCGTGACGACGACGATCGTGATCCCGAGCTTGTCCCGCAGCCCGAGGACGAGGTCCTCGAGCTCGAAGCGGGTCTGGGCGTCGAGCGACCCGAACGGCTCATCCATGAGCATGATCGGCGCCTCGTACGCCAGCGCGCGCGCGATCGCCACCCGCTGCTGCATGCCGCCGGAGAGCTGCCACGGATACTTGTCGGCGCTCTCTGCGAGGCCGACCACTTCCAGCGCCTCGTGAGCTCGACGAAGACGCTCGGCCTTCGCGACCTTGCGGCCCTCCAAGGGGAATGCCACGTTCTGTGCCACCCTCATCCAGGGCAGGAGTGACCCCCGGTAGTCCTGGAAGACGACGGCGATCTGCTCGACCGGCTCGGTGATCACGCTGCCCGCGAGGGAGACGGTCCCGGTGCTCGGAGTCGCCAGCCCGGCCAGCAGCCGCAGAAGCGTGGTCTTTCCGACGCCTGAGGCACCGACGAGACAGGTGATGTCGCCGGACCGGATGTCCAGATGGAGATCCTCGATCACAGCCACCCGTTCGGCGCCCGTGCCGAAGGACTTGCCCACGTGCACTGCGCTGAGGGCCACCTCCGCCGTCAAGTTATGAGTCACTTGCTGTCTCCTTTCAGTGCTCTCACGCGACGCGTCGCGTCGGCGTCTTCCCGCGTCCAGGCGAGCACCCGGTGCTCGATGAGGACATAGACCACGGTGAACGCCCACCCGATGACGCCGACCAGGAGGGTGCCACCCCACGCGGCTGCGAGCTGGAACCGTTGGCCGCTCTGCAAAATGAAGTAGCCGACGCCTTCGGTCGAACCGTACATCTCGCTCACGACCAGCATGACGAGGCCGATGGTCACAGCCAGACGGATGCCGATGGCGATCTGCGGAGCTGCGCCCGGCAGTACGACTCGGCGGATCCGCAATCCGAGCGGGATCCGATATCCGCGCGCGGTCTCGAAAACACTCGGGGCGATCGAGCGGACGCCCTCGATGCAGTTGAGCAGGATCGGCCAGACGCATGCGAGGAAGATGAGGAAGACCTTCGGCCCGCGTCCCACCCCCAGGACGAGGATGACGATCGGCACGAACACGACGATGGGCAGCGTCCGGAAGAAGTCCAGATACGGCGAGAGCACCTCGCCGACGCGTGGCAGCAGACCGATGGCGAGCCCGAATCCCAGCCCCACGACGATCGCGAGGGCGAGCGCGGCGAAGTAGTTGCCGAAGCTGAAGATCAGGTCTGTCCACAGCTCGCCCGACGCGGCCCAATCGACCACTGTCTGGAGGATGGTGGAAAGCGAGGGCCAGAACACCGAAGTGGAGGCCGCCGAGGTGACGAACCAGAGCGCCACCAGGGCGATGGGCAGCCATGCCTGCAGAAGGATGGTCGCGACGGGACCGTACGTTTTGATCTTCATGTCACTCATCCCCGCCCATCGCCGGACGCCATTTCAGGAGGGTGGACTGCAGCTTCTCGAGCCCGGCGTTCACGGCGTATCCGAGGAGACCGGCGGTGGCGATGTATGCGAACGACAGCGCGGAGTTTGCCCCCATCTGAGCATCCGTGATCTGGTTGCCGATTCCGGGCGAGCCGCTGAGCACCTCTGTGGCGATCGCCACCAGGATCCCCACCGAAGCGCCCAGCCGGAGCCCGGTCAGGATCGACGGCGTCGCGCTCGGCAGCATGACCTTGCGCACGAGCAACGCGCGGGGGACGCGGAACGCGCGCGCGGTCTCGATGACTGACGTTGGGACACGGCGCACCCCCTGCTGCGTCTGCAGGATGATCGGGAAGACGACGGCCACGAACACCAGCACGGCTTTCAGCTCGACGCCGCGACCGAGGATCAGCACCAGGACGGCGATGAGAGCGACCGCGGGGAACGCGCGTCCGAAGTCGACCAGGAAGCGCGTGGACAGCTCAGCTGCGGCCGACGCCCCCGTGATGACACCGATCGTGATGCCGACCACCGCGGCTGCGAGGAGCCCGGTCAGGGCTCCCCACAGCGTCAGCGCCAGTGCCTGCCAATAGCCGACCGTGACGACTTCTTGGGCCAGGGCCACTACCACAGCGGAGGGGGCGGGGACAAGACCTGCCGGAACGATATCCACCGCGGCGATCATCGCCCACAGCGCGATCCCGGCGACGAAGACACCGACGCGCCAGAGCATCACGCCGCGCGACGCGCTTGCGCGCTGCGTCGCCGCTGCGCTCGAACGAATGGTTTGAGTCCACGTCATCTTGATTCACCCCCGCCCGGAAACCGAACCCGGTCTCAGCGAGCCCCTTCCCAGACGATGTCCTCGACGGTCAGGTCCTCCCGCACCTCGCCGGCCTGCTTCATCCCGCGCAGCACGACATCCCAGCCCTTCGGGTTGAACGTCACATCGAGCGGCTCGAGGATCATCACGTTGTCGATGAACGGAGCAGGAAGCTCCGTGTTCTCGTGGTAGACCTTGCGCACTGCGTCAGGGTTCTCGTTCCCATACTCCGTGCCGAGGATCAGGGCCGCGCGGAAACGCTCCAGCGCCTCAGGGTTCTTCTCCGCGAACTCGACGGTCGATACCCAGAGCGACTGCGGCGCGTAGGGAAGGAACTCCCGCACACCGGTACCGACGCGGGTGAAGCCGGCATCCAGCGCTGAGAGCATGAAGATGCTGAACGTGAAGACCGCGTCCACCTGCCCGTTCTGAGCGGCGGCGACGAGCGCGTCCATGGGCACCGGAACGATCTCGACCGAGTCGAGGCTCACGCCGTTCTCCTCCAGCGCCGTCACGACCGTCAGGTACGGCAGGCCGCCGAGCTCGGGAACGCCGACCTTCTTGCCCTTGAGGTCCTTCCAGTCGGTGATCGTGCTTCCCGGCGGGACGATCAGGCCATCCGAGACCTCGCCTTCGTAATCCGGCTTGGCCGACTTGGTACCGGCGACGACGAGGATCGGCATCCGCTCGTTGATCGCGCGGATCGCGGTGACCGCGTCCGTCGCGGCGATGTCGAACTCGCCGGCGATGAGTGCGGAGTTTGTCGCCGCACCACCACCGCCACCGGTGACCTGCAGATCGACCTCCAGGCCCTCCTGCTCGAAGAAGCCCTGCTCCTGAGCGATGATTGCGCTCTCGAGGTTCACCGCGCCGCGCGCAACGCGAATGGAGATCAGTTCCTCTTCGGCGCTCGCCGCGGGAGTGGCGGAGGTATTTCCGGCCGGTGCTGAGGGACTCGAACAACCTGCCATGACCGAGACGATGAGTGCTGCTGCTGTGACCAGCGCGGCACCACGCAGTCTGCGAAGTGGTCGGTGATGTTCCATTTCATCTCCTTTGATGCGTCATCTGCTGCTGGGCGGGGTGGGACCACCGCGACCTAACTCCCACTATCGGCGGCACCGGAGCCATCAGGGAAGGCGGGTTCACCGATGCGCTCCATTGGTGTTCCCAATACCTCGCGGGCGCTGCGCGAATGACCCGCCGGCCCGCGTCTGGTCGCGAGTCGGTGACGCTCGCTCGCCCCGTCTTCGTGGACGGCGGGGAGGGGCTACCGGCGGTGCAGGACGTGGGCGGCGGCAGGCAGAAACAGAAAAGAGTGCCGGTTTCCCGACACTCTTTCCCAAATCACTGTCTCAACACAGTGTGCGCCCGAAGAGACTCGAACTCCCAACCTTCTGATCCGTAGTCAGATGCTCTATCCATTGAGCTACGGGCGCATGGTGCGCACTCGCGTGCAAACCAGCGTCCAGAATACCCCAGCATCCCGCTCACGCCGAATCGAGCCGAGATGAACCCGCCGGGGTCAGTCGCTGAGAGGCACGACGGGGTCCGCGTCCAGCGCTCGGAGCTGGCGGACGAGCGCGACGCGACGGTACGAGGCATCCAGCAGCTCCGAGATCAGGTCCCAGTCCGCGGCATCCGAGTCCACCCGAATGGCGAGCCAGCCATACGCGCCCTCGTACGGCGGCACGAACACGTCCGCTCGCTCCAGCAGCGCTTCGCGCTCCAGTGGATCGGGCACGAACTCCACCGCGTCCCGATCATCGTGAGCCGCCCCGACGATCGCGAACTGCCGCTTGCCGGCGCGGAACGTGAAGCGGCCGTGCGCGACGACTTCAGCCGCTTCGGGGTAGCGCATGCAGAGCGCTCGCATCCGCTCGACCAGCGGAGCGTCCGACTCATAACGCAGCGGATGCGGCTCGGTCTCCACGGCACGTCACTCCCGTTCGAGCTCGGCCGCCTGAAGGGTCTCCCCCGCTGACAGCCGGCGACGGTGGGCGGCCAGCCGCGGCAGATCCACGAGCCGCAGCGCCTGCATGCGCGCGCCGCGCATCGTCTCGTATTCGGGATCGGTGTCGGAGCGCATGCCCTCGACATGCAGTCTGCGCTGAAGATTGGCTTCGACGTCGCCCCACGCGGCATCCCGTGCCTGCTCGACGAGTTCGCCGACCGCCTCGGAGTCGGCGGCGCGATTGCGCAGCTCCTGCGCAACAGCGCGGTACTGCTTGTCGCGCTTGCGCAGGTTGCGGGTGTCGCGATCTCGGTAGTCGTGCGTGCTGTCCGGGTCCGAGAACTTGCCCCACGCGGTCTTGCGCTGGCGACGTGCGAGATCCGCGGCCGCCTCCTGCTCCTCGGCGAGCGCGATCAGCGTCTCTCGCGCGTAGGCGGCAACGACCTCCGCCTCGAACTGCGCGTCGTGGGCGATCGTCTCGACCAGGATGTGGTTGCGCACGGCCAAGCGCGCCGCAGCCGACGCGATCGACACGCCCTCGAAAACGGCATCGGAGGTCTTTCCCATACACCGCACCCCCTCACGACGAGGTTACCGTCAGCGGCGCCACCCCGAAGTCGGCGAGAATCGGACGAGGACGATCGGGTGGAGGAGCAGGTGGCCAGGACGCGGCGCCTCGATGTGCGGGGCAAGACGAGCGTCATCACCGGCGCCGCCAACGGGATGGGCGCCGAGATAGCCCGGGAGCTCGATCGCCGCGGTGCGCGGCTCGCCCTGATCGACCGGGATGCTGTCGCCCTGAGTGCGCTGGCCGATGAACTCTCCGGTACCGGCCACACCACCCATGCGCTCGACCTCACCGATGACGCAGCCGTCTTCGCCCTCGCGGCAGACATCGCGGCATCCCACCCGCACGTGCAGTCTCTGATCACCTGCGCGGGCTCGTCCATGCTCGGGAACATCAGCCAGCTGACGATGGAGGAGATGCGCTGGCTGATGGACGTGAACCTGTGGGCGACGGTGAGCATCACCCAGGCGCTGCTGCCGGCGATGCGACGGGAGCCGGCCGCGCACATCACGCATCTGGTCAGCATCTATGGGCTTGCGGCACCGGCGGGGCGCGTCCCGTACGCGATGAGCAAGTTCGCGGTGCGCGGCTTCACCGAGTCGTTGCGGCACGAGCTGGAGCGTTCCGCGGTGACGGTCGGAGCCGTCTACCCGGCCGGCGTCAAGACGGGCATCATCCTGCACGGCCGCTTCGCCGCGGCCATCGATCCGGCCGTCGCCCAGAGAGCAGCTGAGGCCCAGGCTCAGATGTATCACACCGATCCGAGGGATGCCGCGTATCGCGTCGTCGAGGCGACGGTGCGGCGCAGAGCTCGCACGCTCATCGGAAGACAAGCGCGGCTGGTCGACCTTCTGGCCAGGCTGGCGCCGACACGGTACTGGCGCGCGATGCGTCGGCCGCTGCGGGCGGCTACAGACACGACGACGCCGATCGCCTAGTGCTCGGAGCACAGCGGGCGATCGGCGTCGAAAGTGCGCGAAGGTCAGTCCGCGCGGCGGTCAGACTCCCTTGGTGCGGAACTTCGCGACGATGCCGCACTCGAACGGGTCGCGGGCAGCAAGCCCGACCTCGTTGAGGTACCGGATGACGATTCCGTAGGACTTCAGGAGAGTCGTCTCGGTGTAGGGCACGTCGAGCGTCTTGCAGTGCTCGATCACGATCTCGCGGGCCTGCGCGAGGTGCGGGCGGGGCATGCTCGGGAAGAGGTGGTGCTCGATCTGGTAGTTCAGTCCACCCATGAGCCACGTCGCCCACCAGCCGCCGGAGACGTTGCGTGACGTCCGCACCTGCTTGGTGAAGAAGTCGAGCTTCGCGTCGGCGTCGATGATGGGCATGCCCTTGTGGTTCGGCGCGAAGGCGGCACCCATGTAGACGCCGAAGACGGCGAGCTGGACGCCCAGGAACGCGAACGCCATACCGAGGGGCAGGAAGACGAAGATCGGGGTGAGCACGACCGCGAAGCGGAGCGCGATCAGGCCCAGCTCGAGCCAGCGGCCCTTGATCGGCTGGCGGAAGTCCAGCAGGTGGCGCAGACCGATGTAGTGCAGGTTGAGTCCCTCGAGCGTGAGCAGCGGGAAGAACAGCCAGCCCTGACGGCGCGTGATGAAGCTCATCGCCCCGTGGACCTTGACAGCGTCCTCCTCGAGGAAGCGGATGGTGTCGATCTCGATGTCCGGGTCCTTGCCGACCCGGTTCGGGTTGGCGTGGTGGCGAGTGTGCTTGGAGCCCCACCAGTCGCGGCTCATGCCGACGATGCCGTTACCGAGGATGAGCGCCAGAAGATCGTTCGCCTTGCCGGACGTGAAGATCGTGCGGTGGGCGGCCTCGTGAGAGAGGAACGCGACCTGCGTGAACAGGATGCCGAGGGCCGCGGCGATCAGCAGCTGGAACCAGCTGTCGCCGAGCAGGATGAATCCGGTGATCGCCCCACCGAAACCCAGCGCGATCGCGGTGCCCACGAGGATGTAGAACCACGGTGCACGATCGAGAAGGCCGGTTTCGCGCACAACCTGCGACACCTTCGTGTAGGCCTGCGTGATGGGCGGGAAGTCCTCTTTGCGGGCGTACGTCTGACGTACGGCGCCGAGGGTGGACACGGGTGCGGAGACTGTAGTGATTGCGACACCTGCCAGATCGGGGGATCCCGCGGGGCGGGAGGGGCGGAGAGCCAAAGGCGGGCGCCTATCGCTGGTCCCTACCCTACGCGTCGGCACATGCGCGCCCGGGAATGTGCTACGGGGGGTTGACATATGGCTCTGTCGCGCGCACAGGGGATGCGCATCCTGGCGTGCTAGCGTGGATGCGGCGGTTCGCTCCGCCCAGCGTCGTTGTCACGCTCCTCGGCTTTCCTGCCGCGGCTCTTTACATACGGCGAACCGATGCGCGAACCCGCGCCGTCGCCCCTTCAACGCCCTTCCTGCGGCGTGCCCAGCCTGAAAGCTGTTCTATGTCTACTTTCCTCGACCTCGGCGTGCCCACGTCGTTGGCCAACGTTCTCGCCGCAGAAGGCAAGACCGAGGCCTTCCCCATTCAGCGCGACACACTGCCCGACTCGCTCGCGGGTCGCGACGTGCTCGGCCGCGGCCGCACCGGCAGCGGTAAGACGATCGCGTTCGCACTCCCCCTCGTCGCGCGGCTCTCCGGCGCGTTCGCCGCCAGTCGCACCACCAGCCGCCCCCGCGGCCTGATCCTCGCACCGACGCGTGAGCTCGCGACGCAGATCGCGGCCACCGTCCAGCCCCTCGCGGCGGCCGCCGGCCTGACCGTCACCACCATCTTCGGCGGCGTCAGCCAGAAGCCGCAGGAAACGGCGCTGCGCAATGGCGTGGACATCGTCGTGGCCTGCCCCGGCCGGCTCGAAGACCTCATGAAGCAGGGCGTCGTGCGGCTCGACCGCGTGGAGATCACCGTGCTCGACGAGGCCGACCACATGGCCGACCTCGGATTCCTGCCCGGCGTGACCCGCATCCTCGCGGCCACCCCGCAGGGCGGCCAGCGCATGCTGTTCAGCGCGACGCTCGACCGCGGTGTCGACGGCCTCGTGAAGCGCTTCCTGCGCGATGAGGTGCGCCACGAGGTGGACGACCAGAGCGTCCCGCAGGGTGAGATGACTCACCGCGTGTTCATGATCAGCGACGACGAGAAGCCGGCGCTGGTCCGGCACCTCGCCGCCGGCCGTGGCCGTCGTATCCTCTTCACCCGTACCAAGCACCAGGCGAAGAAGCTCGCCAAGCTGCTCACGGCAGCCGGCATCCCGGCCGTCGATCTGCACGGCAACCTGTCGCAGGCTGCCCGCGAGCGCAACCTCGCGGCGTTCGGCGCCGATGCCGCCAAGGGTGGCGTGCGCGTATTGGTCGCGACCGACGTCGCCGCCCGCGGTGTCCACGTCGATGATGTCGAACTGGTCGTTCACGTCGACCCGCCGATGGAGCACAAGGCGTACCTGCACCGCTCGGGTCGCACCGCGCGTGCCGGCGCCGCCGGTACCGTCGTCACCGTCGTGATCCCCTCGCAGCGCAGGGACGTGGCGGACCTCCTTCGCAAGGCCGGCATCCAGGCCCCCCTCGAGCAGGTCAACGCCGAGTCCGCGCCGATCTCCGAGCTCGTCGGCGAGCGGGCCGAACACGTCCGCCCGGCGCCGATCCAGCCCGAGGTCCAGCGGTCCTCCAAGCCGCGGACCGGCCAGACCTCGCAGGGTCGCGGCGGCCAGGGCCGTGGCGGTCAGGGCCGTGGCGGCAACGCCACCGGCGGTGCCTCCGGACGCAACGCCACGGGCGGTGCCGCGGGACGCGATCGCGCAGCGTCGGGATCAGCCCAGCACGGGCGTCCCGTGTACTCGACCGGTACCGGTCAGCCCGCCGCCGCCGCGCACAACCCGCGCGCCGGCCAGGCCGCCCGCCCGACGGGCAACCGTCGCGCGCAGCACAACGGAACGCGCTCCGGCGCCCCGCGCGGCTGAGCCACAGCAACGAAGTGAACGGCCGGGCGGATTCTTCCGCCCGGCCGTTCCGCGTTCCGCGGGCGCGGGCGACCTACGTGGCGAGCGTGTCGACCACCGCGGCGATCCGCCCGGCGGGGTTTGCTGCCCTAGCGTCCCGCCTCAGCGCGCGCAACCCCCCGCTGCGCGGAGGCTGGGAGCGTAGCCTCGCACCGTTACCTTCACGAAAGGAGGCGCACATGGGATTCATGGATGACGCCAAAGAGACGGCCGAGACCGCCGGACGCAAGATCCAGGACAAGTGGGAAGACACCACTGACGCGATCGGCGACAAGATCGACGAGGCGAAGGCGGACGCAGACGTGAAGAAGGCGGAAGCCGAACGCGATTCCGTTGAGACGCGGAACTCTCTCAAGGAGAAGATGCGCAAGAGCTGACGCGCGCCGACCCGCCCGGCTCGGTCGTGGCGAAGCGCGGAGGGCCTCGGAGAAGACTCCGGGGCCTTCTGTCTGCCGTTCTCCGTTCGCTCGCCTGTCGCGATCGGCAGGCGCGGCCGGCGTGTTGTGACAGGCGAACATCGCGCGGCCCCGCTCACCTGTCGCGATCTGCAGGCCCACCCGGCATGTTGTGACAGGCGAGCATCACCCTCACGCGAGCATCGCGCGGACCCGCTCGCCTGTCGCGATCGGCAGGCGTGGGCGGCGTGTCGTGACGGCGAGCATCGCGCGGACCCGCTCGCCTGTCGCGATCGGCAGGCGCGGCCGGCGTGTCGTGACAGGCGAGCATCGCCCTCACGGGAGCATCACGCGGCCCCGCTCACCTGTCGCGATCCGCAGGCGCGGGCGGCGTGTCGTGACAGGCGAGCATCGCGCGGGCCCGCTCGCCTGTCACGATCGGCAGGCCCACCCGGCATGTTGTGACAGGCGAGCATCACGCGGGCCCGCTCGCCTGTCGCGGTCTGCAGCCCCGCTCACCTGTCGCGATCCGCAGGCGTGACCGGCGTGTCGTGACAGGCGAGCATCGCGCTCAGGCGAGCATCACCCCAGGCGCGCATCGCAGATGCGCGCACCCGGGCGGAGGATCGCCGACGGCGTCAGGAGATGGCGGCGATGCGCCAGGATGCCTCGGCCGACGCTTCCGGGTCGAGCACGAGCAGACCGGTGTCGTAGTCGTACGACGCGGCGTTGAAGGCGTCGGGCGCGCAGGTCATCGGCTCGACAGCGAGGCCTGCTCGGTGACCCGGCACGCCAGCTCCCTTGTCCGAGGTGTGGATCTGCACCCAGGGGCACGCAGCATCCCACACCATCTCGACCCCGGAACCGGCTGCGATGCCCTCGCGCCCCGAGGCTCCGGGCGACGCACTGGCGGCGTCCGGAGAGGGCCCGGGGACGGTGAGGCGGACCGCGGCGAATCCCGCCTCGTCGCGCGTCAGCGCGGTGTATGCATGGTCGAGTTCGACCGTGCCGATCCGGCGGGCCTCGCGGAAGTCGAAACGCCCGGGGTCGTCGGAATCGACCGCGCGCAGCTCGACGGGGATGAGGCGATCCGGGGTGACGGCGAGGACGTCCCGGGCGGGCAGCTCGAGGGTCCACTCGTCGACGCTTCCAGGCCCGGCCACCAGGTACGGGTGCGGTCCGGTGCCCCACGGCGCGGCATCCGGGCTCTCGTTCGTCGCCCGCACGGACTGGGTCAGGCCGTCCGGACCGAGGGAGAACGTCGTCGCGACGAGGACGCGCCACGGGTACCCGGTCTGCGGCTCGATCGTCGCGGCGAGAGTGACGTGGCTCGGGCCCTTGTCGATCGGCTGGTAGTCGAGCCACGCTGCCAGGCCGTGCAGCGCGTGGTGGCGCGCCGGCTCGGTCAGCGGCACCTGCCGCTCGGCGCCCGCGAAGCTGTAGCGACCATCGACGATGCGGTTGGGCCACGGCGCGAGGGTCGCACCCCGATATGACGGGCGGACCTGATCGGCGTCATAGGGGACGACGAGGTCGCGTCCGCCGAACGTGAGGGAGCGCAGGGATGCCCCGACGCTGGCGATGACCGCCTCGTAATCCCCCGCCCGCAGGGCGTGCTGGGTACCTGAGAGAACTGTGCGCATAAGAGAGGTGCCCACGGACGGATCAGAAGCCCTGGGCCAGTCGATAATACGCCTGGTTCCAGCGAAGCTCCTTCTGGAAGTCGCGCACGGTCGTGGCCTCATCGATGACGAGCAGCTCGGTCTTGGCGATTTCGGCGAAGTCCCGGAACACCTCGATTCCGACGGCGGTCGTCATGACGGTGTGGTGGGCCGCCCCGGCAGCCAGCCAGCACGCCGCGCTGGTGGCGAAGTCCGGCTCGGGCTTCCACACGGCGCGGCCCACGGGGAGGTTCGGCAGATCGGGGGCCGTGACGTTCTCCACGACGTTCGCGACCAGGCGGAACCGGTCGCGCATGTCGCTCATGGCGACCACGAGCGCAGGACCCGGATCCGCCGTGAAGACCAGACGCACCGGGTCCTCCTTGCCCCCGATGCCGAGAGCATGCACCTCGAGGCGCGGCTTCGCGGTCGTCAGCGACGGCGAGACCTCGAGCATGTGAGCGCCGAGGATCCGCTCATGGCCCGGGACCAGGTCATACGTGTAGTCCTCCATCAGGCTGGCGCCGCCGGGCAGGCCCGTGCCCATGACGTTCGCGACACGAACGAGGATCGCGGTCTTCCAGTCGCCCTCGGCACCGAAGCCGTATCCCTCGGCCATCAGGCGCTGGACGGCGAGGCCGGGCAGCTGCTTCAGCGCACCGAGGTCCTCGAACGACGTGGTGAACGCGCCGAAGCCGCCCCCTTCCAGGAACGATCGCAGACCCAGCTCGATGGCCGCACCGTCACGCAGCGACTGGTGCCGTGCTCCCCCGACGCGCAGCTCCGGAGCGACGTCGTACAGGTCCTCGTACTCGGCGACGAGCGCGTCGACGTCGACGTCCGACGCGGCCTCCACTGCCTCCACCAGTTCATTGACACCCCACGTGTTCACCTGAACTCCGAAGCGCAGTTCGGCCTCGGTCTTGTCGCCCTCGGTGACGGCGACGTAACGCATGTTGTCGCCGAAGCGGGCGAGCTTGAGGGTGCGGACGGCCGCCCATCCGGCGGCCGCGCGCTGCCAGTCCTCGATCTGCCGCCGCACCACGGGATTGCTGACGTGTCCGACGACCGTCTTCCGGGACACACCGAGACGCGTCTGGATGTAGCCGAATTCGCGGTCGCCGTGCGCGGCCTGATTGAGGTTCATGAAGTCGAAGTCGATGTCGGCCCAGGGCAGCTCGACATCGGCCTGCGTGTGCAGATGCAGCAGCGGCTTCCGCAGCGCGTCCAGGCCGCTGATCCACATCTTCGCCGGGCTGAACGTGTGCATCCAGGCGATCATCCCGAGGACGTCATCGCGGGCGTTCGCCTCGAGCGCGAGGCGGCGGATGCCGTCCGGGTCCTTGAGCACCGGCTTCCACACGACGGTCACCGGGAGGCCGCCCAGACCGTCGGCGACCGCTCGCGACTGCGCTGCCACCTGCCGCAGCGTCTCTTCGCCGTAGAGGCTCTGGCTGCCGGTGACGAACCAGACCTCGTAGCCGTCGAGGGTCGTGTTCAGGGGGGTGCGGGTCATCGCATTTCTCCTCGGTCGATCGCTCCCGCAGGAGCGGCTGGTGCTGCGTTCATTCGGGCTCAGAGGTGCTCGACCGCCGCGCGCTCGACGGCCAGACCGGCGCGGTAGCGCTCGATGTAGGACGCGAATCCGGTGACGTCCTCGGGCTGCGGTTCGACGACATGGATGCCGGCGCCGGCGAACACGCGCCCCTCCAGGTATCCGGTCAGATCGCTGCGTGCGGCGTGGCCGAGGTACGAGGCCAGCACGGCCATCCCCCACGCCCCACCCTCCGACGCCGTGTCGCCGACCGCGACCGGCGCGTCGAGCATCCCGGCGAGAAGCCGCTGCGCCACACCCGCGGTTCGGAACATGCCGCCGTGGGCATACATCCGGTCGATGGTGACGCCCTCGCCCGCGAGGACACGCATTCCGAGGCTGAGCGTCGCGAAGACGCCGTAGAGCTGCGAACGCATGAAATTCGGCAGCGAGAGGCGGCTGTCGGGCGTGCGCACGAACAGGGGCCGTCCCTCGTCGAGCCCGGCGATGGGCTCGCCGGCGAGGTGGTTGTACGCCAGCAGGCCGCCCGCATCCGGCTCGCCCTGGAGAGCCTCGCGGAACAGGAGGTCGAACACCTCGTCGGGGCCGATCGGGTTGCCTGCCGCGGCGGCGAACCGGCCGAACAACCCCACCCACGCCGCGAGCTCGCTCGCGCCGTTGTTGCAGTGGACCATGGCCACCGGGTCGCCTGCGGGCGTGGTGACCAGATCCAGCTCATGGTGCACCTCGTCCAGGGGCCGCTCCAGCACAGTCATCGCGAAGATGCTCGTCCCTGCGCTGATATTGCCGGTGCGTGGGGCGACCGCGTTCGTGGCGACCATCCCGGTGCCCGCGTCACCTTCCGGTGGGCACAACAGGATGCCGGGGCGCAGACGGCCGGAACGGTCCAGAAGGGCGGCGCCCGCCGCTGTGAGTTCGCCCGCCGGCTGCCCCGCCACGAGCACCTCGGGGAGCAGGTCGACGAGCCGAACCTCGGGCGCGGCATCCGCCACGAGCGCGTCGAAGCGCCGCAGCAGCCCCGCGTCGTAGTTCCTCGTGGCCGAGTCGATGGGGAACACCCCCGACGCATCGCCCACCCCGAGAACCGAGCGGCCGGTGAGGCGCTCGTGCACGTAACCGGCGAGCGTCGTGATGCGCCGCACCTGGGCGACATGCGGCTCACGATCGAGGACGGCTTGATAAAGGTGCGCGATCGACCATCGCAGCGGAATGTTGGTCCCGAACGCCTCGGACAGCTCGGATGCCGCCCGCCCGGTGTTCGTATTGCGCCAGGTGCGGAAGGGCACGAGCAGTTCGTCGTCGTCGCCGAACGCGAGGTAGCCGTGCATCATCGCGGAGACCCCGATCGCGCCGATCGTCTCGACACGCTCGCCATGTCGCCGCTGGAGATCCTCGAGCATTCCGGTGTAGGCGGCCTGAACCCCCGACCAGACGTCTTCGAGGGAGTACGTCCACACGCGGCCCTCGAAGCGGTTCTCCCACTCGTGGCTGCCGACGGCCAGGACATCGGCCCCGTCATCACTGGAGATCAGGCACGCCTTGATGCGCGTCGATCCGAGTTCGATGCCCAGCGAGGTCCGTCCGGCCCGGATGGCCTCGGCGCTCATCGCGGCTCCTCGAGAGCACGGCGGTCATCGGTCGCCTGGCCGTACACGTTCTGATAGCGCCGGAAGAGCGAATCGATCCTGTCCTGCGGGATGGGGATGAGGGGTCCGGCTTCGCGAGCGATGTGGACGGTTCGCGCGGCGTCCTCGCACATGACCGCCGCCTTCACGGCGTCCTCCGCCGAGACGCCGATCGTGAACGGGCCGTGATTCTGCATCAGCACCGCACGGGAGCGGTGGCCGCGGAGCGTATCGACGATGCCGCGGCCGATCGAGTCGTCGCCGATCATCGCGAATGGGCCGACCGGAATCGGCCCGCCGAACTCGTCGGCCATCCCGGTGATCACGCACGGGATCTCCTCGCCGCGGGCTGCCCACGCCACGGCATAGGTGGAGTGGGTGTGCACGACCCCGCCGATCTGGGGCATGTTCCGGTACACGTACGCGTGCGCGGCGGTGTCGCTCGACGGACCACGCTCGCTGCCGGGTGTACCCGGGACGACCGCGCCGTCGAGGTCGCACAGGATCATGTTCTCGGGTGCCAGATCGTCGTACGCGACGCCCGACGGCTTGATCACGAAGAGAGGGGCGCCGGGCACGCGTCCTGAGACGTTGCCCCCAGTCCATACGACGAGCCCGTAGCGGACCAGTTCGCCATGCAGTCGCGCGACGTCGCTGCGCACACCGGCGATGGTCGTCTCGAGCTCGGGGCTGAAAGTCGTCACGCGGACCCTCCATTGGGACGTGGGAGCGGCGCCACGAGACGCCGGCATACGGCTGCGAAGCATGTTACCGGTAACATCCTTCGCACGCCACTCGGCTCACCGCGTTGGCGGACCTCACACGCGGCGAGCGCTCCGGCGCACGATCAGTTCGGGCGCGGCGATGGCGATGGATGCCGCGGCCTGCGGCTCGGCGAGCACGTGCGCGATGCAACGCGCCGCCTCGCCCGCGACGTCCAGGCGCACCGTGGTCAGCGGGGGGCGGTAGAACGCGGCATCCGGGTTGTCATCGACACCGACGATGCTCACGTCGTCGGGAACGGACAGCCCCGCATCGACGACACCGGCGATGAGCCCCAGCGCCATCTGATCGTTCCCGGCGAAGACGGCGGTGGGACCCTCGCCGGCGCGGATCGCCGCGGCGATCTCGGTCGCCGCCCTCATCCCCGACGCGGCACTCCAGTCCCCCCGCCAGACGCCGGCGGATGCGAGCCCGTGCGCGTTCATCGCGGCATCGAAGCCCTCGGCTCGCGCCTGAGCTTCCAGCCATTCCTCCGGACCGGCGAGGTGAGCGATCCGCGCGTGCCCGGCCTCGACGAGGTGATCGACGGCGATTCTCGCGGCGTCCCGCTGCAGTTCCGACGCATCAGGGCCGTGGAGCGCCACGACGGGCACGCCGACCCCCGCCGACCCGATCGCGGCAAGAGTGCGCGCATGCGGGGCCACGACGACGATGCCGTCCACACCCTGCGCGGACAGGTGCCGGGCGGCGTGGACGACGGATGCCGGATCCCCGGCGTCCGCGTACGCCGCAGTGATCCAGCGTCCGGCGGCGCGGGCCGCAGCCTCGAGGGCGAGGATGCCGATCGCCGGTCCATACATGTTCGCGTCAGACGCGAGGATGCCGATGGTGCGGGTGCGCTTCGTGCCGAGCGCGCGCGCGGCATTGTTGACGCGGTAGTCCAGCGCGGCCATGGCATCGACCACGCGCTGACGGGTCTCCTCGCGGATGCCGGGGTGATCGTTGATCACGCGGGAGACGGTCTGCGTCGAGACCCCGGCGGCACGGGCCACGTCGCGTACGCCCACGCGCTCCGATGACCGGGAGGACGCGGATTCACTCATGGGCCCAGGCTAGCCGCGCGAGACCCGACCTCCGACCCGACGGGCGCGCACCCAGCGCACGGATGTGATCGCTCACTCGGGCACGCGCGGCGACCGTGGTCGGATGGCTCCATCCAGGTCAGGGAGAGCCCCTGCGTTACCGAAATGTTACCGCTAACATCTTGCGCACCCAGCGAATGTGAAGGCTAACATTCAGTCACGCCGCCGCCCGCGACGCGGCGGCACCAACCGGCAGCGGTGCCGGACCCGAACGAGGAGGTTTGTGGTTATGAGAAAGAACATTCTCGCCGGCGGTGCCCTGCTGGCAGCGTTGGCGCTCGTGGCGACGGGCTGTGCCAGCTCAGGTGGCGGCAGCAGTGAGGGCGGCGACGGCGGTGGCGGTGACGAACTGATCACGGTCGGCTTCGCGCAGACGGGTTCGGAATCGGGCTGGCGCAGTGCCAACACCGAGTCGATGAAGACGGCGTTCTCCACCGAGAACGGCTTCGAGCTCACCTTCAACGCCGCCGACAACGACACCGCGGCCCAGATCGCCGCTGTCCGCGACTTCATCAACCAGGGCGTCGACGCGATCGTGATCGCCCCGATCGTCGAAGACGGCTGGGACGACGTCCTGCAGGAGGCCGCGGATGCCGAGATCCCGGTCATCCTCGAAGACCGCACGGTCTCATCTTCGGACGACCTGTTCGCCAGCTGGGTTGGCCTTGACTTCAAGAAGGAGGGCGTCATGGCGGGCGAGTGGGCCGCCGAGACGTTCGGCGACACCCCGACCAAGATGGTCGTCCTGGAGGGAACCACCGGCTCCGCGCCGGCCAACGATCGAGCGGAAGGATTCGACGAGGCGATCGACGGAACCGCCATCGAGAAGATCGACTCGCAGACCGGGGACTTCACCCGCGACGGCGGCAAGACGGTCATGGAGGGCTTCCTCCAGAAGTACGGCGCCGACGGGATCGACCTGGTGTACGCGCACAACGACGACATGGCCCTCGGCGCGATCGAGGCGATCGAGGCCGCCGGCGCCGTGCCGGGCGTGGACATCCAGATCGTCTCGATCGACGCGGTCAAGGACGGGATGCAGGCACTCGTCGACGGCAAGATCAACTTCATCGTCGAATGCAACCCGCTTCTGGGCGAACTGGCGGCAGGACTCGTGAAGGACGTCCTGGCCGGCGATGAGGTCGAGAAGAAGGTCTACGTGAGCGACCAGACCTTCACGCAGGAGCAGGCAGCCGAGGTCCTCGACGACCGCCTGTACTGACGCGACGCGAATCACCTGTATCGACCGACCGATCCTGTACCAAGGTAGGTCAAGAGCACGCCGCCGGGGGACCCCTCAGGTCCCCCGGCCGGCGTGCGGACGAGAAGCTCGGAAAGGCAGCTGAGTCACCATGCCCGCGGACACCGCCGTCCCCCCGGTCGTCGAGATGACCGGGATCACGATCCGATTCCCCGGCGTGCTCGCGCTGGACGCCGTCGACTTCTCTCTTCGCCCCGGCGAGGTCCACGCACTGATGGGCGAGAACGGCGCCGGCAAATCGACCCTCATCAAAGCGCTGACGGGCGTCTACTCGGTGGATGCGGGGACGATCGTCGTCAACGGCCGGCCGCGCAGCTTCAGCAGCACGGCGGATGCGCAGAGCGCCGGAATCTCGACCGTGTACCAGGAAGTCAATCTGTGCGCGAACCTCTCGGTCGGCGAGAACGTCATGCTCGGACACGAGCCGCGCCGCGGTGGCGGAATCGACTGGAAAGCCACACATCGCGAAGCCGCGGCGCACCTGGAGAACCTCGGGCTGGCCCTGGACACGCAGTCGATGCTCTCCAGCCACTCGATCGCCGTCCAGCAGCTCGTCGCCATCGGCCGTGCCATGGTTCTCGACGCGAAGGCTCTCATCCTGGACGAGCCGACGTCGAGCCTCGATCGCGGTGAGGTCGAGCAGCTCTTCAGCGTCATCCGCGACCTGCGCGGACGAGGAGTCGCGATCTTGTTCGTGAGCCACTTCCTCGACCAGGTGTACGAGATATCCGATCGGATCACCGTCCTGCGCAACGGACAGCTGGTCGGTGAGTACGCGATCGACGAGCTTCCGCGCGGCGCGTTGGTGACGAAGATGATCGGCCGCGAGCTCGACGAACTCGCCGCGCTCGCCTCGGTGGCCGATCGGGCGATCGACCGCACCGGCACCCCCGTCCTGCAGGCGACCGGCGTCGGTCGCCGCGGCGTGCTGGAACCCGCTGACATCGCGGTCTATGACGGCGAAGTCGTCGGCATCGCAGGCCTGCTCGGCTCAGGTCGTACCGAACTGGTCCGCCTGCTCTACGGTGCCGATCGGGCAGACTCCGGTCAGCTCGAGGTGAGGGGCAGAACCACCAGGCACACCACTCCGCGGCATGCGATCGAGAACCGGATCGCGTTCTCGTCGGAGGACCGGCGCGCCGAAGGCATCATCGCCGACCTCACCGTCGCCGAGAACATCGTCCTCGGAATCCAGGCACGACGCGGCGCGATGCGCAGGGTCAGCCGTGCCGAAGCGGATGCCGTCGTCGCGGAGTACATGGCCGCCCTCGGGGTCCGGCCTGCCGCGCCGGGCATGCTGGCCGGCAACCTCTCGGGCGGCAACCAGCAGAAGGTGCTGCTGGCCCGCTGGCTGGCGACGGCGCCGACACTGATCGTCCTGGACGAGCCGACGCGAGGCATCGACGTCGGAGCCAAGGCCGACATCCAGCGCAAGGTCGCCGAACTCAGCGCCCAGGGACTCTCGGTCGTCTTCATCTCCTCGGAGCTGGAGGAGGTGCTGCGTCTGGCGCAGCGCGTCGTCGTCATGCGCGACCGACGCAAGATCGGCGAGCTCGATTCCAGTGGTGTGTCGATCGATGACCTCATCGAGTACATCGCCAACAAGAGAGAAGAGAGCGTCGCATGAAGACGATCGTGAAGCATCGGCTGTTCTGGCCGGTCGTCGCGCTGGTCGCACTCATCGCCATCAACACCATCGCCAGGCCCCAGTTCATCCTCGTCACGGTGCGAAACGGTGAGCTGTACGGGGCGCTGATCGACATCCTCCGCAACAGCGCACCGCTGATGCTCGTGGCCCTGGGCATGACCATCGTGATCGCCACGCGCGGCATCGACCTCTCCGTCGGCGCGATCATGGCCGTCTCGGGCGCCGTTGCCCTGACGATCATCGACGCCGCCCCCGAGGCGGGGAGCCTCGGCACCGTACTCCTCGCGCTGGTCGTCGCGCTCGTCGTGGCACTGGTACTCGGCGTATGGAACGGATTCCTGGTCGCCGTCGTCGGCATCCAACCGATCATCGCCACTCTCGTGCTCATGCTGGCCGGTCGCGGAGTCGCGCTGCTGATCACCGAGGGCTTCATCACCACCGTGAACAGCGCGCCGTACGAATTCATCGCGACCGGCTACCTGATCGGCCTGCCCTTCGCGTTCTTGATCTCGCTCGCGGCGATCGCCGCCATCGCCCTCATCGAACGACGTACCGCGCTGGGTGTGCTCACCGAGGCCGTGGGCATCAACCCCGAAGCCAGCCGACTGGCGGGCGTGCGCGCCCGCGGCATCGTTTTCAGCGCCTATGCCGCGAGCGGCCTGCTGGCCGGTATCGCGGGGATCATCTACAGCTCGAACATCCGGGCGGCGGATGCCAACGCCGCGGGCCTGTTCATCGAGCTGTATGCCATCCTCGCCGTCGTACTGGGTGGCACCTCGCTGATGGGCGGCAAATTCACCATCGCCGGAACCGTCATCGGCGTGCTCACGATCCAGACGCTGGAGGCGACCATCCTCTTTCTCGGCGTGCCCTCGGCACAGAGCCCGGTCTTCTTCGCACTCGTCGTCATCATCGTGGTGCTCGTCCAATCCCCACGGCTGCACAGCTGGGGCCGCAGCGCGATCAACGCCGCCCGGAGCAGAAGCGGGTCCGATTCCCGCGACCGAGCGGGGGTGGCGTCATGACGAAGAGTCTCGATCTCGCACCGCGTCGCACCGGCTCGCGATCCCGCTACGCGACCTTCATGAGCAGGCGCGCCTCGCTCATGCCGACCTTCGCCGCCCTCGCGATCCTGATCGTGCTCCTGATCAGCGCGCAAGCCCGGTTCCCGAAATTCCTCAGCCCGGGAAACCTCTCGGCACTGCTGCTGGACAATGCGTACCTCGTCGTTCTGGCGGTGGGGCTGACCTTCGTCATCCTGACCGGCGGCATCGACCTCTCCGTCGGCTCGGTCATGGCCTTCACCGGCATCCTGGGCGCCAGTCTGCTCTCCCAGGGCCTGCCCGCCGCGGTGGTTGTGCCGATCATGCTGGTCTCGGGCGCATTGATCGGGCTGCTGATCGGGATCCTGGTGCACTACTTCAACGTGCAGCCGTTCATCGCCTCTCTGGCCGGGCTGTTCCTGGCGCGCGGACTCGCGTTCGTGGTCAGTCTCTCTTCGATCCGCGTCGAGGACCCGATGGTTCTCTGGCTGCAGCGGACCAGGTTCCAGGTCGCGGGCTGGTACATCACCCCGACGGGCATCATCGCGCTCGTGGCGGTCGCGATCGCCGCGTACGTACTGCTGTGGACCCGCTTCGGGCGGACGGTCTACGCGATCGGCGGCGGCGAGCAGTCGGCGCGGCTCATGGGGCTGAACGTCGCAAGCACGAAGATCCTGGTCTATGTCATCAGCGGCGTGTGTGGCGGGCTGGCCGGGCTGCTCCTGACCGCGTACTCGGGCGCCGGGTATCCGCGCAACGGAATCGGCACCGAGCTGGACGCCATCGCCGCGGTCGTCATCGGAGGAACGCTTCTTACCGGTGGTACGGGCTATGTCCTCGGATCGCTGATCGGCGTGCTGGTCTACGGAACGATCAAGAAGGTGATCTCGTTCATGGGCGCCGAGCAGGCGTGGACGCAGATCATCATCGGAGCGCTGCTCCTGCTGTTCATCGTCGTCCAGCGCGTGATCGTCACCAGGTCGCAGAGACGCAGATAGACCGCGGTGGCGCGGAGAGAGGTGACGCCACGCCCGGACAGCGCGGTCGCGGACTCCTCGGCCGGGATAATGGCCTGATGGAGGAGTCTCACCCGTTGCTGCAGCTGGCTGGCGCGACGGTGCGGTTCGGTGCGGAGACGGCGATCGACGATGTCGACTTCCGCATGTTCGCCGGCGAAGTGCACTCCCTGATGGGCGAGAACGGCGCAGGAAAGTCCACCCTCATCAAGGCGATCACGGGCGCGCTCCCCATGGACGCGGGCGTTCTCACCCTGGGGGGAAGCGCCGTGCGGTTCCGGACGCCGCACGATGCGCAACAGGCCGGCATCAGCACGGTCTACCAGGAGATCGATCTGCTTGCGAACCTCACGGTGGCGGAGAACATCAGCCTCGGGCGGGAGCCGCGCCGATTCGGAGCGCTCGACTGGGCGGCGATGCGCGCGCGTGCGCGCGACGTGCTGACGGATCTGGGGTTGGCGATCGACCCGGCGTCGATTCTGGGGACCCACTCCCTTGCCGTGCAGCAGCTGGTCGCGATCGCGCGGGCGATCTCGACGGACGTGCGGGTACTCGTGCTCGACGAGCCGACGTCCAGCCTGGACGCCGACGAAGTCGCCGAGCTCTTCCGGGTCATGCGCGACCTGACACAGCGAGGTGTCGGGATCCTGTTCGTCTCGCACTTCCTGGAGCAGGTCTACGAGATCTGCGACCGCATCACGGTTCTGCGCGGTGGCCGACTCGTCGGCGAGTACGTTCCGTCCGAACTCCTGCGGATCGACCTGGTGCAGAAGATGCTCGGACGCGGAGTCGCCGAGCTCGGAGTGCGCGGTCGCGTCGAGGCCGCCCCGGATGCCGAAGCGGTTCTGCGTGGCGACGGCATCACCCGGGCTCCGGGAATCATCGACGCCGACGTCGAATTGGCCGAGGGCG
Source organism: Microbacterium terregens (assembly GCF_039534975.1). Lineage (NCBI taxonomy): Bacteria > Bacillati > Actinomycetota > Actinomycetes > Micrococcales > Microbacteriaceae > Microbacterium > Microbacterium terregens. The sequence continues at coordinate 3,386,927 of NZ_BAAAWH010000001.1, forward strand.
AGGTCCTGGGCCTCGCCGGTCTTCTCGGATCGGGTCGCACAGAGCTCGCCCGCGCGCTGTCCGGAATCGACCGGGTGGATGCCGGGGTCATCACGGTCCGCGGACGAACGGCGGATCTCACCAGCCCGCGCAAGGCGATCGCCCTCGGCCTCGTCTACTCTTCCGAGAACCGCAGGGTCGAGGGGATCATCAGCGAACTCAGCGTCCAGGAGAACATCACCCTGGCACTGCAGGCCGAGCGCGGCATCCTGCGTCGCCTGCGTCCGCAGCAGCGCCGCGAGCTGGCCGCGAGCTGGATCGAGGCTCTCGACATCCGACCCGCGGACCCCGATCGCCCCGCGGGCACGCTGTCGGGCGGCAATCAGCAGAAGGTGCTGCTGGCTCGGCTGCTGGCCCTGTCCCCGCGGGTCATCGTCCTGGACGAACCCACCCGTGGCATCGACGTCGGCGCGAAAGTCGAGATCCAGAACCTGGTCGGCGAGCTGGCCGACAACGGCCTGTCGGTCGTATTCATCTCCGCCGAGCTCGAAGAGGTGCTTCGGGTCGCCAACAGAGTCGCCGTCCTCCGCGCCGGGCGCATCGTCGGCACGCTCCCCGCAGAGGGCCTCACGGTCGACTCGCTGATGGCGCTGGTCGCGCAACCCGACGAAGACAGCGAGATCGCGAGTTCGAGCGTGCCCGCCGCCGAGCCCCCGTCACCGGTCACACCGACGAGCGGAGGACCGGCGTGACGGTGGACAGACCGGCGGACCGACCGGCGCGCGTGGCGAACATCTTCGACGTGGCCCGGCTCGCGGGCGTCTCCCACCAGACCGTCTCGCGGGTTCTGAACGATCTGCCGAACGTCCGTCCGGCCACACGGGAGCGTGTCGAGCACGCGATCGCGCAGCTGCGCTACAGCCCCTCCCCCGCCGCCCGTGCGCTGGTCACCCGCCGCACGCGAACGATCGGCCTGGTGGCACCGGGTGTGTCCGACTACGGCCCGACATCGATCGCGATGCACTTCAACTTCGCCGCACGGGCTGAGCGTTACAACGTCGAGACGGTCAGCGCTCTCGACCCCGCTCCCGCCGGGGTCCGCGGAGTCATCGAGGGGCTGCTCCGGCAGCGCGTGGATGCGATCGTGCTCATCGTCGTCGATGTCGGAGTGCTCGAGGTGGTGCGCGGCCTGGATCTCAGCATCCCCGTCGTCGCCGCGGCCGCGACAGCGCGCCGCAGCCCGCTCCTGGTCTCGATCGACCAATACCGGGGCGCCCGCGCCGCTGTGCGCCATCTCGCCGAACTGGGCCATCGGCGAATCCTGCACGTGGCCGGCGCCGGGCGCGCACCCGACGCGCTGGAGCGCATGCGCGGGTGGCGTGACGAACTCGCGGCGCGTCAGCTGGAGATGGTCGAGCCGGTCCATGGCGACTGGTCCGCAGCGAGTGGTCACCGGATCGGCGCCGCGCTGGCGATCGAACCGGGCATGGCCGTGTTCGCCGGCAACGACCACATGGCGATCGGGCTGCTGTCGGCGTTGCGCGAAAGAGGGCTGAGCGTGCCCGAGGACGTCAGCGTCGTGGGCTTCGACGACGTGCCCGAGGCGGCATTCCTTTACCCCCCGCTCACGACGGTGCGACAGGATTTCGCGGCGCTCGGCGAATTGATCATGCAGAAGGTCCTGCTTGCGGTGGAAGAGCCCGACAGCGTGACGGAAGACACACCGCTGCCGACCCATCTGATCGTTCGCACGTCGACACAGGCACCCGCTCGCTGACAGGCAGCGGGCGGGGAAGCACGGTCGTATGGGACGCGGGCTCGTGCTTACAGCGCGGAGATCCGCTCCTTGAGGAGCGCAGCCTTGTCGGCGGGGAACTGGCTCGCCGCCATCGCCAGCACCGTGTTGGCCGGCATGCCCTTCACCATGGCGAGCATGGGATGGTCCGGCAGCTCCGGAACCACGTCGACGATGATCGCGCGCGCCTCCGGGTCCTCCAGGAGCTGGCCGAGGGTGGTCACGTCGAGGTCGTACTTGCCGGCCATGAGCTCTCCTTCGTGCGGTCTGACGTTCCAGGGTGTCATGCCGCTGATGCGGACCGCGACGGAGTCGTCAGCGGTTCGTCTTCACCGTACCGAGTCAGGAACGTGCGGCCGCCGGCTTGCGGTTCTCGGCGCTGACCATCCAGGCGAACTGCTCGAGACTCTCGATCACCGCGTGCAGGATGTCGGCGGTGGTGGGGTCCTCCTCGTCGACGTCGTCGTGCACGTCGCGCATCGTCGCCACGGTCCCCTCGAGTCGAGCCGTGATCAGATCGACCGTCTCGGAAGTGTCGATCTCGCCCTGCGGGTACTCCGGCAGGGTCGTGGTCGCCGCGACGATGTCGCTGCGTCCGTCAGGCACCAGGTGCAGTGCCCGCATCCGCTCGGCAACGGTGTCGCTGAACTCCCGCGCGGCCTCGATGATCTCGTCCAGGATCCGGTGGGTGTCGCGGAAGTTGCGGCCCACGACGTTCCAGTGCGCCTGCTTGCCCTGCATCTGAAGCTCCAGCAGGTCGACGAGGACTGCCTGCATGTTCTCGCCGAGCTCCTTCGATGCGACGAAGCCCTTCTCGGCATTCTGCCGCCGGGTGGTCTTCGCCCCCGCGCCGCCAGGGGCGGATCGCTTGCTCTTCGTGGATGCGCCTGCGGACTTCTCAGTAGTGGCCATGTTCGTGTGAACCTCCTGCGTGCGAAGCTACCGGCCCGCCCCACCAGCGAGAGGGGCCTTGACAATCGATGGCCGCGCCTGGTTCGCGCGCAGCACGCCCGACCCTCCGCCCACACCGTCCCCGCTCACGGCCGTCTCCGACCCGTCCGTGCGAGGATTCTCCAATGTCCATCACCACGCCCGCCCTTCTGGTCCCCACGACCGGCTCCGCGTTCGAGCGCGGCACCGTCCAGCGGAGGGATGTGGGCCCGCACGATGTGCTGATCGACATCGCCTTCACCGGAATCTGCCATTCCGACATCCACCAGGCGCGTGAGGAGTGGGGCAGCGCGATCTTCCCGATGGTTCCGGGCCACGAAATCGCAGGCATCGTGCGTGAGGTGGGCGATGCGGTCACCAGGCATGCCGTGGGCGATCGCGTCGGCATCGGATGCTTCGTCGATTCGTGCCGCGAATGCGAGAACTGCCTCGCGGGCGAAGAGCAGTTCTGCCTGCGCGGAAACGTCGCCACCTACAATGGTCGCTACTACCCGGGCCCCCGGCCGCTCGACGGCACACCGACGTACGGCGGGTACAGCACGCAGATCGTCGCCGATGAGAACTACGTGCTGCACATCCCGGATGCGATCCCGCTGGACACCGCGGCACCTCTGCTGTGCGCCGGCATCACGACGTACTCGCCGCTGCGACACTGGGGCGCGGGTCCCGGCACGCGTGTCGCCGTGATCGGCTTGGGTGGGCTCGGGCACATGGCCGTCCAGATCGCCCATGCGATGGGCGCGCACGTCACGGTTCTCTCACGCTCGCTGGCCAAGCAGGACGAAGGCAGGGCGCTCGGCGCCGACGAGTACTACGCCACCGAGGACCCCGAGGCGCTGACATCATTGCGCGGTCGCTTCGACCTGATCATCAACACGGTGTCCGCGGAGATCCCGGTCGACCGCTTCTTGGCGACTCTGCGCCTGAACGGGGCACTGGTGTTCGTCGGGCTGCCCGAGACCCCGCAGCAGTTCCGGGTGTTCTCGCTCACCGGTGCTCGTCGATCGATCGCGGGCTCGAACATCGGGGGCATCCGAGAGACGCAGGAGATGCTCGATTTCTGCGCCGAGCACGGCATCGCGTCGGTGATCGAGACGATCTCCGCCGATGAGGTCACGGCTGCCTACGAGCGCGTCGTCCGGGGTGAGGTCCGCTACCGCTTCGTCATCGACACGGCCACCATCGCCGCGTCGTAGCGACACCGACGCGCTATGCGTCTGTCCCACCTCGACGGGAGGCGGCGTAGACCGTATTGGACGAGACGCCGCCGGTCAGGGCGTTGTCGAACTCCACGACGTGCGCCTCGGGACGGTCGAACACGGCGCCGAGAACGGCGAGGAATTCCGCGTCCGGCGGGTCGTCGGACCACAGCGCGAAGACGCCGCCGACAGTGAGGTGCCGGCTCAGTGCGTCCAGCCCGTCGACGGTGTAGAGATCGGCGTGCGTGGGGTCGAGCTGGTGCCGCGGTGAGTGGTCGACGTCGAGCAGGATCACGTCGTAGCGGCGATCCTCGACAGGTTCCTGTCTGATCACGGCGAAGAAGTCGTTGCTCACGAGCGTCGTGCGCGGATCGCGGACCAGTTCGCTCGAGACGGGGAGCAGCTCCCGCTGGTGCCAGCCGATGACGGCGGGCAGTGCGTCGATCACCGTAAGCGACCGCACGCGCGGATCGCGCAGGGCGACGACCGCCGTATAGCCGAGCCCGAGCCCGCCGACGAGGACCGCGAGCTCGCTCCCGACGGCGGCGGCCAGTCCCAGCCGGGCGAGCTCCTCCTCTGCCACGGTGAACAGGCTCGACATCAGATATTCGTCGCCCAGCTTGACCTCGTAGATGAGCTGACCGGTCATCGGCTCGGTACGGCGGCGCAGCGTGAGCTCGCCCATCCGGGTCGGCTGCCAGTCGAGTTCTTCGAACCGCGCGATCATGCGACCGCCTCTCCGTCCCTCCGAGCCTACCCAGTGCGCCGGCCCGCGGACTTGCCTACCGTGGGTAGTCCGGCACGGACGACGAAGGGAGCCGATGTGAGCGAGACGGGTCCATACGCGGCGCACGCGCGCCCGGTCGAGTCGACCTCGGCGCAGCGGACGCACCGGTATCTTCGGCTCGGCATCGGCGGCACACTGGTCGTGATCCTGGTGGCGATCCTGCTCACCGTGCCGACGGTGGGCTGGCTGCCCTCGCTGAGCGACTATTTCTACACTCCGGCGCGCAACGTCTTCGTCGGAGCGCTGGTCGCGGCATCCCTCGCTCTTCTCGCCCTGTCGGGTCGTGACCCGGAACGCGCGGTGCTCGATGCGGCGGCGCTGTTCGCACCGCTCATCGCGGTGGTTCCCTCGGTGATCCGGCCCGGGACCGTGCCCGGCGTGGAGGTCGAGTGCGCCCAGTGCGTCCCCGCGGGGTTCGAAAGCGATGTCGTGAACGGCGTGGCCACCTACCTGATCGTCCTCGCCGGGGTTCTGCTGCTCGGGATCGTGCTCTCGATCCGCGGTGCGGTGCGCGGTGCGCAGCTGTCGCTGCTGCTGGGCGGGGTCGTTTTCGCGGTCGTGATGATCGTCGGGCTCACCCTGCCCGAGGTGCTGCTCGGCTGGGCGCATTTCGTGGCGACGGTCCTGTTCCTCGGATCGATTGCAGCGGATGCCGTCATCAACGCGTTCTGGCGCACCACCAGTGCCACGCCGCCGCGATGGCTGCGCATCGTCTACGTCGCCATCGCCGGGGTCATGATCGTGGATCTGCTGGCCTTGGTGGTGATCACGATCTCGACGCGGGATGCCGTCGACGCGGTCTTCCCGTGGATCCTCATCGGCGAGATCGTCGCGCTGGGGGCATTCGTCGCGTTCTGGTGGCTGCAGACCTGGCAGCGCTGGGACGAGACCGATCCCGCATCTCTGATCGCGGTCTCCCCTCGCCTCCCCCCACTCTGAGTCGTTCGACTCAGCGCTGATTTTGCGCACACGTCGACATAGTGCAAGAATGCACTCTGTGATTGATAGTGCAAGTTCACCGCGCCGGCAGCGAACGGCTCAGACGTCGCTCGGCCTGCGGACGGAGGCGCGACGTATGACCGTCGAGCGTGGGCTGTCCGGATTCACGATCGAAGAGCTCTGCTCGGAGGTCGGGGTGTCGCGGCGAACATTCTTCAACTACTACGCCTCGAAGGAGAACGCCGTCCTCGGCATCCCGGTTCGATCCGACACGTCGGACCTGGAGGAGGCGTTCGTCGCCGGCTCGGGAGCGCTGCTGGACGATCTTCTGGAACTGCACGTCGCGCGCTGGGAGCACCTGGACCTGACTGCGGCGGAAGCCGAGGAGCTGACACGGGTCTTCGAGCGCGAGCCGCGGCTGCTCGCCCACTTCGTCGGCCTCGCCGCCGAAGGCGAGCGCGACGACATCGCGCTGGTGCGCCGCCGGCCCGATGCGCCTGCCGACGACCTCCGCACGGCGACGGCGGTGAGCGTCTTCGGCGCGCTGCTGCGCCCCGCCATCCTCGACTACTTCGCGGACGACTCCCGCGACTTCCGCACCGTCCTCACCCTGCGCCTCGACGCGGCGCGCCGCGTCTTCTCCCCCTGAACTTCCCGATCGGACCCGCATGTCACTCACCGCTCCTGCGCCGCTTCTGCTGACGAAGCGGCGCATCTGGATCATCTTCAGCGCCCTGATCGCAGGAATGCTGCTGTCCAGCCTCGACCAGACGATCGTCTCGACGGCCATGCCGACGATCGTGGGTCAGCTCGGCGGGGTCGAGCACCAGGTCTGGATCACGACGGCATACCTGCTGGCCACGACGATCGTGATGCCCATCTACGGGAAGTTCGGGGACGTGCTCGGCCGTCGCCACCTCTTTCTCATCGCGATCGCGCTGTTCACGCTCGCCTCGATCGGCTGCGCATTCGCCGGCGACTTCTGGATGTTCGTGGTCTTCCGCGCGATGCAGGGCTTGGGCGCCGGCGGCCTGATGATCCTGTCGCAGGCGATCATCGCCGACATCGTGCCCGCCTCCGAGCGCGGGAAATACCTCGGCCCCCTCGGGGCCGTCTTCGGCCTGTCGGCGATCGCCGGACCGCTGCTCGGCGGGTTCTTCGTCGACCACCTCACCTGGCAGTGGGCGTTCTACATCAACATCCCGGTCGGGATCGCGGCGTTCGTCATCGCCCTGTTCGCCCTCACCCTGCCCAGCAAGAAGGCCACCAAGCCGATCGATGTCCTGGGCGTCGTGTTCCTGTCCGCCGCGACGACCTGTCTCATCTTCTTCACCGACTTCGGCGGCGACCGCGACTTCGGGTGGGGATCGCTCGCGACGTGGGGCTGGGGCGTCGGCATGCTCGCCGCCGTCGCGGCGTTCATCTTCACCGAGGCCAGGGCCAAGGATCCGATCATCCCGCTCGCCCTGTTCCGGAACCCGGTGTTCGTCAACGCGACCGCCATCGGCCTCACGCTCGGCCTCGGGATGTTCGCGGCCATCGGCTTCGTGCCGACGTTCCTGCAGATGTCCTCGGGGACGTCGGCCGCGGCATCCGGCCTGCTCATGATCCCCATGATGGTGGGACTGATCGGGACCTCGATCACCTCGGGCATCCTGATCACGCGCACCGGCCGGTACAAGATCTTCCCGATTCTGGGCACGCTCATCACGGGCATTGCCATGGTCGCGCTCACGACGCTGACGGCATCCACCCCGATCTGGCTGATCTGCGTGTTCCTGTTCGTCTTCGGAGCAGGGCTCGGGCTGATCATGCAGGTCGTGGTGCTGGTGGTGCAGAACGCCGTGCCGGCCGCAGAGGTGGGAACCGCGACGAGCACGAACAACTACTTCCGCGAGGTGGGTGCCGCCCTGGGCACCGCGGTGTTCGGCACGATCTTCACGACGCGGCTGACCCAGAACCTCGAAGAGGTCTTCATCGGTGCGGGGGCATCGACAGCGGATGCCGCGAACTCGACCGCCACGCTGGACCCGCAGACCCTCGGGCAGTTGCCGGACGCGATCCGCGAAGGCATCGTGAATGCCTACGCGGACGCGCTGGCGCCGGTCTTCTGGTATCTGCTGCCGTTCATCGGTCTGGCGTTCCTCCTGTCGCTGTTCCTCAAGCAGATCCCGCTCTCGGACGTGGCGGGCCTGGTCGCTCGCGGCGAGGCCATCAGCGGCGAAGAAGCCGAACTGCTCGAGGCCGAGCAGCGTGGCACGGTCGCGGTCACGACGTCGGGATGAGCTGGCGCAGCTGGCCGGTCTGAGCGAGGATCGCGAACCGGTCCGGCACCCCCCAATGCTCGACGATCCTGCCGTCCACGACGCGCGCGATGTCGATCACGGTCAGGTGCACGGGCGCACCCGTCGCCGGTCCGAGGAAGGGTCCCGTGTGCGTGGCGGTCGCCTCGGCGCGGATCCAGACCGTGTCGCCGTCCTGCGTCCAGTCGCCCACAGTGAAGTGAATGTCGGGCATCGCCCGGTGCACCTCGGTGATCCCGCGTTTCACCTTGTCGATCGCCTCCTGCCCCTGCCCCGTCATCCCGAACTGGTGTTCGACGATGTCCGGCGCGCACAGCTCGTCCACGATGTCGGTGTTGCCGGTCGCGAATCCCTCGGTGAGCATCCTCTCCAGCACGCGCACCGCTGGTGGCATCGATCGTTGGTCATCCATGACTGCCTCGTCCCTGCAGTATTGATGTAATGAGTGCAGTGGTACTGCATCCACTGCAGTGGATAGTCTCTTGCCTATGGTGGCTCCGGTCAAGACCCCTCGGTCGTCCTATCGGCAGGAACAGGCCGAGGCGACGAAACTGCGCATCGCGGATGCCGCTCAGTCGCTGTTCGCCGCCCAGGGGTACGGCGCCACGAGCATGGACGCCATCGCGCGCGCGGCCGGCGTGGCCAACCGCACCGTGTACGCCGCAGTCGGCGCGAAGCGCCATATTCTGACGCTGATCTGCGAGCGCTGGCTCGAGCGGGCGCGCGCCATTCCCCTCGCGGATGCGGTTCTCGAGGAGCCGGACCCGGTCGCACGCCTGCGTGGGGCGGCGAGCTGGATCACCGCCCTGTACGCGACGGACTTCGACGTCGCGCTGATCCTGGATTCCGCGTTGGACGAGGACCCCGAGACACGCGAACTGCTGCGCGCGAAGCTGCGTGGACGCAATCGAATCATGAACAGATTCATCGCATCGGTGGAGCCGGAGCTGTCGCTTTCGCCGGCAGATGCGAAGGCCATCTACCGGGCCCTGGCCGCCACGGGTGTCTACGGCGGACTGGTGGTCGAATCGGGATGGTCTCCGGATCGCTTCGAACGCTGGCTCGCCGACACGCTGGTCAGCCAGCTGCTCGCGTGAGCCCGACCGCGCTGGTGTGCGGACGGTCGTTCTGTCGATACGATCGATGGAGACGAAGAGGATAGAGGGCGCGATGTTGTTCCTGGTGTACGTGGTGCTGTTTCTCGGCGGGTTCTACCTGTTCGGCGCGGCTTTCAACGCCGAGGCGTGGCAGGGACTGATCTTCTCCGCCGGTATTTTCGCGGTCTCGCTGGCGCTCGGGCTCGTCGTGCACTCCCAGCGCAAGTCCTGACCCGACCTTCCACTCGAGTTCGGGGAACGGATATGGCTGCACGAGCGGCACGGGGCGGATCCAGACTGCCGCGGCGTGGATGCGCGCTGGTGACCGTCGTCGTGGTGGACGAGAACGGGTTCTCGCATCAGTACGAACGGATCGAGGCGCCGATCGGCGCAGTGCGCGAGACCCTGGCCATGCTGCACCTGCAGTCCACGGCGCTTTCCGCACCCGTCACGCAGCAGGACACCGCCTGAAGGCGGCGCTGCCGGACGGCGCGGGGCAGGCTATGGGCCCGGCCCTGATTGCACAAGCCCCGCCGCCGCGCGGGCACAGTGGCCCATCATGGGGTCATGATGACTCTGCATTACACCGGCAGGTCCGTGCTGATGCCGACCGACATCTGTGAGGCGGTGCTGCGCTACGCGAAGGCACTGGCGGGCAGCCAGACGTCTGACGTCGTGTCCGTTCCCGTCCTCGCCGAGGGTGGCGAGCTCGTGGACGCCGAATTCCTGCTGGGGCCGGCAAGCCAGTTGTACGCGATGCCTGCCGCTGACAGCGCGAACGATCGGGGCAATGCGGCGTCGGTCGCAGAACTGGACCGACGCACCCGGCTCCTGCACCCTCCGGTCGTCGTCACCTCCCACATCGACCCCCGTACGCAGATCGACCTCGACAGCTAGCCCGTCGCGGGGTCTGCCCGCCGCTCGACCCGAGCTCCGTACAGCGCGGCGCCATGACCCGCCACTGCTTTGTCAACCCCCGTCCCGGAGCGCCTTCCCCGGCGCACAGTGGAAGAGGGGCTGGCGCGTGTCGACGATCAACGAGACGCGCGGCAGACGGAACGGAGGTCGGGGAGATGAACGAGCGACGGCACGATCAGACGAACGGCTCGGGCGTGCCGCGGCGATTCGTGCTCTTGCGCCAGGACGGGCAGAACTGGGTGATCCACGATCGCGAGTCGCACCGCGCGACCACCCGGGTGGCCGCGCGCATCACCGTGACCGAGGATGACGAGGTGCACGTCACCTGGCTGGCGGTGACGCCGCTCCCCGTGGTCTACGCGACGCCCGAAGACGTCCTGGCCAGCCTGGAGATGTGGCAAGCCAGACCGCACGGCGGAACCAAACCCATCCCGATCCCCCACTTTCCGCCACCCACGCAACACGGCCGTCAGGTCGGCCCATAGAGGCATTCGGCACTCATCGCAAGGCCTTGGTCGGCCCTGCCCTGAGGCTTCACACTTGCGGGATGGTCTTCGTCGGCTATCACGCCTCGCATGAACAGGTCCCACCGAGCAGCCTGCTCAAGGCCGTGATCCGCGCGGAGCACGCGGGTTTCGATGGGGCGATGTGCTCGGATCATCTCGCGCCGTGGGGCGTCGCGCAGGGTGAGTCCGGTTACGCCTGGAGCTGGCTCGGAGCCGCCCTGGCCTCGACATCCTTCTCGCTCGGTGTCGTCACCGCGCCGGGTCAGCGCTACCACCCCGTGATCAGCGCCCAGGCTCTCGCGACCCTCGAGGAGATGTTCCCCGGAAGATTCTGGGCCGCGCTGGGCAGCGGCGAAGCCGTCAACGAGCACGTCACCGGCCACGATTGGCCGACGAAGGAACGCCGCAACGCCCGGCTCGAGGCATCCGTAGAGGTGATCCGCGACCTGCTGTCCGGGCGGGAGGTCTCGCGCGCCGACGAGATCACGGTCCACCGGGCGCGCGTATGGAGCCTGCCCGACACACCGCCACCGCTTCTCGGCGCGGCGGTGACCCCGGAGACGGCCGGGTGGCTCGCCGGTTGGGCGGACGGACTGGCCACCGTCGCCCAGCCCCCGGACAAGCTGGTCGCCGTGCTCGAGGCCTTTGCCGACGCGGGGGGAACCGGTCCGCGCGTTCTTCAGGTGCACGTCTCACTGGAAGACACCGAGGAAGAGGCATTGCGCGTCACCCGGGAGCAGTGGCGCCACTCCGCGATCACGGAATCACTGTGGGACATCGAGCAGCCCGAGCAGTTCGATGCGCTGGCGGGCGAGCCGACCGACGCGCAGCTGCGGAGCGGCGCGCTCGTCTCTTCCGACGCCGACGAACTGGCAGAGCGGATCGCCGCGCTGGTCGGGTTGGGATTCGACCGCGTCTACGTCCACGGCATCGGCCGAGACCAGGGCGCGTTCCTGGATCGCGCCGAGCGAGATCTGCTTCCGGCACTGCGGGAGGCGCTGTGAGAATCACCGACACCAGCGACCTGTGGTGGAAGTCCGCTGTCATCTACTGCCTCGACGTCGAGACGTACATGGATGCCGACGGCGACGGAACCGGCGACTTCGCGGGACTCGCGCAACGCATCGACTATCTCGCCGACCTCGGAATCACCTGCCTCTGGCTGATGCCGTTCTACCCCTCGCCCGACCGCGACGACGGCTACGACATCAGCGACTTCTACGGGATCGATCCCCGTCTGGGCAACCACGGCGACTTCGTCGAGGTCATCCGAACGGCGCACGACCGTGGCATGCGCGTGATCGTCGACCTCGTGGTCAACCACACCTCCGACAAGCATCCGTGGTTCGTCTCGGCCCGCCGGAGCAGAACATCCCCCTACCGCGACTTCTACGTTTGGCGCGACGAGCCGCCGAAGAAGCAGCAGCCGACCGTCTTCCCCGGCGAGGAGTCCAGCGTCTGGGAGCTGGACGAGCGCAGTGGCCAGTACTTCCAGCATGTGTTCTACAAGCACCAGCCCGACCTCAACGTGGCCAACCCGCGAGTCCGCGACGAGATCGCCAAGACGATCGGGTTCTGGCTGGCCCTCGGCGTCAGCGGCTTCCGCATCGACGCGGTCCCGTTCCTGATCGAGCCCCCCGAAGGCGTCGACCTGGGCGACCCGCACGAACTGCTGCGCGACCTAAAGCGGTTCCTTCAACGTCGGGCCGGCCATGCGGCGCTGCTCGGCGAGGTGAACCTCCCGTTCGGCGAGCAGCTGCAGTTCTTCGGTGGCGAGCGGGGTGGCGAACTGGATCTGCAGTTCGACTTCATCTCCATGCAGGCGCTGTACCTCTCGCTCGCACGCAGTGATCCTGCGCCCCTGATCGCCGCACTCACCGCCCGCCCAGCGATCCCGTCTGATGCGGGCTGGGCGAACTTCGTGCGCAACCACGACGAGCTGACACTGGACAAGCTCAGTGATGCCGAGCGTGAGGAGGTCTTCGAAGCCTTCGCTCCCGACGAGGCCCAGCGTGTCTACGGCCGCGGGATCACGCGCCGGCTGCCCCCGATGCTGGGGGGTGATCCACGCAGGATCCGCATGGTCTACAGCGTGCTCTTCTCGCTGCCCGGAACTCCTGTGCTGTTCTACGGCGAAGAGATCGGGATGGGCGAGAACCCCGAGATCGCCGGTCGCGGGTCGGTCCGGACGCCGATGCAGTGGACGGACGGCAAGAACGGCGGATTCTCCAGCGCCGCGCGGGGGCGTCTCGTCGCACCCATTCCCGGCGACGGTTACGCACCACAACACGTGAACGTCCAGCAGCAGCGCAACGACGACGGATCGCTCCTGCAGTTCATCCGCCACCTCGTCAGCCGTTACCGGGTGTCCCCCGAGATCGGCTGGGGCGAACTGGAAATCCTCGCGCACGACGGCGACGGCATCCTCGCCCACGCAGTGAACTCCGACGTCGGTCGGATGATCGCATTGCACAACTTCACCGAGGTGCCGGTGCGCGTGCGTGTCCAGATCGGGACGGTGGAAGAGGGCACCGCGCTGCTCGATCTCGGCGGCCCGGAGCGGATCGACGTCGAGCCACAGGGGCAGGTCGAAGTGGAACTGGCCCCGTTCGGCTACCGCTGGCTGCGGGTCTCACCCCCCGGCGACAGCCGCATCGGCTGAGGTCACCACACCTCGATCGCACCCTTCTGCCGCATCTCCGCCAGCAGCGCGTCCTCGAAGTCATCCGCGTCGTCACGGAGATCGTCGTTCCGGACACCGTCCATGTCGTCGTCGAGATCGTCATCGATCCCGCCCCGAACTTTTTCGCTGTTCATCTCTCACCCCCTGATGAGCGCGAACACCTCCATTGTGCGTCAGGCAGGACGAAGTCGGAACGGGGGTTGACAACGCGCTGTTCTGCGTCCGGGACGCCCTCTCAACCCAGAACGTCCTTGATCGACGCGGTGAGCGCGGCAGGTAGATCGCGGGCGAGAAAGCCGATGCCGAGCCGTTCGGTCAGCGCATCGCCCGCGCGCGCGTGCACCCAGCTGCCCCATACCGCCGCGCGCGACGGGTCGAGGCCACGTGCCGCGAAACCGGTGATCGCGCCGGCCAGCACGTCACCGCTGCCGGATGTGCCGAGTCCCGGTCCTCCGGCCGGCACCTGCCACGTGGCACCCTGCGGGTCGGCGATGACGCCGTAGCAGTTGACGACGGCGTCGAACCGCCGCGCGATCTCGAGGAGGTCGGATTCGCGGTCATCGCCCAGGTCGCGGTCGAGGAGGATCGCCGCCTCCTCCTCGTTGGGGTTGAGAATCAGTGCGCGGGGCAGGCGCTCGCGGGGGACGTCGGCCAGAACCCCCAGCCCGTACGCGTCCAGGACCACGCACCCGACACCGGTGTCGGCGACGGCGAGCAGCGTCGATCTCGTCTCGTCGCCGTTGTCGAATCCGGGACCCACGAGCACCGCATCCGCCGCTTCGAGCTCGCCGCGGGCGGGCTCGGCGATGGGGTCGGACGCGTGCTGCGGAAGCGAGAAGACGGCGGCTTCGGGCAGAACGACACCGAGCTGACCCTCGACGGATGCCGGTACGGCAAGTCCCAGCCGCCCGGCGCCGACTCGCAGTGCGGCTTCACCGGCGAGCACGACCGCACCGGGCGAACGGCGCGAGCCGCCGACCACCATCACCCGTCCGCGCGACTTCTTCGAGCCCCCCGGGTCGGGCAGCCCCCACTCGCGAAGCAGCTCTCGCGTGACGCGTTCACTCGGGGTGGACATCAGGGCTCCCCGGGTGCACGGTCACCGCGGCGCCCTCGCGGGTCAGGTGATCCACGGCCGAGAATTCGACGAGCCGCCATCCCGATTCGACGCGAACGAGGTGCGTGACGGAGGCGTTCAGGACGGTGTGGGATGCCGCGAATTCGAGCAGCTCCGCCTCTTCCATCGGCAGCAGGAGGTAGAGCAGGAGCATGACGACCGCATCGTGCGCGACGACCAGAGCACTCTGCGCAGGACGGGAGAGGGCATCACCGAGAAAGGACCGCAGTCGGAGCGCGACGTCCGCCCAGGACTCCCCGCCCGGCGGCCGGTGATAGAACTTGCCCAGGTGACGTCGACGCGCAGCCTCTTCGGGATGCCGCGTGGCCACCCCGCGGGTGGTGAGCAGATCCAGGATTCCGAGTTCGCGGTCGCGGAGCCGCTCGTCGACGTCGATCGCGGCATCCACCGCATTGCCGCCCAGCGCGATCGCCAGTGTCTCGCGCGCACGAAGGTACGGCGAGACCCAGAACGCGTCCAGCGCGGAGCGGTGTTCGCCGACCCACGTGCGCAGCGCCGCGGCCTGATCTCGGCCGGTGCGAGAGAGCGGAACATCGGCGTCTCGGATGTCGATCGGGATCACCTCGAGTCCCTCGAGCTCGGCTCGGGTCGCGGCCGTGTTCGCGATGCTCTCACCGTGCCGCACCAGCCACAGTTCCGTCACTGTCATCGCGTCAGGCTACGTGCCCGGATTCGGCGACGACAGAGCTTGACAAGCGCCACCCCGGGCGGTGATGCCGACGCCGGCGTGCGGCATCCGAGCGATTAGCGTGCGCAGGGAGGGCGGTCAAGCCCGTTCGGCGCCGCCGCGCTGCGGAATACAGTGATCGCACGAAACGGGAGGAATCGATCGTGTCGAATGTCACGTCTGCACCGCCTCGTCCTGACGACGATGACCAGGCCCCCGAGCCCCGGTGACTGCGCAGTCACGCGGCTCCGAACCCGCGCAGGACGTCGTCCTCACTCGCATCAGTCCGGAAGACGCCGGCGAGGTGCTGACGATCCAGCGCGCCGCGTTCGTCTCGGAGGCGCTGATCTACGGCGATCCCGACATGCCTCCACTCGTCCAGACTCTCGAGGAGCTCGAGGCCGAACTTCAGGATGCCGGCGGCTGGGTCGCGCGCGTCGACGGCCGCCTGGTCGGCGCGATCCGCACGCGCGAAGCGGACGGGGTGCTCCTGATCGGCCGCATCGCGATCGCGCCCGACATGCAGGGCGCGGGCATCGGGCAGCGGCTCCTCGAAACGGCCGAAGCGCATTCTCGGGCCACCGAGGCCGAACTGTTCACCGGCAGTCTCAGCGAAGCCAACATCCGGCTCTACGAGCGGTGCGGGTACGCGCAGACGGAGCGCGTCGACGAAGGCGACGGCACGGCGCAGGTGTTCATGCGGAAGCGCCTGCGCGCACGGTGAGGGGACGCGATGGCGCGTGTCGGCACGTCCGGCTGGAGCTACGACCACTGGGAGGGCGTGCTCTACCCGCCGCGCCTTCCGCCCCGCGACCGGCTGGCCCACTACGTGCGCGCGTTCGACACGGTGGAGCTGAACGCGAGCTTCTACCGCTGGCCGCCGCCGAAGACCTTCGCATCGTGGCGCGGACGACTGCCCGAGGGCTTCGAGCTGACGGTGAAGGCCCCCCGCAGTCTGACGCACGCCCGACGCCTGTTCCAGCCCGAGGAGTGGCTGGAGCGGATGACCGCCGGCCTTCATGAGCTCGCCGGGCGCCGCGGCCCGCTGCTCGTGCAGCTGCCGCCGACGATGCAGCGGGACGATGAGCGCCTGGACTGGTTCCTGGCGCACGTACCCGAATGGATGCGTCCGGCGGTCGAGCTGCGGCATCCGTCCTGGAACGATGAGGCCGTCTTCTCCCTGCTCGAGCGGCGTAGTGCGGCGTATTGCGTGATGAGCGGCGCCGGCCTGCCGTGCATTCTGCGCGCGACGGCCCGCCTCGTGTACATCCGCCTGCACGGGCCGGACACCGCGCACCTGTACGCCGGCTCCTACTCAGACGACGAGATCGCGTGGTGGGCGGACCGGATTCGCGAGTGGGAGGCGCAGGGTCATCAGGTCTACGCCTTTTTCAACAACGACGGCGGCGGGAACGCGGTCCGCGACGCGCGCGGCCTGCGCGGCGCGCTGGCTCGGTGAGGGGACGTGCACCCTCGGCAGCGGGGACGTGCACCCTCGGTGAGGGGACGTGCACCCTCGGCCGCGGGGACGTGCACCCTCGGCCGCGGGGACGTGCACCCTCGGCAGCGGGGGCTCGCTATGAGGGCTCAGTCGGGGGAGCCAGGGCGCACCACGGCGTCGGGGACGATGTCGATGCGCGTCACGCCGTCCCGCTTGGTCACATCGATCCTCGGAGCCGCGTCCTGCTCGGTCGACCCGGCGGCGCGCAGCAACTGATCGCGCCGCTTCTCGTCGTCGGTCATCTCATCGACGACGGTTGCGGCATCCGTCGCCACGGTCGGAGGATCTTCGCTCCGCGGCGTCCCCGCCGATCGCGCGCCCTCGCGCTGCTCGTTCGCTGACTCCATCGGGTCCTGCCCCTCTGCTCATGATCGGCCGTGCGGCACCGCCTTCGTCCATTCAGGCGCATCCCGACCTCGGCCGGGAAGGCCTTGACAAAGGGCGGCCCTCCGAGGTCACGGAAGTGGGGGGTGGAAGACCTCGGAGGACCTGGCTTGTGCAGTGCCTCAGCCGTGCCGCGCGCGCTCCCGCAGACGGTCACGGGCGTCGCGCTCGACGAACACAGGAACGTATCGCCGGATCGGGCGCCCGGTCAGCGCGATGTGGACCTCGCGAGTGATCTCGGCCACTTCGACCAGCGGGACATCGGGAAAGCGCATCGCAAGCCGCTCGATCACGATGGCGATCTCCTCGGCGTCCTCAGGGGACCCACTGCGAAGCTCCATCAGACTCCCAGTCCGCGCATTCGCGACGTCGGCGACAAGAAACGCGACCAAGGTCTGGGGCAACTGCCGAACACGCTACTCCGGTAAGTGGAGGCAGGCAATGGGCGCGGGGCACGCACACTCGCTCCCGTAGCGTGTCGGCGGGCTCCTGGCCAGCCCCAGCGGAAAGACCGACGAACCCGGATAGTGGATGTCATGGACGGAAGGATGCAGCGATGTCTCGCAACGTGAGGATTCTGCGCTGTGCGCCCGAGGACGTCTTCGAGGTGCTGGGCGACGGATGGCTCTTTCCGTCCTGGGTCGTCGGAGCGTCGCGCATGCGCGAGGTCGACGCGTCCTGGCCGCGGGTGGGCTCTCGCCTGCATCACTCGTTCGGCGTGTGGCCGCTGCTGATCAACGACGCGACGCTCGTCGAGGAGTACGACCCCCCTCGCCGGATGGTGATGCGGGCGCGTGGCTGGCCCATCGGCGAGGCGCGCGTGACGCTGGACATCAAGCAGCGTGGCGAGTCCACCGTGGTCCGCATACAGGAGGAGGCAGTAGCCGGCCCCGGTCGATTCGTCCCCGCGCCGCTGCTGGATCTCGGACTGCACTGGCGCAACGAAGAGACACTCCACCGCCTCGCCTACCTCGCGGAGGGCAGAGCAGAGGCGCAATCGCGCGCGACGACGGCCGAGCACGAGATGGGAAGCGACGAGGCCTCGACCTCGTGAGCAGTGGCCGGTCGAGAAGGGGCGGGGCGGCGTGGGACGCCGTCGTCGTCGGCGCCGGACCCAATGGGTTGGCCGCGGCGGTCACCCTCGCGCGCGCGGGCCTGCACGTGCGGGTATACGAACGCGATGAGCGGCCCGGCGGCGGCGCGGCGACCCGCGAGCTGACGCTGCCCGGCTTCCTCTCCGATGTCTGTTCCGCGATTCACCCTCTCGCATTCGAATCGCGCTTCTTCCGTGAGTTCGGACTGCAGAACCGGGTGCGGTTCGCGACGCCGGACATCTCGTTCGGGCACCCGCTCGACGGCGGTCGCGCCGGAATCGCCTACCGAGACCTGGAACGCACCAGCGCAGGACTCGGTCCGGACGGCCCTGCATACGCACGCCTGATGCGCCCCCTCGTGGAGCGCGCCGCGGAGATCGCCGAGTTCACCGGTTCGTCGCTCCTGCGCGTCCCGCGCGATCCGCTCACGGCGATCGCGCTCGGCGTGAGCTCTCTGGAACAGGGCACCCTCGCGTGGAACGCCCGTTTCCGCGAGGAGGTCGCACCGGCCCTCCTTACCGGCGTCGCCGCGCACACGATCCTGCCGCAGCCGAGCATCGCCGCTGCCGGCGCCGGCCTGGCGTTGGGCGCGTACGCGCACGCCCGGGGTTGGCCGATCCCGGTCGGCGGAAGCCAGGCGATCGTCGACGCGATGGTCGAGGACCTGCGCGCGCACGGCGGCGAGGTGGTCACCGGCCACGATGTGCGATCTCTCGAAGAGCTGCCGAGCGCGCGGGTCATCCTGCTCGATGTCACCCCTCGCGCTTTTCTGCGGATGGCGGCGTCACGGATGCCGCCGCTGTACCGCCGCGCCCTCCAGCGCTTCCGATACGGAGGCGGCGTCGCCAAGGTCGACTTCGCGCTCAGCGACCCGGTGCCGTGGGCGAACGGCGAGCTGCGTGCGGCGGGCACGGTGCACGTGGGCGGCACGCGCGCCGAGATCGCGGATGCCGAGAACCAGGTCAACCGCGGGCGTCTACCCGATCGGCCCTACGTGCTGGCGGCACAGCAGTCGCTGTTCGACTCCACCCGCGCACCGGCCGGGCGGCACACCCTGTGGGCGTACACCCACGTTCCGGCCGGCAGCCCGCAGGACCGGCGGGAGGCCGTCATCGGCCAGATCGAGCGCTTCGCACCGGGCTTTCGCGACACCATCCTCGCCACGAGTTCGCGGACCGCCGTCCAGGTGCAGGCTCACAACCCGAACTACGTCGGCGGCGACATCGCCGCCGGTGCCCCGTCGCTCGCGCAGCTCATTCGCAGACCCGTGCTCCGTTCCGACCCGTGGCGCACGCCGGTTCACGGGGTGTACCTCGCCTCGGCATCGGTCGCCCCTGGACCGGGCGTACACGGATTGGGCGGGTGGCACGCCGCGCTCAGCGCGCTGCGCCATGAGTTCGGAACCCGCGCCCTGCCCGACCTGTCGCCGCGCGACGGTCAGATCATCGACCCCCGACCATCGACCCGAGAAGAGCCATCGTGAGTGTGCAGACCGCCGTCATCTGGAACCCGACCAAGACGGATCGAGAGACGCTGGAAGCCGGGCTCGCCGCGGCCGGCCGAGAGTCGGCCCCGGGCGAAATCGGGTGGTGGGAGACCACGGCAGAGGACCCCGGCCAGGGAGCCACGAGCGAAGCGCTGGCCGCGGGCGCCGAGCTGATCATCGTCGCGGGCGGCGACGGCACGGTGCGCGCCGTGGCCCAGCAGCTCGCTGAGGTGTCCGCCGACGTCGACCTGGCGATCGTGCCGCTGGGCACCGGAAACCTTCTCGCCAGGAACTTCGACGTGCCCATCAACGACGTGCCCGCGGCATTCGCCCAGGCGCTCACGGGCGATCCGCGTCCGCTCGATGTCGGCTGGGTCGACATCGAGCTCACCGGCGGCACGGAGCGCCACGCCTTCGTCGTCATGGTCGGGTTCGGGATCGACGCGCACATGCTGGCGGAGACCGATGACGATCTGAAGGACAAGGCGGGATGGCTCGCGTATGTCGAGTCGCTCGGCCGTGCCCTGGCCGCGAGCGAAGTCGTCCCCTTCCACATCACCACGGACGGGCAGCCCGGTCGCAACGAAGACGGTCACACCCTGCTCATCGCGAACTGCGGCATGATCCAGGGCGGTCTGACCCTGCTTCCGGACGCCGATCCGGCGGATGGCGAGCTCAACTACCTCGTGCTCAGTGCGGAGGGCTTCGCCCAGTGGGCAGGCACGCTCAAGACGATGATCTGGGACAACACCTTGAAGCGGCTCATCCTCCAGAAGGATCAGCTCACCAACACCGACTCGGTCAATCACGGCCGCGCGAAGAAGCTCGAGGTGACTCTCCCCGAAGCGCGGGCCTTCGAGATCGACGGGGAGGAGATCGGCGAGACACGATCCTTCACGGTGTCGCTCCAGCCCGCCGCGATCCGTCTGCGCTGACAGGGTCCGCCGATGGCTTGAGGCGTGCGTGCGCCGGAGTGCGGCGGCGTAGGCGGCGGCATCCGCTCGATGAAAAATGCCGGTGACTTGCCTTTTTCCAGGTCCGGGCTATGGTGAGGCTATGTCCATGGCTGTCACTTCGTGCACCCGGGAGCGTCCTGACGACGCCACCGTGGTGGTACGAGCCATGGATATCGCCGGAGCCCGGCACGAGGTTCTTCCGCCCCGGATGATCCTCGACGGAGGCGCATCGCCCCTCCGCCCGCCGCTCCGCGCTCTGCCCTGATCCCGTGTCATCCACGGCCCATCCGGCTATCCAGCGCGTCGCATCTGCGGCGCCTTTTTTTATACCTGAGGAGAGGTCATGCTGACCGACAATTCATCCGTATCCAGCCCCGCCCCCGAGCTCGACGTGCCGGCGATCCGCCGATCGCTGGAACAGCAGCTGCGGGAGCGCGAAGAGCTGATCAGCGACCTCGCACCCCGCGCCGCGCCGAACATCGACCCCGTCGCGTGGGCCACCACGGCTGCGACCCGCAAGGTGGTGGGTCGGATCCAGGCCGCCTTGGAACGACTGGCGGACGGCACGTACGGACGGTGCGTCCGGTGCGGCAACGCGATCGTGGCCGGCCGCCTCGAGGTGCTCCCCTACGGAGAGACGTGCGTCGCCTGCCAGAACGACGTCGACAATTCGTGAGCTGAACCCACGACAGCACCACCGGAGCGTGAGGCTGAGATGACCTACAGCATGTACGGACGCATCGAGCTGACGCGGGTGGATGATGACTGCTGGCGCCTATGTGACGGCGCATTGCCGCAGAGCGACCCCAGCCGCATCATCGCCTTCGCGGAGAAGAAGAACGGTCACGTGACCCTCCTCTGGCTGCGCCAGCGCAGCGGGCAGCAGGATTTCGCCACATTCGAGCAGGCGTTGCGCGCGACCGAGGCGACTGTCTACGAATTGGACGGCCAGCGGACAGAACGACCACGCCCGATCCCGCACTTCCCGCCGCTGGCGGGGTAAGGGCACGCGCCGGGCGACGAACAGACGTCGTCCGGCCGCCCTTCGGCGATGCCGGCGGGCGGCGGCGGGGCTGCGGCGTTCTCCACGTCGGCGGCGCCTACGCCATCCCGGTTGGGCGTACTGCTCACCGGCGCTTTCTCGAGCGCTGTCTCGCCACGCCTCGGCGCGCCCGATGCGACGGACATATGAAGACTTCCTTCAGAGCGACTCATGATTTTCGCGTTAGTGCATATGAATCCACGATGCGAACCTGAGTTTCGGCGCTGTTGCCGCAGCGACCAGAACGTCTCGAAGAGGAGGCCATGTTGTCCCTTACCACCACCGCCGCCACGCTCACTCCCCCGGTTGCATTCTGCGAGGAGTACGAGGACTTCGCCGCGTGGGTTCGCGAGTTCGCCGCGTCCCACGCCGACAGCTACCTCGAGATCGCCCGGGGCACCGAGTTCCCCTGGCAACTCGCGCAGGCGATGGGCGCCCAGGGCCTGCTCGGCCTGGGCACATCTGAGGAGTACGGCGGGATGGGCCGGTTGAGTGGGGAGCTGACGAAGGTCCACCTCGGAATCGCGCACGAGGAGCTCGCCTACGCGAACTTCTACCTCGCACAGATCGCATACACGTGCAACTTCACGGCCCCTCTGCTGGAGAGATTCCTCCCCCCGCACCTGGCATCCGAATGGGTCCCCGGCATCGTGGCCGGAGAGCACATCGTCGCGTTCGGCCTGACGGAGCCCGGCAGCGGGTCCGACGCCTCGGCGATGCGGATGAAGGCGATCCGGGCCGAGGGCGGCTGGAAGCTCTCCGGCGAGAAGACCTCCATCACGTTCGCGCCGCATGCCAAGGGCATCATCACCCTCGCTAAGGCGGAGCCGTTCGTCGACGCGAGCGGCCAGGAACACCGCGGCGGCATCACCTGCTTCCTCGTGCCGTTCGACGCGCCGGGCATCGAGGTGCAGCAGTTCGACGATCCCGGGTGGAAACCGCTGGGTCGCTCGGCTGTCTTCATGGACGATGTCTTCGTCCCGGACGAGATGGTGCTGGCCGACGTCGGCGGAGCTTTCCGGATGGTCATGGGCGAGTTCGACTACACCCGTTCGGTGATCGGATTCATGTCCACCGGTGTGGCCCGCAAGGCGCTGGACATGACCATCGAGTACTCCCGCATCCGCAACACCTTCGGCAAGCCGATCGCCGCCTACCAGGGCGTCAGCTTTCCCATCGCCGAGCACGCCACCAAGCTCGAAGCGGCTCGGTGGCTCACCTACCGCGCCCTGTCGCTGGCCGACCAGGGCAAGCGGCACACCACCGAAGCTGCCATGGTCAAGTGGTACGCCACGGAGGTCTCGCTCGCAGCGATCCACGACTGCATCATCGCCCACGGGCACAGCGGCTACTCCGAGGAGCTGCCCCTGCAGTCGATGTTCCGGGACGTGTCCGGACTGGAGATCGGCGAGGGGACTCCCCAGATCCAGAAGCTGATCATCGCCCGCTCCCTCATCGGACGGGAGTACACCCAGTGACCGGGCCCCTCGTCGGCGTGCGCGTGGTCGACCTCACACAAGCCCTGTCGGGCCCGTACTGCACCTCGATCCTCGCCGACTACGGCGCCGACGTGGTCAAGGTCGAGCCACCGCGCGGCGACATGATCCGTCGGACCGGCCCGTTCGCCGCGGATGATGAGCACCACGACTTCGGCAACGTCTTCCAGAACGCCAACCGGAACAAGCGCTCGATCGTCCTCGATCTCAAGACGCCCGAAGGACGGGACGTGCTGATCGAACTGGTTCGCAGCGCCGACGCCCTGGTGGAGAACTTCAGCGCCGGTGTCATGGAGCGTTTGGGGCTGAGCTACGAGACGCTCGCCGAGATCAACCCCCGTCTGGTCTACACGTCCATCCGCGGCTTTGGCGACAAGCGTGGCGGCGAAAGCCCGTACAGCGAGTGGCCCGCATTCGACATCATCGCGCAGGCGATGGGCGGCCTGATGAGCATCACCGGCCCGGATGCAGACACGCGGGTGCGGGTCGGATCGGGTATCGGCGATACCGTCCCCGGTCTGTTCGCCGCGCTCGGGACGGTGATGGCCCTGTTCGAGGCCAAGTCCTCCGGCAAGGGTCAGTACGTCGACACCGCGATGACCGACGCCGTGCTGGCCGTGAGCGAGATCGTCGTGAACGTGTTCGATGCCACAGGCGCCTCCCCGCAGCCCATGGGGAATGCGCTGCAGGGCTTTGCGCCGTTCAACACGGTGCGCGCCAAGGACGGCGAGATCGCCCTGGGCGCACCGCATGACGCGCAGTGGGCGAAGCTCTGCACGATCATGGAGCGCCCGGACCTGGTCGTGGACCCGCGGTTCAACAGCGACAACAACCGCTGGATCAACCGTGACGCGGTCTACGCCGTCGTCGAGGGCTGGGTGGGCGAGCACACCGTCGCCGAACTCGTCGAGCTGCTCGGGGGCAAGGTTCCCCTCGCCCCCGTGCTGGATGCCGAGGCGATCTTCGCGAACCCGCACTTCGCCATCCGCGGCATGCTCCCCGAAGTCGACAACCCCCGCACGGGGCGCACGTCCCGCGTGACGGGACCCGTCGCCAAACTCACCCGCACGCCCGGTCAGGTGCGCCATCGCGCACCGCTGCTGGGGGAGCACACCGCCGAGATCCTCACCGAGGCCGGCTACGACGATGCACAGCAGGACGCACTGGTCGGGGCCGGAGCGGCATGTTTCTCATCCGAACAAGAACTGACGAAGGAATATCGATGAAGATCACAGACGTCGAACTCATCCCGGTGTCGACCCCGCTGGTCGTGCCGTTCCACATGCCCGGCACCGAGATCACGCACATCCACAGCGTTGTCATGCGCGTGACGACCGACACCGGCGAGGTCGGTATCGGCGATAGCGGCGACACCTCCACCTGGTACCGGGGCGAAACGCCGGACTCCATCATGGCCATCATCGAGAAGCACATCGCGCCCCGATTCCTCATCGGCCAGAACCCCCTGGCGATTGAGAAGATCGTCGGCCAGATGGACACGTTCGTGCGCGACAACAACCAGGCCAAGTCGCTCGTCGACTTCGCGCTGCACGATCTGAAGGGCAAAATCGCCGGCCTTCCGGTGTACGAGCTGCTCGGCGGCAAGACCACGGACGGATCCAAGCAGGGCTGGGTCGCGGGCGCCGGAACCGAGGAGTTCCTCGTCGATCAGGCGCTTCGCGCGGTCTCGAACGGTTTCTCGCTCATCAAGATCAAGAGCGGCGGCGACGAAGCGCAGGACGTCCGCAACGTTCGGGCGGTGCGCGAAGCGATCGGCGATGACATGCGCCTCGTGATCGACATCAACGGCTTCTGGAACTACGACCAGGCGCTGCACACGATCCGCAAGCTCGATGAGTTCGGCCTGTACTGCGTCGAGCAGCCCCTGCCCCACTGGGATATCGAGGGTCTTGCCCGCCTCCGCGAGCGTGTAGGGACCCCGATCTTCGCCGATGAGTCGGCGCAGGAGCTGCACCACCTCAAAGAGATCATCGACCGCCGCGCAGCCGACGGCCTCTTCATCAAGCTGCAGAAGGTCGGCGGGCTGGTGAAGGCACAGCGCTGGCTGACGCTGGCGCGTCTGGCTGATCTTCCCGTGATGAGCGGGTGCATGATCGGCTCCGGGCTCGAGGCGAGTCCGTCGGCGCATCTGATGATGTCGAATCAATGGGCCTCGCAGTTCACGCATGAGAACCTCGGCCCGCTCATCATCAACAACCAGTTCGAGAACGCCGAGCAGAAGATCACCGCCGACATCGCCCAGCAGGTTCCCGTCTTCAAGGACGGCGTCCTGTATCCCAACGAGGGCCCCGGCTATGGGATAGATCTCAACGAGGAGTTCATCGCGGCGAACGGCACGTTCGGCAGCGAGATGCGTCACGTCCGCGACGAGACCCGGGTTTTCGTGTGAGCGTTCCGACAGTACGTTCGGGACCGCTTGCGGGGCTCAGAATCATCGAGCTCGGCGGCATCGGTCCCGTGCCCTTCGCCGGCATGTTCTTCGCCGACCTGGGCGCGAGCGTGCTGCGGATCGACCGTGCCCACGGTGCGTTCCAGATGCCGATCGACGCGAAGTTCGACACGCTCCAACGCGGCAAGCAGCGGGTCACGGTCGATCTCAAGACCGAGGACGGCGCCGAGCTGGTGCGGGCATTGGCCGAGCAAGCCGATGTGATTCTCGACTCGTATCGCCCCGGCGTGCTCGAGCGTCTCGGGCTCGGTCCGGACGTGCTGCTCGAGCGCAACCCGCGCCTCGTGATCGGCCGGATGACGGGCTGGGGTCAGGACGGGCCGCTCGCACAGCGGGCCGGTCACGACCCGAGCTACATCGCCCAGACCGGCGCACTGCATGCCGTCGGCCGCGCCGATGGTCCCCCGCAGCTGCCGTTGAGCCTCGTGGGAGACTTCGGCGGAGGCGCCATGTACCTCATCGCGGGCACCCTCGCCGCGCTGTGGGAGACGCAGCGCTCGGGGATCGGGCAGGTCGTCGACGCGGCGATCGTCGACGGAGTCTCGCACCTCATGGCCTCGCCGTACTCGCTCTTGGCCGGCGGGGCGTGGCGTGACGAGCGCGGAACGAACCTGATCGACTCCGGAGCGCCGTTCATCGACGTCTACGAGACCGCCGACGGCCGGCACGTCGCCGTCGCCGCCCTCGAGCCGCCGTTCTTCGCGCAGCTGGAAGCAGGACTGGGGTTCGCGCCCGGAGATCTCCCAGGGCAGTGGGATGAGAAGCGCTGGCCGGAACTGCGAGAGCGGCTCGCGGCGGCGTTCCGCACCGGCACCCGCGACGACTGGGCAGCTCATTTCGCTGACACCGACGCGTGCGTGTCCCCGGTCCTGTCCATGACCGAAGCGCCCACCGCGCCCCAGCTGGCCGCGCGCGGCACGTTCATCGAACGCGACGGCGCCTACGAACCCGCGCCCGCGCCCCGATTCAGCCGCACTGCTGCAGGACGCCCGGACGCGCCCGCCATCCCGGATGCGGTCCCCGCCGCCGACGCCATCGCCGCGTGGTCCGCGCACAACTGACACCTACCCCCGCTCGCCCGCCTGAACAAACCAGCTCGCCTGTCTTATCAACGAAGAGAGAGACAATGTCCCAGATGACGCAATCCGCCGCCCCGCCGCAGGGTGATCAGACTCAGCTCCGGAAGGTGCTCATTTCGAGCTTCTTCGGCTCGACGATCGAGTTCTACGACTTCATCCTGTACGCGACCGCGACCGCGACCGTATTCGTGCCGGTCTTCTTCTCCACGCTCGATCCGCTGCTCGGCATGGTCGCGTCGTACTTGACGTTCGCCGCCGGGTACGTGTCCCGGCCGCTCGGCGGGCTCATCTTCGGCCACTTCGGCGACAAAATCGGACGCAAGAAGATGCTGATGGTCTCGATGACGGTCATGGGCGTCGCATCCGTCCTGATCGGCCTCGTCCCCGCCGTGCCGGTCTGGGGGGCGTTCCTCCTGCTCACGCTGCGTCTGGTCCAGGGCATCGCGATCGGCGGGGAGTGGGGCGGCGCGGCGTTGATGTCGCTCGAGCACGCCAAGGGATCCCGTCGCGGCTTCGCCGCGTCGTTCGCCAACGCCGGCGGACCCGCCGGCGCGTTCCTCGGCACCGCGGCCCTGGCACTGTTCGCGATGCTTCCTGAGGACCAGTTCCTGGCCTGGGGCTGGCGAGTGCCCTTCCTGTTCTCGGTGGTGCTGCTCGTGGTGGGTCTGTACATCCGCGCGCAGGTGGCGGAGAGCCCCATCTTCATCGCAGCGTTGAAGGCCGCCGAAGAGAAGAAGGCGCTGACCCGCAGCACGCCCATCGCGAAGGTCTTGCAGCGGCCGCGCGTCCTGGTCGTCGTCGGTCTTGTCGGCATGGGCGCGTTCGTCATCCAGGCATTGTTCTCGACCTTCGGCGTCACATTCGCCGTCGGGTCGGGGATCTCCCGCGAGGTCGTCCTCTGGGCGTTCGCCTTCTCGCAGCTGTTCGCCGCGTTCGCCATCCCGGCGTTCGCCGCCCTGTCGGACCGGGTCGGCCGTCGACCCGTCATGCTCGGCGGCTACGTCGGAATGGCATTGCTGGCCTTCCCCCTGTTCTGGGCGCTGGCAAGCGGAACCACGTGGATGGTGTTCGGCGTGTTCCTCGTCGCGCTGTCCCTCCTGCAGAGCATGACGTTCGGGCCCATGGCGGCATTCCTCGCCGAGAACTTCGCAACGACCTCGCGCTACACCGGGGCATCTCTCGGCTACCAGCTCGCCGCGCTGCTGGGTGCCGGTTTCACACCGGTGATCGTCGCAAGCATCTTCGCTGCCTCTGGTGGCGAGATCACCGGCGTGATCTGGTTCCTCATCGGTGGCTGCGTGATCAGCGCCGTCGTGCTCGCCGTCTTCACGAAGGAGAGTCGCCACGTCGAGATCGACGAGACCGTCACCACAGCGCGGTCGTCAGAGCACTGAGACAGACCCTATGGTGGTGCCGTCCCCGGAACGGCACCACCATAGAAGCGAAGGAGGGGCAGGATGACCACCAGCGGCCGCGCTGCGCTCGGCGCAGCGGACTTCAGCCTTCGCCAACTGCAGTACTTCGTCACTACGGCCGAAGAGGGTTCGGTGACCGCGGCCGCGGAGCTGCTCTACGTCTCTCCGACAGCCGTCTCCCTCTCACTCACGCAGCTGGAGAAACTGCTCGGCACCGAACTGCTGATCCGCCGCCGTGCGCACGGTGCGGCGCTCACCCCGTTGGGAGAGTCCCTCCTCCCGCACGCGCGCGCCGTGCTCGCCGCGGCATCCCGTCTCGTCGATGAGGTGGGCGTCGGCGGCGAACTGCGCGGATCCGTCGCCGTCGGGTGCTTTCCGAGCATGGGGCCGACGATGCTGCCCACGATCATCCACACATTCCTCGTCGATCATCCCGCTGTGCGCGTGCGGTTCAACGAGGACCACTCCGATCGGCTCGAGACCGACGCGCAGACCGGCCGGATCGATCTGCTGCTGTCCTACGACATCGGGCTGAGCGACGATCTCGAGAAGACCGCGCTGGGGCAGCTGCGCGTCGGGGTCCTGCTGCCCGCCGGGCACTGGGCCGCCGATCCCCTGGTCGATGTCGACCTGGCGCGTCTGGCGCGGGAACCCTACGTCGCCCTGCAATCGCAGACGAGCGACGCTCATTTCACCCGGATCTGGCGCACGACCGGCATCACGCCGCCCGAGGTGCGGTACTCGTCCGAGAACTTCGAGACCGTCCGGTCCATGGTGGGCCGCGGCCTCGGCTGGTCGATCACGATGCAGCGGCCGCGCTCGCCTCTGAGCCACGAGGGCCTCGCGGTCGTCACGCGCGACCTCCCCGACGGGATCGTCGATCCGGTCGACGTGGTCGTCGCGTGGCGCGCGTCGGCCACACTCAGCCGACCCGCCCGCGCACTGCGCGACATGATCGTGCGCGATGGCTCCCGGTACGTGTCCTGAAGCTGCTCCCCTCCACATGGCATGCCCTCCACCCGCGATGAAGAACGGAACATCATGACAATCGACACCATCACTCCCCTGTGGCACCACACGCTGTTCTCGGACGGCTGGCGCGCCGGCGCTGCGGAGCCGATCGTGGTCTCCGCCCCTGGCACGGGCGCGGCGCTGGCGACGATCGCTCAGGCGGACACCACCGACCTCGACCGTGCCGTCGTCTCGGCCACCGCCGCGCAGAAGAGCTGGTCGAAGCTCTCCTACGCCGTTCGCGCTGCCGTGATGCTCAAGGCAGCACAACTGCTGGAGTCCGACCCGGCCCGCCTGGCGGACGTCCTGATCCCCGAGAGCGGTTCGGGTCAGGGTAAGGCCGCGTTCGAGGTCGGCCTCGTCGTCTCCGAGCTGCAAGAGGCGGCGGCGTTGGCTTCTCACCCCTATGGCGAACTGCTGCGCAGCGTGAAGGACCGCACATCGATCGCGCGGCGCGTGCCGCTCGGCGTGGTCGGCGTCATCTCCCCGTTCAACTTCCCGGCGATCCTGTCGATGCGCTCGGTCGCCCCTGCTCTGGCCGTCGGCAACGCCGTGATCCTCAAGCCGGATCCGCGCACATCGATCTCGGGCGGCCTCGCACTTGCCGCTCTGTTCGAAGAGGCAGGACTCCCGGAGGGCGTGCTGCATGTCCTGCCCGGCGGAGGCGAACTGGGTGCCGCGCTCGTCACGCACCCGGGTGTGCCGTGCATCTCGTTCACCGGCTCGACGCGGGCCGGGCGCAAGATCGGGGCCGCAGCGGCCCCGCTGCTCAAGCGCGTGCACCTCGAGCTGGGCGGCAACAATGCCATGCTCGTGCTGCCCGACGCCGATGTGCAGGCCGCGGCATCCGTCGGCGCCTGGGGGTCGTTCCTGCACCAGGGGCAGATCTGCATGACGACGGGTCGTCACCTGGTGCACCGTTCGATCGCCGAGGAGTACATCGCCGCACTCTCCCAGAAGGCGAACGGGATCCCCGTGGGCGACCCCGCCCAGGGTCTGCCGCTCGGACCCATCATCGATGAGAGCCAGCGTGATCGCGTGCACGGATACGTTCTGGCAGCGGTCGAGCACGGCGCCACCCTCGCCGCCGGCGGTGAGTACGACGGCCTGTACTACCGCCCCACCGTCCTCACGAACGTCGCCGTGGAAAACCCCGCCTGGACCGAGGAGATCTTCGGCCCGGTCGCGCCGGTGCAGATCTACGACGACATCGATGAGGCGATCGACGTCATCAACTCCTCCGAGTACGGGCTGTCGGTGTCGATCATCACGTCGAACCCCTACGCCGCCTATGAGCTGTCCGACCGCATCGAATCGGGCGCGGTCCACATCAACGACGCGACGGTCGATGACGAAGCCGTGATCCCGTTCGGGGGAACGAAGGCGTCAGGCGTCGGCGGTCGTTTCGGCGGTCCGCAGGCCAACCTCGATACCTTCACCGAGACGCAGTGGATCACGATGCAGAGCGCGGTCGAGCGCTACCCGTTCTGATCCTCGCGGTGCCGGATGCGGGTCCAATCCCGCATCCGGCGGGCGCCGTTGATCAGCCAGCGCGAACAACGCACGTCGGATCAGGAAAAGCATGGTTAGCTGGCCGCTACATAGATGTGACTGATACTCACTCGCGGAGAGCCCCATGACCGATCGCCCCAAGCTGTCGCGCCTCGACCTGAATCTCCTGGTGGCGCTCGATGCCCTCCTCACCGAGCGGAGCGTCACGAAGGCGGCCGAGCGGCTGCATCTGAGCCAGCCGGCTCTGAGCGCGTCGCTCGCGCGTCTGCGCACGCACTTCGGCGACCCGCTGCTCGTGCGGCGCGGCAACAGCTACGAGCTGACGGCGCTCGCTGTGCGTCTGGCCGACCACACCTCCACGGCGCTGGAATCCGCGCGGAGGATCTTCGAGATCCAGGCGAATTGGTCGCCGGAAGCGTCCACCCGCGAGTTCTCGGTGTACGGCTCCGACTACGCCTTCGCCACCGTCGGCGCGGCAGCCATGGCATGGGCTGCTGAGCGCGCGCCCGGTGTGCGGTTCCGGTTCAAGCTGCACAATCCGACCGTGATCGACGAAGTGGACACGCGGCTGCGGTCCGTGGATGGACTGCTCATCCCGCACGGGTTCCTCTCCGATCTGCCCCACGTCGACCTGGGCAAGGATCACTGGCTGATCATGGCCTCGGAGACGAATGAACGCGCGGCGGCGGGCGTGACCATGGAGATGATGGCCGAGTCGCACTGGGTCTTCACTTACCAGTCGCAAACGGCCTTCACGTCTGCGAGTCGTCAGCTCCAGCAGCTCGGCGTCGAACCGCGCGTCGACGCCATCGTCGAGAGCTTCCTCGCGTTGCCTCACTTCATCGCCGGTACGGATCGTCTTGGCCTGATCCAGTCCGGCCTTGCCGCGGTCGCTCTCAGCGGAGGCGGAATCCGGCTCTACGACCCTCCCTTCGACGCCACCCCTGTGCTCAACGCGCTCTGGTGGCATCCGGTGCACAACCGCGACCCGGAGCACGCCTGGATGCGCAACCTCTTCGCCGAGGCGGCCCGGGATCTCATCGTCCGCCGAGGGCTGGCTGCGCAGGACTCCGCCACGGCCTGACGCGATTGCGCGGGGTATCACCGCGATTGATGTACGGCATAAGCAGGTTCATCTTTCGTGATGCGCGCGCATCGGCTGTCATGGACAGTGAACGAAGGAGTTCTCGATGACGACATCGTCTGCACCGGCGCTCCGACTCACGGACGTCGGGATCGGCTTTCTGGGCGTGCGCGCCCTGGACCGCGTGACCTTCGACATTCCGCGCGGGGGTGTCAGCGCGGTGATCGGACCCAACGGAGCGGGAAAGACCACGCTGTTCAACTGCGTCAGCGGCATCTACCGCCACGAGGGATCGATCGCCCTCGACGGCGAAGTGCTCGACGGCATGCGCGCGTTCCGGCGGTCCGATGCGGGCATCGCCCGCACGTTTCAGACTCCGCTGCTGCTGGACGCCGACGACGTGCTCACGAACGTGATGCTCGGCTCCTACACCCGCACCCGCGCCGGTCTCTTCACGCCGCTCTGGGCCCCTCCTCGGGCACGCCGTGAGGAACGGACCGCACGTGAATGGGCTCTGGAGATCATCGAGCGCGTCGGCCTGGGTGCCCTTGCGTCGATTCCGGCCGGCGCCCTCGCGCACGGCGACCGGCGCCGAGTCGAGATCGCACGCGCGCTCATCGCTCGTCCGCGGCTGCTCATGCTCGATGAGCCGGCGGCCGGACTGAGCGAGCAGGAGGCGAATTCGCTCATGGACCTCGTCGTCGCGCACGGCGAGGAGACCGGAATGACCTGTGTGCTGGTCGAGCACGATGTCGCCCTCGTGATGCGCTACGCCACCACGATCGCCGTGCTCGACGCCGGCCGGCTCCTGGCCGTCGGCGGCCCGGATGAGATTCAGAAGAACCCGGCGGTCGTCGCGGCCTACCTGGGCAGCGATGTGGAGGTCGAGGCGGCGTGAACCTGTTGAGTCTGCGCGGCGTCACCGCCGCATACGGGAAGGTCGAGGTGCTGCACGGCATCGACCTCGATGTCGAGGAGGGCAGCATCGTGGCCGTTCTCGGGCCGAACGGCGCCGGCAAGACCTCGCTGCTGCGAGCGATCAGCCGGACCATCACCGTGCGCGGCACACGCACGTTCGCGGGCGCGGACATCGCACGATTGCGCACACCCCAGATCGCGCGTCTGGGGGTGGGGCATGTTCCGGAAGGACGCGGCACCTTCTCGGACTTCACCGTCGAAGAGAATCTCCGCCTCGGCAGCGTCGCCCGGCCGGCCGCGCGGCGATCCGACACCGCGGGCGACCTGGCGCGGATCTTCCGCTCGTTCCCCGTGCTGGCGGAGTTCCGACGGCGGCCCGCGGGCGCACTGTCCGGCGGGCAGGCGCAGATGCTCGCGGTTGCCCGGGCGCTGCTGGCACGCCCTCGCCTCCTGCTCGTCGACGAGCCGTCGCTCGGTCTGGCGCCCCTGACGACCAAGGAACTGTTCTCCCAATTCGCCGCCCTGCGCGCCGAATGGGACCTCACGATCCTCCTCGCGGAGCAGAACGCACGACTCTCGCTCGCTGTCGCCGATCGCGCAGTTCTGCTGAGTCGCGGGCGCGTCGTGCACGACGGCCCGGCCGCCGAATACCACTCGACCGACGCCCTCCAGGCGCATTACCTCGGGGCCGCATCGTCGACCACAGGCCAGAAGGAGGAGTCGGCATGATCGAGTTCATCCAGATCACGCTCGACGGGCTGATGACCGGGCTCGTCTACGCGGCTCTCGCCCTGGCCCTGAGTGTGATCTTCCAGGGGACGGGGATGCTCAACCTCGCCCAGGGTGAGATGGCCGTGCTTGCCGCCTACATCTCCTACACCGCGCTGGTTCTCGGGCTTCCTCTGTGGCTTGCGATTCCGATCGCGATCGTCGTGTCGGCCGCGGTGGGGGCCGCGATCTACTTCTTCGTCGTGCGCTGGGTGGATCGCCGGAACCAGACCGCGTTGACCACCCTCGGCGTCACCCTCCTGTTGGGCGTGAGTGCCGTGGTCAGCATGATCTGGGGAACCGACCCGCGTCGCTTCCCGCCGCTCTTCGGGACCTGGGTATTCCATTTCGCCGGGCTCCGGCTGACCAGCCAGCAGGTGGCGGGAGTCCTGCTGGTCGGTGGCGCGATGGCCGCGATGGCACTCGTCCTCACACGAACGAACTTCGGCCTGCGCCTTCGCGCCGTCGCGCAGAATCAATCGTCGGCCGCGCTGCTGGGCCTCTCCGGAGGACTGTGGCTGGCCACGGGGTGGGCGGTCGCCAGCGGAGTCGGCACGATCGCCGGTGTTGTGGCCGCCCCCACGCTGGGCTTGTCGCCCGCCATGATGACGGTGCCGCTGCTGATGGCGCTGGCCGCAACCAACCTCGGCGGAATCACCAGCCGGGTCGGTGTCGTCCTCGGCGGCCTGATCATCGGCGTGCTGGCCGCCTTGGGCGGTCGCTACGTCCCAGGTTTGGGCGGAGACCTCAATGTGCTGCTGGCATTCGCCGTGGTGATCGTCGTGGTTCTGCTGAAACCAGCCGGACTGCTCGGACGCGAAAGCGCGGTGCGCGCATGATCGGCTCACTACGGACCTGGCTGCCGCGCGGCATCGCGGCAGTGGCTATCGCGGTCGCGATCATCATGCCCTTCCTCGTCACCGACTACGACCTCTTCGCGATGAGCCGTGTGCTCGCCGTCGCCATCGGCGTCATGAGCCTCAACCTCCTGATGGGGTTCTCCGGACAGATCAGCCTGGGCCAGGGCGCGATCTTCGGGGTCGGCGGCTACGCCGCGATGATGCTCATGCGCTACCTGGAGTGGCCCGTCGGCCTCGCGACCCTCGGCGCCGTCGCCCTGTGCACGCTTCTCGGCGTCGTCATCGGTCTGCCCGGCGTTCGCCTCGGCGGCTTCAACCTCGGGCTTCTGACCATCGTCATCGCGGCGCTCTTCCCGATCCTGCTCTACCGGTTCTCCGACTTCACCGGCGGGCAGGCCGGCATCACCCTCAGCGGCGCCGGGTTGATCTCCCCCACCGACGCTCTGACCGACGCGCAGTGGGCATATCTGGTCATCCTCGTGGTGCTGCTGATCTGCGTGATCGTCCTCCGCGGCATCGTCGCGGGTCGCACCGGCCGGGCCCTGAGCGCCGTGCGGGCGTCCCCGATCCTGGCGTCGTCCATGGGAGTGAACGCTGACAGGCTCAAGCTGGCCGTGTTCGTGATCAGCTCGGCGATCGCAGGGCTCGGCGGCGCGCTCTACGCCTTCGTCCTCGGTCTGGTCGTGCCGGAGTCCTATCCGCTCGTCTTCTCCATCACGCTGCTGGTCGCCTCCGTCGTCGGCGGCAGCCGCTCGTGGTGGGGCGCCATCATCGGTGCGGCCGTCATCGTCTACCTCCCGACCTGGTTCAGCGAGGCGGTGCCCGGCGACACCTCGGCGTACCTGGCTCAGCTGATCTTCGCCATCGTGCTCGGCGTCTGCATCATCGTCGCCCCTGGCGGGATCGCCGGCCTGATCAGCCGCCTGTACCGATCAATCTGGCGGGCGCGCACCGCCGAATCACCCCCACCCCTGCCCACCCACCGCAACCCACAGGAGACCCCATGACGAAATCCATCCGTCGCGGCACGCTGACGACCCTCGCGCTGCTCGGCGCCGCCACCCTCGTGCTATCCGCCTGCACCGCTCGCGGAGGCGATGCGCCGTCAAGCGACGGCGCGGGCAAGGACACCACCCCGATCGTCGTCGGCGTCAGCTGGCCTCAGAGTGGTCCGGCCGGTTCGGTCGCACCGGGTCTGACCGGTCTTGAGACGTACATCGAAGAGACCAATGAGGCCGGCGGAGTCAACGGTCACCCCATCGAACTGGTGACCGCCGACGACGCGTACGACCCGGCCCGCCTGGTCGAGAATCAGCGCAAATTCGTCGAGAAGGACGGCGCGATCCTCGTCGTGAACTTCGGGGGCATCTCGATCGCCGGCCGCGACTACCTCAAGCAGAAGGGTGTCGCCGGTGTTTCGCTGGCCGCCAACAGCCCGCTCGGCGACGTCGAGAACTACCCGCTGCAGCGGGCCTTCTGGCCCGATGTCGCGTGGGAAGGCGAACTCCAGGCACAGTGGATCGCCGAACAGAACCCCAACGCCGTCGTCGGATACGTGGGCTTCAACAATGACCTGAGCGAGAGTCAGCTCGCTGGACTCGCCGCCGGGGGAATCGTTCCCGCCGAGCAGGCACTTGTCGCGCCCGGCACCTCCGACCTCAGCGCCCAGGTCAGCCAGTTCCAGGCCGCCGGCGTGGATACCCTCGTCGTCAACATCGGCGCCCCGACCGTCGGTGCGCTGCTGGGATACATCCACCAGATCGGCTGGAAGCCGACGCTGATGCTGGGGTCCACGACGTCGGACTTCACAGCAGCCATCAATCAGGCGGGTCCCGAGGCGGTCGAGGGAGCGTACGCCTTCAAGTGGTACATGGATCCCTCCGACCCCCGCTTCGCCGACGACGAGCGCTACCTCGCCTACGCCGACGCCATGACCGCTCAGGGCCATGAGGCCGGGATCGGCGACTCGCTGGCGATCAGCGGCTACGGGATGGGTGCGGCGATCGTCGGTGCCCTCAAGCAGGCCGAGACGCTCGACAGCGAAGGATTCGCTGCGGCGTGGGATTCCCTGTCGGGTCTGGAGAACCCGCTGACGCTCCCCGGCATCAGCTTCGACTCCGGTCCGTTCGGACGCATCGTGTTCCAGTTCGAGCTCAATCGGTTCGACGGGGCGAGCTGGCAGCCCGAGGCCGACATCGTCGATGTCAGGGAACTCGGCATCGTCAAGTAGTCGATCCTCCTCAGACGGGCGCGCGGCGAATGCCGCGCGCCCGTCTGTCGTCATAAGCATCAGTGATGGAAGCCATAGGCACTCACCGGTTTCCTTATGCCCCGTCAACCGGGACAGTTGAAGACAGGCAACCGCACTCTGCATCGAAAGGATCGAAGATGATCAAGCTTCTCTCCCACCTGTCCTACGTGACGATCACGTCACCCGATGTCGAGGCATCCGTCGAGTTCTACACGACGCAGGTGGGCCTGACCGAGGTCGACCGGGTCGACGGCCGTGTCTACCTGCGCTGCTGGGGCGACTACTACTCCTACAGCGTCGTCGTCGTGGCCGGCGACGAGCCATCCCTCGAGACCATGGCGTGGCGCACCTCGAGCGCCGAAGCGCTCGCAGAGGCCGCCACGCGCCTCGAAGCCGCGGGCGTGGACGTCGAGTGGTTCGACGGCCACAAGGTCGGTCGCGCGCTGCGGTTCGTGGGCCCGTGGGGTCACCGGATGACCCTGCACTGGGATGTCGAACGCCACCAGGCCTCGGGCACCACCGCCTCGGTGTTCCCCGATCGCCCCGAGAAGCGCAGCAAGGTCGCCGGCGCACCCCGCCAGCTCGACCACGTCACGATCGCGGCCAGCGACGTCGACGGATTCGCCCAGTGGTACAACGAGGTCCTCGGCTTCCGCATCATGGCGCGGACCGTCCTGGACGAGGCCCCCATCTCGGTCTTCTCGGTGCTCACCACCAACGAGAAGTCCCACGACCTCGGGGTCGTGCTCGACGGCTCGTCGCGCGCCGGTCGCGTCAACCACTACGCCTTCTGGGTCGACACCTACGAAGAGCTGCTGATCGCCGCCGACACGCTCATGGAGAACGATGTCGCCATCGAGTACGGGCCGTCCATCCACGGGATCGGCGAGCAGACGTTCCTCTACTACCGCGAGCCGTCGACGATGCGCATCGAGATCAACACGGGCGGCTACCGCAACTACGTGCCGGACTGGACGCCGAACACGTGGAAGCCGTCGCTGGGTTCCAGCAACATCTACCGCAACAGCGCGATGCCCATGTCCATGACGGAGTCCTTCCCCCCGGCCGACGGCCCGTCCGCGACCGAGGAGGGCGTTCCGGAGGAGATCCGCGCCGCTCTGCTCAACCCCTACACTCAGCACGGCTGAGCCCACAGACCGGGCCGGGCGGTGTCGCCGATCGCACCGCCCGGCCCGCACCACGGATCGGCAGAGGAGTGAACGATGACCACCATGACCGCAGGCCTCGAGGCCCCCTTCGCGCTCGCACGTTTCGACGACGGGGGACGCACCGTTCTGGGTCTGGTCGCCGGTGAGCGCATCCGAGCGCTCACTCCCGCCGACCTGGGCGCGGAAGACCTGAACTCCTTCCTCGCCGATCCCGACTGGGACCGGCTGGGGGACCTCGCCGTGACGGAGGGCCCGTGGCGTTCCCTGGACGACGTGTCGCTCGCCGCCCCGGTCGAGCCCCGCGAGGTGCTGCAGGCGGGCGCGAACTATCGCACGCACGTCATCCAGCTGATCATGGGGGGCCTGACCAAGGGCGACTCCACCCGCACCCCCGAAGAGACCCGCGCGCACGCGGAGAAGATCATGGATGCGCGGGCAGCCAGCGGACGCCCGTTCTTCTTCGTGGGCCTGCCGCAGTGCGTCGTGGGGGATGCTGTCCCTCTCGTGCTGCCGGGATACAGCGAGACCCATGACTGGGAGCTGGAGCTGGCGGTGGTCATCGGGCGCCGGGCGTTCCAGGTCGACCGCGAACACGCGATGGACCACGTCGCCGGGTACACGATCGTGAACGACATCACCACGCGCGACCTTCTCTTCCCGACCGATGTCGGCGACATCGGGGCGGATTGGTACCGGGCCAAGAACGCGCCCGGCTTCCTTCCGACCGGACGGTTCCTCGTCCCTGCTCCCTTCGTCGACCCGACCGATCTGCGGGTCGTGCTGAAGCTGAACGGCGAGGTCATGCAGGACGCCACGACCGCCGAGCTCATCTTCGACGTTCCCTCGCTCGTGTCCACGGCATCCCAGACTGCGCCGCTGAATCCCGGCGACCTGCTGCTGACCGGAAGCCCGGCCGGCAACGGCCAGCACTGGAAGCGGTTCCTCCGCGACGGTGACGTCATGACCGGCACCATTCAGGGGCTCGGGGCCCAGGTCGTGCGGTGCGTTGCGGACGGAAGCGTCCGATGACCGTCGACCGGTCGGCCCTCGAGCCCTCCGAGGACCCTGGCGACCTGGACCGCCAGGATCCCGAGGCTGAGATCGGCCTGCGCGCCGAGGCCTACCGCAACTGGGGACGCTGGGGCGAGGACGATGCGATCGGCACGCTCAACTTCATCGACGACGACAAGCGCGCCGCGGCCGCGGGGCTGGTCACGCGTGGCCGGGTGATCTCTCTGGCGCAGAGCTTCGACACCGACGGCCCCCAGAAGGGATGGCGCCGCCGCATCAACCCCATCCACACGATGACCGACACCGGGACGGATGCCGAACGCGGCACCCAGGGGTTCCCGCACGGCATCGGCGGGGCCGATGACTACATCACCATGCCGCTCCAGTGCTCCACGCAGTGGGATGGGCTCGGGCACATCTTCGACCACGGCAACGCGTGGAACGGACGGCGAGCGGGCGACGTGGTCACGAGTGAGGGCGACCTGGTGACGGGCATCGAGCACGCGCGGGACGTCATCGTCTCGCGGGGAGTCCTCCTCGACCTCGGTCGTCACCTTTCCCCCGACACCGGCGAGCTGCCCGACGGCTACGCCATCACGACGCCCGAGCTCGAGGCGTGCATCGCCGCGCAGGGACCCTCGAGCGCCGTCGGCCGCGGTGACATCGTGCTCGTGCGGACCGGTCGTTACGCACGCGCACGCCGCGAGGGCTGGGGCGAGTACGCGGGCGGCCCGGCACCCGGACTCTCGCTGACGACGGCGGGCTGGCTGCATCGCACCGAGATCGCCGCGATCGCCACCGACACGTGGGGTTTCGAAGTCCGGCCGAACGAATTCGATGCCCCGGCGTTCCAGCCGCTGCACCAGATCGTCATCCCCAACATGGGTCTGACGATCGGCGAGATGTGGAATCTCGACGAGCTCGCCGACGCGTGCGCGGAGTTCGCCCGGTGGGAGTTCCTCCTCTCCGCGCCCCCGCTGCCCATCACCGGCGCCGTGGGATCACCGATCAACCCTGTCGCCCTGCTCTAGCCATCTCCACTCAACCCGGAACAGAGAGGTTCTGAAATGACCGCAGTGAACAAGGTCGCCGTCATCGGCAGCGGGGTCGCGGGGCTCGCCGCCGCCATCCAGCTGGCGAAAGCCGGCGTCGAGGTGGACGTCTTCGAAGCCAAACCCGAACTCGCCGCGCTCGGGTCGGGCATCTCGCTTCAGGGCAACGCCCTCCGGGTCTTCGACGCGCTCGGCGCCTGGGACGACATCCGCGCCGCAGGATACGCGTTCGAGGGCCTCACACTGCGGGCACCCGGTCCCGACGCTCCCGTCGTGGCGGAATTGCCGGACGTCAAGACCGGTGGACCCGACTACCCCGCAGCGATGGGGATGCCGCGCGCCGAGCTCGCCCGCATCCTCCTGGCGCACGCGGAGCGTGCCGGCGCGACCCTGCACTTCGGTGCGAAGGCGACCGGACTGACGCAGTCACCGGCATCCGTCGAACTGTTCATCGACTCAACGAGCGTGGGACTGTACGACCTGGTCGTCGGTGCGGACGGGGTGAACTCGACCGTGCGCGACCTGATCGGGATCGCTGTCAAACCACAGCCCACCGGCATGGGCATCTGGCGCACGTTCGTCTCGCGGCCGGCCGAAGTGGAGCGCACCCAGCTGTACTACGGCGGTCCGGTCTACATCGCGGGCTACACGCCCACCGGGGAGGACTCGATGTACGCGTTCCTCGTCGAGAAGGCCCAGGACCGGTCGGGCGTCTCCGATGAACAGGCGACGCGCATCATGCTCGACGAATCGCGCGCGTACGGCGGGCCGTGGCATCAGATCAGAACGGATCTGGAACAGGGTGCCCATGCCAACTACACGTGGTTCACGCAACACCTCGTCACGGCGCCGTGGAATCGCGGCCGTGTCGTGATCATCGGCGACGCCGCCCACAGCTGCCCACCCACCATCGCGCAAGGCGCGGCCCAAGGACTCGAGGACTCTTACGTGCTGACCGAACTTCTGACCACCCGCGACCACCTCGATCAGACACTGTGGGATGACTTCCATGAGCGTCGGATTCCCCGCGCGCAGGCGGTGGTCGAAGCATCCGTGCAGCTCGGCCAGTGGCAGATCGACGGCAATCGTGATGCCGACACCGGCGGACTGATCTTCGGTATCGCGCAGAAGATGGCGCAGCCGGCATGAGCGCCTCCGAGACGGGCGTCATCGACGTTCACGCGCACGTGCTGCTCCCCTCCCTGCACGCCGAGGTCGAGCGCCGCGCGCCCGAGCTCGTGGCCGAGGCGGCCGCGCTGGATCTGAGGCGCAACGGCGCCGCGAGCCAGGCGGTGTCGGGTCCGATGATCGGGATGCGCATCCCGAAGCTCACCGATGTCGGCGTGCGTCTGGCCGACATGGACGCGCAAGGCGTCCAGACGCAGTGGGTGAGCGCCTCGCCGAACCACTTCTATCCGTGGGCCCCGGAGGGGCTGGCCGTCTGGGCTGCGGGCGAGGCCAACCGCCTGATCGCCGAGCACGTCGCCCAGGCGCCCGATCGACTGACGGGCCTCGGCCTGGTGCCGATGCAGCATCCCGAGCGCATGGTCGAGTACCTCGATGATGCCGTGCTCGGCCGCGGGCTCGCCGGAGTGGAGATCTCCTCGTTCGCGGGGGATGTCGAACTGTCCGACCCGCGCCTCGAGCCGTTCTGGGCACGTGCCGCAGAGCTCGGCATCGTCATCTTCCTCCATCCCTTCGGCTGCAGCCTCGACGAGCGGCTGGACCGGTTCTATCTCGCCAACACCGTCGGCCAGCCGGCCGAGAACGCGGTGGCCCTGTCACACCTGATCTTCGCCGGCGTGCTGGATCGGCATCCTGGCCTGAAGATCGTCGCCGCACACGGCGGGGGCTACCTGCCCACGGTCATCGGGCGCTCCGACCACGCGTGGCACGTGCGTCCGGATGCCCGGGGCTGCGAGCATCCGCCCTCCACGTATCTGCGCAGACTCTGGTTCGACACCGTCGTGCACGACTCGCGGACCCTCCGTGCGCTGGTCGAGGTGGCCGGCGAGGATCGTGTCGTCCTCGGCAGCGACTACCCGTTCGACATGGGGCTCGATGACCCGGTCGCGAAGATCCGCGAAGCGGAGCTGCCCGAGCAGCTCACGCGGCGGATCCTCGGTGGCAACGCCGCGGCACTGATCGGAACGCGCGGCAGCGCATGAGGATCGCCCGTTGGCTCGACGGCACCCAGGTGCGAGAGGGTTTCGTGGAGGGTCCGGACGTGATTCCGTTCCCCGACGGTCGGAGCGTCGCGTCCGTCCTCGCCGAAGGGCTGGATGCCGCGCACACGCTCCACGCGCGAGCCGTCGGCGATCCCGGCGCCGGTCGCCGTCCGCTGGGCGAAGTCCGGCTGCTGGCACCTGTCACGCCGCCCTCGGTGCGCGACTTCGTGTCCTTCGAAGAGCATGTGGAGGGTGTCAGCGCGGGCGTCGAGGGCAAGAGCCATGTCGCAGCCGAGTGGTACGAGGCGCCCACGTTCTACTTCACCAATCCGCACACGATCCTCGGCCCCGACGAGCCGGTGCGGCCACCGGTGACCGAACGACTCGACTTCGAACTCGAGCTCGCCGCCGTGATCGGTGGCGTACCGGGGTCCGACGGAGCCAATCTCGACCCGCTCCAGGCGGCATCGCACATCTTCGGGTACACGATCATGAACGACTGGTCCGCGCGCGACCTGCAGGCACGCGAGATGAAGGTGCGCCTCGGCCCGTGCAAGGGGAAGGATTTCGGCACCACTCTCGGACCGTGGATCGTGACGGCGGACGAGCTCGCGCCGTACCTCGACGACGAAGGCTTCCTCGCGCTGCGCGCCGAGGTGCGGGTCAACGGCGAGATCATCGGCGAGGACCTGGTGTCGAACATGGGGTGGCCGTTCCCCGAGCTGGTCGCCTATGCGTCCCGCAACGCGCGCGTGGTGCCCGGGGACGTGCTCGGCTCCGGGACGGTCGGCAACGGCGGGTGCCTGGGCGAGCTGTGGGGTCGCAACGGA
This sequence comes from Microbacterium terregens, assembly GCF_039534975.1. Classification (NCBI taxonomy): domain Bacteria; kingdom Bacillati; phylum Actinomycetota; class Actinomycetes; order Micrococcales; family Microbacteriaceae; genus Microbacterium; species Microbacterium terregens. The sequence goes on from NZ_BAAAWH010000001.1 coordinate 3,429,446, forward strand.
CGGCTCTCACCGCCGCCGCTGGCCGAGGGCGACGAGGTCTCGATGACGATCGACGGGATCGGCGACCTCACCGCACGCGTTGGCGCTGCCGTTTCGGCACCCGAGCTGCCGCCCGCGCGCCGGCGCCCCCGCAGCCGGGTTCGCGACTGAGGCCGCGAACGGTGCGGTCGCTGACCGGGCGGGTTTTCCGAACCTCATTCGTATCCCGGAGGATCCCCATCGACCGCCTCGGGGCCCGGCTGCAAGGCCGGCCGGTCAGCGCATGACCCGGTACCGGAGACGCTGAACACCACGGGACTCCGCGCTGTCGGTGAGCTCGAGCTCGATCGCGTCAACGAGGTCGTCCGGGAAGAGCCGCGCACCCGCGCCGAGGATGACAGGAATGACGTGCAGGTCGATCTCATCGATCAGACCGTCGCCGAGAAGCTGCCGCGCAACATCGGCGCTGCCCATCACGTGAACCTCCTTCTCACCCGCCACGATCCCGGCGGCTTCGAGGGCCGCCCGAGCGCCGTCGACGAAGGTGAACAGCGCGCCGTTCCGCACGACCGGATCGCGACGCTCGTGGGTGACGATGAAGACCGGCGCCCAGAACACGTCATCCTCTCCCCACGGCTCCTGGCCGTCGTCGAACGTGTTGCGGCCGAACACGATCGCTCCCGTCGCGCGGAAGCGCGTGAGGAAGGGGTCTGATGCAGACGATTCATCCGCGTCGGGACCGATGAACCAGCGATGGAGCCGCTCCACACTGCGGTGGCGGTCGGCGGCGAATCCGTCCAGGGATATCGATGCGATCAGAACAACGGCAGGCATGACGCCTCCTCACAGGGTGGTTCGTGCGGTGACACTCCGAGACTAGGGATGCGCGGATCCGCGACCGTGGTCCACTCGCGGTCGGTTCGACTGGGCCAGCGCGGGGAGCATACGTTTGCGAAACACGCCGCCACCTAGGGTCATCTCGTGAACAAGCGCGATTTCGACATTGAGACTCCCCCGGCCCGGTCGCGGATGAAGCCTCCGGCGGCGTCCGGCACGCGAACGATCCGCTATGGCCTGGCGTGCATCACCGCGGCGCTGGCGATCGCCACGGCCGGCTGCACCAGCGCCCGAGCGCATGACCCATCACCGTCACCGTCGATCACCGTGGAGGGGAACGCGGCGGACGACGCGGTCGCTCCGATACCCGGCAATCCGCCGGTCGACTACCCGCCGTCCTGGCCGCACCAGTCCACGATCACCGCGGACGGCTACCTCGTCAACGACTGCGTGCCGCAGGAGCTTCGGTCGAACGTCACCAGTCTCACGACTTCTGACGGAGTCCACCTCTCGGCGCTCGTGCTGGGCGAGGGGCCCCGAGGGGTGTTGCTGTCTCACGAGCAGGGCTACCACATCTGCTCATTCGTTCCGCTGGCGCAGCGACTGGCGCACACCGGATACCAGGTCATCCTTCCCGAATACCGCAACCACGGAGCATCCGAACAGTCACCGGACAATGACAACATCGATCGCGATGGCGCGGCGGCGCTGGCCGAGCTGCACCGCCGTGGCGCGGAACGGGTGTTCATCGGTGGCGCGTCGTGCGGTGGGAGCGTCTCTGCGATCCTCGCCGCCGCCGAGCCTCAGATCACCGGTCTGCTCGTGATGTCTTCGCCCGCGCAGTGCGGCCCCCTGGACGCGGAGGCGGCGATCAGCAGCGTGACGGCCCCGACGTTGATGATCGTTTCGCCCGGAGACATGGAGGGTGCGCTGGAACGCGAGGTGAGAGCGCTCTACGCCGCGTCCGGCGCACCGGAAAAAGAGCTGCTGATCGACGAAAGCGGCTACCACGGGACCGACCTGTTCCGCGAGGCCGCCACCGGCGACCAGTTGTTGGCCTCGGTGTTCGAGTTCATCACGTCCACGTTCGACTGAGTCAGCGGCCCCGGACGGGGCGGCCTGGACCGCCCACTCGGTGCGGCGCTACCGCCAGACGGTCGCCAGCAGAACGTTGACCACGGCCAGTCCGCCGATCACCGGGAGCACCCACGCGGCGACGGTTTCACGCTTGCGGTTGACGAGGGCGATCACGATGATGGCGACGAGAATCGCGAGCTTCACGGAGATCTTGACGTTGTTCACATCGTTGCCGAGCGGATACTGCAGGCCGACCAGAAGCACTCCGGTCACGAGCATCGTCCACGCGCCGTGCATCATGGCGGGCAGCACGCGTGCCTTGCCCTGGCGCATCGCTCCGATCTGATACAGAACGCCTCCCAGCAGCGCGGCGACGCCGATGATGTGCAGGGCGAGGATGACGTTCTTCAGGATTTCCATGCGACCATCTTACCGACACCTTGTCGGTTAAATGAAAAGCGCGAATGGCCCTTCCAGCGCGGTGGACGGCCTCAGCTCTCCGCGTCGACCGCCCGCGGCTCTTCGGCACTCTCCTCCGCGACCCGTCGCCCGAGCGGGATCGTGGTGAGCAACCCGACGACGAGCGCGGAGATCGCGATCCAAGCGGCGACCGACACACCCTGGGTGAGTGCCTCGCGAGCGGCATCCGCGATGGGGGCCGTTGCGGGGTTGCCCGCCAGTTCGGCGATGAGCGCACCAGCCGAGTCGGAGACGCCCGCGACGAGGTCCCCGACGGCGGGGTCGGCCGCGATCTGGTCGCTCAGGCGCGCCTCGGTACCTGCGCGCAGCGTCGTGAACAGCGCGGTTCCCAGAATCGCGATACCGAGGGCGGACCCGACCTGGCGAGCGGTCGACTGCGTCGAGGACGCCTGTCCCGACTTGTCCAGGGGGACGTCGACGAGGATCAGCTGCGTCAGCTGCGCGGTCGCGAACCCCACACCCATGCCGTAGAAGAACAGGGGCACACCCGTGACCCAGAGCGTCGAGTCGGGGCGGATCAGAAGCGCCATCACTGCCAGGGAGACGATCTCCAGCAGGATGCCGAGGCGGACCATCTGCACCGGGCTCAGGTACTTGCCCAGCGAGTGAATGGATCCGCTGGCCACGAACGACCCCACCGCGAGGGGAAGGAGCGCGAGGCCCGCCTGCAGCGCATCCATGCCGAGGACGTACTGGAACCACAGGGGCAGCGAGAGGATGAGTCCGAACTCGCCGAGCGAGACGGTCAGGGCGGTGACATTGCCGTTGCTGAACGTGGGGATGCGAAAGAGCGTGACATCCAGCAGCACCGACTTGCCGGCAGCGACCCGCGATCGTTCTCGGAGGACGAGCACGCCGAGGACGACGACGGCGAGCACGAAGAGGATCGGGATGATGCTGAAGCCGCCGAGGCTGACGGGCGCTGAGTCCGTCGCCTCCCACCAGCCGTAGGCGCGTCCCTCGATCAGCGCGAAGACGAGCATGCCGAAGCCGAGGATGGACGCGCCCGCACCGACCCAGTCGGTGAAGCGGCTCGCCCCGCGCTGGCGGGACTCGGGGACGCAGATCAGAACTCCGATGATGACCAGGATGCCGAAGGGCAGGTTGATCCAGAACGCCCAATGCCACGAGAACGCCGATGTCAGCCACCCGCCGACGACCGGGCCGACCGCGGCCATCGAGCCGATCGTGGATCCCCAGACGGCGAACGCGATGCTGCGTTCGCTCCCGCGGAACGTGGCGTTCAGCAGGGCCAGGGTGGTCGGCAGGATCATCGACCCGCCGACGCCCTGGAGGGCGCGGGCGGCGATCAGCCACGTGCCGCTCGTGGCGAAGGCGCAGAGGATGCTCGCCCCCACGAAGATGCCGAGCCCGATCAACAGCAGCCGGCGCCGCCCGATGCGGTCGCTCATCGTGCCCCACACCATCAGCAGAGCCGCGAACACGAGGGTGTAGACCTCTTGCACCCATTGCACCTGAGTGGTGGTGAGGTCGAGCGACTCGATGATGGCCGGAGTCGCAACCGCCACGATCGTGGCGTCCATGATGATGAGCGCCACGCCCAGCGAGATCGCGGCGAGCCCCCACCAACGCAGGCGATGGAATCGATCGGCGTCCTGAATCACGGAAGGAAACGATACTCCCGTTTCCAACGGACCTGTCAGGATCCCCGATCCGGCGCCGACCGCGAAATGGTCGTCGTCAGCGCGCAGCAGCGGTCGCTGCCAGGACCTCACGGGTTCGGCGGATGTGCCTCTGCGCGGCGTGGACCGTCGAGAACCAGTCGATATCCCATCCCCGCCTCGGTGAGCAGGTGCACGGGATGGGCGGGTTCCTCCTCCAGCTTCTTGCGCAGCTGCGAGAGGTAGAGCCGCAGGTAGCCGGTGTCCGTCACCTCAGCGGTGCCCCAGATGTCTTCGAGCAGCGCGGTCCGGGTCACGAGCGCGCCGGGCTTGCGGGCGAGCATCTCCAGGATTTGCCACTCGGTCGGCGTGAGGTGCACGAGCACACCGGCGCGGGTCACCGCCTTCGCCGCGAGATCCACGCGAACATCGCCGAACGAGACGACCGGCTGGTCGGAGGATGCCGGAGCCCGCCGTGAGAGTGCCCGCAGGCGTGCCAGCAACTCGTCGATCTGAAACGGCTTCGTGACGAAATCGTCGGCACCGGCATCCAGAGCTTCCACCTTGTCGGCGGACCCGGCCCGCCCGGACACGACGATGATGGGGATGCTCGTCCATCTGCGAAGAGCCTCGATGACCGCCACGCCGTCAAGCTGCGGCATCCCCAGATCCAGCATCACGATGTCCGGACGTTCCGCCCCCGCGAGGGCGATGGCGGCGGCGCCGTCGGGCGCGGCGATGACTTCATAGCCGTGCGCGGAGAGGGTGATCCGCAGAGCGCGGACCAGCTGGGGGTCATCGTCTGCGACGAGGACCTTCACGGTCGCTCCGCGAGGGGCAGCGAGATCACCATGGTGAGCCCCCCTCCGGGGGTGTCTTCCGGTGTGAGCGTGCCGCCCATTCCTTCGGTGAACCCTTTGGACAGCGCCAGTCCGAGGCCAAGGCCCGTGCCGTTGTCGGTGTCGCCCAGTCGCTGGAAGGGCGCGAACATGTCCTCGCGCCGGTCGGGGGCGATGCCGGCTCCGTGGTCGATGATCCGCAGCTGCACGGCCGTCGCGTGCACAGCCGTCGTCACACTCACACGGGTTCCTACGGGCGCGTGACGCTCGGCATTCGCGAGCACATTGACGAGCACCCGCTGCAACAGCACGGGGTCGGCCCAGGCCGCGGGGATCTCCGGATCCAGCGCGAGATCGACGACATCGGGTCCGAGGCTCAGCTCCTCCAACGCGGCCAGCACCACGTCGGCCAGGTCGATGGGCTGCGGCGCCGCGGCGAGCACGCCGGCCTCGACGCGACTGACGTCCAGCAGGTCCGTGACCAGTTTCGAGAGGGCGGCGAGGCTCTCATCCGCGGTTTCGACGAGTTCGTCCCGGTCCTCGTCCGACAGGTTCGGCCCGCTGGCACGAAGTCCGCCGACGGCCGCGATGGCGGCCGCGAGGGGCCGGCGCACGTCGTGACTCACCGCCGAGAGGAGCGCGCTGCGGACTTGGTCGGCGGCGGCGAGGCTCTCCGCCGCCCTGGCTGCTTCGGTGAGCTCGGCGCGCTCGAGCGCGGCATTGAGTTGGGCGATGATGACCTCGAGCAGGCGACGCTCGGAGGAATCCAGTGCGCGCCCGTGCAGTTCAAGAGTCGCGCGGTCCGCGGCGCCGAGTCGGCCGACGGCGACCGAGACGAAGCGGCTGTCGCGAACCGGTTCGCCGTCGGTGGCGATCACGGCGCCGTGCGCATCGAGGAGCCGAACCCCGGACAGGCCGAAGGCTTCGCGGGTACGCGTGACGAGCGCGAGCGGGGCGCTCTCGCCGCGGAGCACATTGCCCGCGACCGCCGCGAGCAGCTCTGCCTCGGCGGCAGCGCGTTGTGCGATACGCGCTCGACGGGCGGCCGTGTCGACGATGTAGCTGACCAGGAGGGCGATCAGCACGTACAGGAACAGAGCCCACAGGTGCAGCGGATCAGAGATCTGGACCGAGAACTGCGGTGCCACGAAGAGAAAATCGAGGGTCAGGCCGGACAGCACCGCAGCAAGAAGCGCGGGCCATATCCCGCCGATCAGCGCCACCACCACGACGAGCAGCTGGAACGCGAGCACTTCCGCGGTGATCGACTCGGGTGTACGGAACGAGTAGAGCAACCAGGTCAGCAGCGGCCCCCCGGCAAGGGCGAGCGCGAAGCCCAGCCCGACCCGCTGTCGGCTGAGCGCACCACCCGTGACACGAGGAAGCACGAAACGGTAGCTGTCCGCCGTCTTCTCATCGATGTCGTCGACCACCTCGATCCACCACCCTTCGAGTTGCCATTCAGACCGCGTGTGCGCAGTCCTGTCGGACCCACATGATCCGCGTCAGCGTACCGCTGCGGCGGATCGCCCCTCGGTCTCGGGTGTGGGCGGTCCGGCCGGGCGGCTCGCGCGGCGCCCTGCCCGCTGCGGCTCCGGCGCGGGTCGGCCGGCCCGTTGGTCGCCCGGAAGCGGGCGCGAGCGGCGGCCGTAGATGAGTCGGGATGAGTCCAGCAGCCACGGCACAAGAGTGATCGATACGCCGTGCACGAGCATCAGCTGCTGTGCGATGCGCCGGGACCGGCGGTTGTGCAACAGCGACTCCCACCAATGTCCGACGATGTACTGGGGCAGGTAGACGGTGACGACGGAGGAACCGAACTTCTCGCGGTACTGCTTGATGAACTTCGTGACCGGCGCCGTGTATGACCGGTAGGGCGACTCGATGATGACCAGCTTCATCGGGATGCGGTGCTCCTCCCACTGCTTCTGCAGGGCCGCCGACTCCTCATCGCTGACCGCGACGTGGACGGCGACGGCCTTGTCGTGCTGTGCGGCCAGCGCGTAATCCACCGCCTTCAGGACCGGCTTCTGCAGGCGATTCACCAGAACGATCGCCAGGTCGCCGTCCGCTCCGAAGCGGGTCGTGTCGTCGACGCGGATCTCGTGCTCCACGTCGCGGTAGTAGCGGTTCACCCCGATCATCAGGATCGCCAGGATGGGGATCGCGATGAACACCAGCCAGGCGCCGTGGGTGAACTTCGTGATCGTGACGATCAGCAGCACCGATATCGTCATCGCCGCGCCGGCGGCGTTGATGACGAGGCCCCTGTGTGCGGAGCGGCGCTCGCGGCGGGCGGATGCTGCGGCCGCGGCATCCGGTGACGGTGCGGGCGTCTGTCGCAACACCCGTCGCCAGTGCCGGACCATGCCGATCTGCCCGATCGAGAAGGACACGAACACCCCGATGATGTACAGCTGGATGAGGGTGGTGAGGTTGGCCCGGTAGATGACGAGCACGACCATCGCCGCGACGCCCAGCAGCACCATGCCGTTCGAGTACACGAGGCGATCGCCGCGTGTGTTGAGGGCCTTCGGCGCGAAGCCGTCGCGGGCCAGCACTGCACCCAGCAGCGGGAACCCGTTGAACGCCGTGTTGGCGGCCAGCAGGAGCACGCATGCCGTCGCCGCCTGGATGATGAAGAACAGGATCGAGCCCGTGCCGAAGGTCGCCGCGGCGACCTGGGCCATCAGGCTGGGCTGTGGTCCCGCCTCGCAGTCGAAGCCGATCAGGTGACACGGGTTTTCGGCGTAGTGGACCCCTGACACGAGCGCGATCGCGACCAGGCCTGAGAAGAGCAGGATCGCGATGCCGCCCATCAGGGTCAACGTCATCTGCGCGTTGCGCACCTTCGGTGTGCGGAAGGCGGGCACGCCGTTGGACACCGCCTCGACGCCCGTGAGGGCCGAGCATCCGCTCGAGAAGGCGCGCAGCACGAGGAGGATGACCGCCGCTTGGGTGAGCGACTCCGCCTGCACGGCGAACTCCGCGCTGGATGCCACGGGCGGGTCGCCGAGGAGCGTGCGCGTCAGGCCCACCACGATCATCACGGCGACCGACCCGACGAAGACATAGGTAGGGACGGCGAAGGCGAACGACGCCTCACGCACCCCGCGGAGGTTCACGATCACGATCAGGATCACGAAACCGACGGCCATCTCGATGCGGCCCGGATTGAGCTCGGGAATGGCTGAGATGATGTTGTCCACGCCCGATGCGACCGACACCGCGACGGTCAGCACATAATCGACGAGCAGCGCGGCGGCGACCACGACGCCGGGCACCTCACCCAGGTTCGTCCGAGCGACCTCATAGTCGCCGCCACCCGAGGGGTAGGCCTTGATCAGCTGACGGTAGCTGGCGACGACGACGATCAGCAGCGCGACGACGCCGGCGGCCACCCACGGTGAGAACGCGAGGAACGCGGTGCCGCCGATGAGGAGGATCATCAGCAACTCCTGCGGCGCATACGCGACCGAACTCAATGCGTCGGAGGCGAAAATCGGAAGCGCTCGCTTCTTGGGCAGGAGCTGCTCGTCCAGTTGCTCCGAGGTCAGTGCATCGCCGATGATGAGGCGTTTGGCAAGCGGTGCCTCATCGCTCGGTTGGCGGTATTCAGTGGTCACGGCGAGCGACATTACGCTCGCCGGCGGGCTGCAGACGCGTGGAAGCTCTCATCCTCACGGAATCCATGCGCCACGGCAGCGGCGGTGCGACCGGGGCGCACTCCCTTCTGCTGAGACTGAGTTCCAGGTACCATGAACCTAAGTCTCAAATCCCAACGCAGGAGGATCCATCATGGCCGCCGCTGACTCCGCCTACCGGCCGCCGGTCGAGGACTATGCGTTCCTCTTCGGAGAGGCCTTCGGCCTCGACGTGGTCGCACGTGCCACCGGGCGCGAACTGACCGCCTCGGATGGCACCGAGATCGTCGCCGCCGCGGGCGAATTCGCGGCATCCGTCCTCGCCCCGCTGCAGACCGTGGGCGACCGCGACGGCGCCCGCCTGGTCGATGGCTCCGTGCATCTGCCCGACGGGTTCGCGCCGGCGTACCGCGCGTTCGTCGAGGCCGGCTGGATCACCGCCGAGGCCCCCGTCTCGGCGGGGGGAGACGGCCTGCCCGGCGCAATCCGGGCCGGACTGGGCGAGATCTGGAACGCCTCCAACGCGGCGTTCGCACTCTGCTGGCTGCTGACCTCTGGCCAGATCCACGCTCTCGATGCGACAGCATCCGACGATCTGCGCGAGAGATTCCTCACGAAGCTCGTCTCCGGCGAGTGGACCGGCACGATGAACCTGACCGAACCGGATGCCGGCACCGACCTGGGCGCGATCCGCACGACGGCCACCCCTCGCGAGGACGGCACCTGGTCGATCCGCGGCCAGAAGATCTTCATCACCTGGGGTGACCACGATGTCGCGGAGAACATCGTGCACCTCGTGCTCGCCCGCACCCCCAACGCCCCCGAGGGGGCGAAGGGCCTCTCGCTGTTCGTCGCACCGAAGTTCCTGATCGGCGACGACGGAAGCATCGGCGAGCGCAATGCGATCACCACGCTCGCGGTCGAGCACAAGCTGGGAATCCACGGCAGCCCGACGTGCGCCCTGGCCTACGAGGACGCGACCGGTCATCTCGTCGGAGAGCTGCACGGCGGCCTGGCGGGAATGTTCGTCATGATGAACTCCGCACGGGCGGGCATGGGGTTCCAGGCGACCGGAATCGCCGACCGGGCGTACCAGCAGGCAGCCGCCTACGCCGCGCAGCGAACCCAAGGCGCGGTGCTGGAGCGCTCGGCCGGGACCACCATCGCAGAGCATCCGGACGTGCGCCGCCTGCTGCTGTCGATGTCGAGCAAGATCTTCGCGATGCGGGCCCTCGGCGTCTACGTCGCGGACCTGCTCGATCGCGCCGCATCGGCCGACGCCGCCACGACCGCGCTGGCGGAGTTCTTCGTGCCGATCCTGAAGGGCTGGGCGACCGAGGATGCCCTGCAGGTCACCAGCGACGCCATCCAGGTGTACGGCGGAATGGGCTTCATCGAGGAGACCGGAGTCGCCCAGCACTATCGCGACGCACGGATCATGACGATCTACGAGGGAACCACGGCGATCCAGTCGAACGACCTCGTCGGGCGCAAGGTCCTGCGAAACCGGGCCGAGACCGTCGACGCGCTGCTGACCCGGATCACCGAGACCACCGAGCGTCTGCGCGAGCACGCCCACCCCGTTGCGACCCGGACGGCTGATCGCCTGACACGGGCGGTGGATGCTGCCCGCCGGGCGACCGCGGATCTGCTGGGCCACGGCGCTTCACCGCGCGACGCGTACGCGGTCAGCGTCCCCTACCTGATGCTGCTCGGCACCCTGTCCGGGGGATGGATGCACGCCCTCGCGGTTGAGGCCGTGCTCTCGAAGGGCGAGATGTCGGCGGGCGACGCAGAGCGACTCACGATGGCCGACTTCTACGGGGCGCACCACCTACCCCGCGCGTATGCGCTCGCAGACACCGTGGCCGCCGGCGAGATCGCGTAGTCCCGATCGCCTTCGGCTGAGCCCAGCCCCGTCCAGAGCGACGTGATCGTACAGCGCCGCGGTCCCGATGGGAAGGCCGCGACGAGAAGATCAGCCGAGTCATAACCTTGGATCCGTCCCGCCCCGGTGCGCCTTGCTCCGGAACGCGGGTCACCCACTCTAAGGAGAGATCATGCTCTGGACCATCATCGGCCTCATCGTCATCGGCCTGATCGCCGGCCTCATCGCGCGTGCGGTCATCCCCGGCAAGCAGAGCATCGGCATCCTGCTGACGATCGTCCTCGGAATCGTCGGCTCGTTCGTCGGCGGATTCCTCGGCTTCCTCATCTTCGGCAGTGACCCCAACGGCGGCTTCCTCCAGCCCGCCGGCATCATCGGTTCCATCATCGGCGCGATCATCGTGCTGGGCATCTATGTCCTCGTCACGCGTCGGCGCGTCGCAGGATCGCGATAACCCCACAGACAGCATTCCCCGTCGCCGGCCGCCGCAATGGCGGTCGGCGCACGTGTGTGAGGGCACGCTCTGCGGTGCCCCTGTGTCGGTCAGGCGCCGTCGCGGTAGTCGAAGAACCCGCGACCGGTCTTGCGGCCGAGCTCGCCTGCGGCGACCTTGTCCCGCAGGATCTGCGGAGGGGCGAACCGGTCGCCGAGGGTCTCGTGCAGGTATTCGGCGATCCCCAGACGCACGTCCAGGCCCACGAGATCGGACGTGCGCAACGGCCCAGTCGCGTGCCGATAGCCCAGCACCATCGCGGTGTCGATGTCATCGGCGCTGGCGACGCCCTCCTCCAGCATCCGCATCGCCTCCAGTGCGATCGCCGCGCCGAGGCGTGAGCTGGCGAAGCCGGGGGCGTCGTTGACCACGATCGGCGTCTTGCCGAGCGCGGCGACCCACGCCTCGGCGAGCACGCGCAACTCGGGGGTGGTGCGCGGTGTCAGCACGATCTCGACCAGCGCGGACGGCGGCACCGGGTTGAAGAAGTGCAGACCGCAGAAGCGCTCGGGCCGCTGGAGCTGATCCGCCAGCCCCGTGACCGACAGCGACGACGTGTTCGTCGCCAACCAGGCGGCTGCGCCGATGACCCGCTCGGCCCGGGTCAGCGCCTCGATCTTCAGCGCGATGACCTCCGGAACCGCCTCGATCACCAACTCCGCGCCCGCGAGCGCCGCGTAGTCATCGCTCACATCCAGGCGGGCGAGCACGGATGCCGCATCCACCGACGCGTCGCGCACCGCCGCCTTCGCCACGCCGTCCTCGAGACGCGAGCGGGCCTGGGCGACAGCGGCCTCGTCGCGCTCGATGACGCGGACGGAGGAACCGGCCTGAGCGAACACCTGCGCGATGCCGGCGCCCATCCGTCCCCCGCCGATGACACCGACGGATGCGGGGACGGTGGTCATGTGGACTCCTTCGAACGGTTGAGGAAACGGGTCATCCGTTCCGTCTTGGCGTCCGATTCGAAGAGGATCGCCTGGGCGAGATCGTCGACGAGCGGATGCGCGGAGCGAGGCGCCGCCAGCACCCTCTTCGTGAGACGAACGGCGAGGGGATCCTGCTCGCCGATGCGATCGGCGAGCGCGTCGGCGGCGGCGAGCAGATCCTGCGGATCGTGGATGGAGGCAACCAGGTTGACGCGCAGCGCCTCTTCGGCGGTGAGTCGGCGACCGGTGAAGAGGATCTCCTTCGCGAGCGGCTCTCCGACGAGTTCGAGGAGCCGCCAGGTCGCGCCGGCCGCGGCCATGATCCCGATCGCGGACTCGGGGTTGCCGAACACGGCACGGGTGGATGCGATCCGGATGTCGGCGGCGTAGGCGAGCTCGGCCCCTCCGCCGAGGGCGTAGCCGTCCACGGCGGCGATCACCGGCATCGGCAGCCGCGCGATCCGCGTGAACAGCCCGGAGTTGATGCCCTGGAGAGCCTGATCGCGGCCGCGCCCGAGGAGGCTCCGGATGTCGGCGCCCGAGGCGAATATGCCCTTCTCCGCTGTGTTCGTCCCCCCTGGGCTCGTCTCCCCTGCGCTCGTCTCCGCTGTGCTCGTCTCCCCTGGGCTCGCGCCGGTCAGGATCAAGACACGAGGATCGCGCTCCAGGCCGGAGCACACCTCGTGCAGTTCGGCGACCATCTCATCGTCGATGGCATTCCGCACGTCGGGGCGATGCAGCTCGACGACGAGCCGGTCGCTGCCCTCTCGCATTCGCAAGGTGTTCACCACGTCAGGTTCCCACCACGATCCATGCGCGTCCAATCCCCCATTCACCCAGGCGATCACGAAATCGTGCCATAGTTAGGTATATGCCTAGCTATCGCGAAGAAGTTGACGTGGTGCTTCGCGCGCTCGCTGATCCGACTCGTCGCGCGATCGTGGAGCGGTTGGCGAAGTCGCCGGCGGTGGTGTCCGAGCTGCTGGCCCCGTTGTCGATGGCGTTGCCGTCGCTGCTCCAGCACCTCCGGATCCTGGAGGACGCGGGGGTCATCACGTCGACCAAGCAGGGGCGCGTGCGCACCGCGACTCTGCAACCTGGCGCTCTCGACGTCCTGCACCTCTGGCTCGGCGAGCAGCGGACGCCGGCCGAACGTTCGGCGGACCGTCTGGGCATCCACTTATCCCGCGCAACCTTGTGAGGAGACCACAAAATGACTCGCGTTCGAATCGACCTGTTCTCGTCTCTCGACGGATACACCGCAGCACCAGACGGCACTTCAGACAACCCCATGGGTGAAGATTGGGGTCCTCTGACGGCCTCGTACGCGGCAACCCGCACATTCCGCGAGAAGGTATTCGGCGACGACAGCGGCGCAGGGACGACCGGTATCGATGAGGCCTACGCTGCTGCCTTCTTCACAGATGTCGGCGCGGAGATCATGGGAGCCGCCATGTTCGGGCTCCACGTCAACGCGGACGACCCGAACTGGAAAGGCTGGTGGGGCGACGAGCCGCCCTTCGGCTGCCCGGTCTATGTCCTCACCCATTCCGCGCCGCGACCACCGATACCCATGGCGGGGGGCACCACGTTCCACTTCCGAACCGGAGCGATCGAGGACGTCCTCGCCGAGGCGGCGGTCGCCGCCGACGGCCTCGACGTGCGCGTCGGGGGCGGCATCCGAACGGCGCGCGCTTTCCTCCGCGCGGGCCTCGTCGACGACCTGCACGTCGGAATCGCCCCCATCGTGCTCGGCCGAGGGAACCGCGTCTGGGACGACCTGCGCGGGCTCGAGCTCACCCATACCGTGACGTCCGAGGTCGCCGAGAGCGGCACGATCCATGTCACCTTCCGCCGATAGGAGACACCGATGACTGATGGACGCCGACTCGCGCACTCCGGTTTCACCCTCGTCCGCGACTACCCCGTGCCCGTCCACAACGTGTGGCGCGCCTTCGCCGAGGAAGACCGCAAGCGCGACTGGTTCGGCGACGGCGACACCTTCGCCCGCGGCGCGTGGGCGTTCGACTTCCGCGTCGGCGGCCGCGACGTCGACGAAGCACAGTTTCACGGCGGACCACTCTCGCGCTACGAGGGCGTGTACACCGACATCGTCGAGCACGAACGCATCGTCACGACCTACGACATGTGGCTCGACGGCGCCCACATGTCCACATCGATCGCCTCGTTCGAGTTCGAATCGATCCCGGACGGCACGCGACTCACGCACGTCGAGCACGGAATCTTCTTCGACCGGTTCTGGGCCGACGCCCCGCAACGCGAACAGGGCATGCGCGGCATCCTCGAAACGCTCGCTGACCACCTCACGTGACGGTTCGCCCGGGCCCTGCATCAACGAACCCGCGCCTCGCGTAAGAAAGAGGCACGATGCCTTGTCAGGCCGGCACGAGCACGGTGACGACCGGCAAAGTTCGAGTGGCCGCCGTCAGCGGTACGGCAGCGCGAGCACGTATGTTCCTCCACGATCAACGCCGAGCCCATGAACGCCACGAAAGAGGCTCCGACGCGATCGAGGTGAGCGGAACCTCGTTCGTGGCCCTGCCGTGTCCTTGTCAAGGAGCGTCGCGTGGAGCATATTCGTTCACACGCAGGGCAGCCACGCGCTCCCTCCCACACGAGGTTCAAGGAGGTTCGGTTGCTCGAGGCCATGGCTTTCTGGATCGACGGACCGGGTGTCGGCGTTCTCCGCCGCGGGCCGATCGCTCGTGCCGGCGAGGGGGACGTCCTTGTGCGCACCGGCTACACGGGTATCAGCCGCGGCACCGAGGCATCCGTCTTTCTGGGTCGCGTACCGGCCGGCGAGCACGAGAGGATGCGCGCGCCCTTCCAGGAGGGGGACTTTCCGGGCCCGGTGAAGTACGGCTATCTCAACGTAGGCGTCGTCGAGCAGGGCCCCGAAGCGCTCCGCGGCCGCACGGTCTTCACCCTGTTCCCCCATCAGTCCCTCTTCGTCGCTCCCGCCGACGCTGTGGTCCCCGTGCCGCCCGGCGTGCCCGCCCGCCGCGCGGTGCTCGCCGGCGCGGTGGAGACCGCGGTGAACGTGCTGTGGGATGCCGCCCCCCTCATCGGGGACCGGGTGACGATCGTCGGCGCTGGGATGATCGGATGCTGCGTCGCGCGGCTGATCCGCAGCATCCCCGGACTCGACGTCGTGCTGGTCGATGTAGATGAATCGCGTCGCGAGATCGCCGAGCGACTGGGCGTCGCTTTCGCCGGGCCGGGCGACGCGCCGGCGGATCGCGATCTGGTCGTCAACACGAGCGGATCGGAGTCCGGGCTGCGGCTCGCATTGGAGTCCGTGGTGACCGACGGCGAGGTGATCGAGGCCAGCTGGTACGGCGACCGCCCGGTGACGCTCATGCTCGGAGCCGACTTCCACTCGCGACGACTGACCATCCGCTCGAGCCAGGTGGGCGCCGTCGCCGAACGCCGACGGAACACGCGCACGACTCGCGACCGGCTGACGCTCGCGCTCGAGCTCCTGCGCGACCCCGCCTTCGATGCGCTGCTGACCGGCCACTCCTCCTGGCGGGACCTGCCCGCGGTGATGGCGGGGCTCGCGACCGGCCGGAGCGGGGACCTGTGCCACACGATCGATTGGGGGGATGCCGCGTGACCTTCGCCGTGACGGTGCGAGACCACATCATGATCGCTCACAGCTTCTCCGGGGAGTCGTTCGGCCCCGCGCAACGGCTGCACGGCGCGACGTTCGTCGTCGACGCATCGTTCCGAGCGGACGAGCTGGACGAGGACGGCGTGGTCGTCGACATCGGGCGGGCCGCCGACGCGCTCCACCAGATCACGAGCGCGCTGACCTATCGCAATCTGGACGACGAACCGGAATTCGACGGGGTGAACACCACGACGGAGCGGATGTGCCAGGTCATCGCCGACCGACTCGCCGCCCATGTCGCCGATGGGCGACTCGGGCCGGCGGCCGGGCGACTGTCGTCGGTCGGCGTCACCCTGCACGAGTCTCACATCGCCTGGGCGAGCTACGAGAGGACGTTGTGAACAGGGCGGACGATGCGGCCGTGCACTTCGTCGTGCCCGACGGCATCGAGGACGCCGATCGTGTCAGCGGCGGGAACGTCTACGACCTTCGCATCGCTGAGGCGCTGCGCGCCCACGGTCTCGACATCCGGATGAGGTCGGTGATCCCCGGCGGAACGCACGCGCTGTCCCGCGCGCTGTCCCATCTCCCGCGGGATTCCGTCGTGCTGATCGACGGACTGATCGCCCTTGCGGCGCCGGACGCGCTGGACGCGCACTCGAGCCGCCTTCGCATCGTCGTGCTGGCGCACATGGTCGCGAGCGCCATGACCGGGATCGGGGACGCCGGGGGGACCATCGAACGAGAGCGCCGTGCTCTGCGTGCCGCGCGGCATGTGATCGCCACCAGCGAATGGACCCGGGCTGAGCTCATCGCCCGCGCGCTCGCGATGCCCCGGCGGATCACGGTCGTCCATCCCGGCACGGATGCCGCACCCGTTGCGACAGGATCAGTCCCGGTCCCCCACATGCTGTGCGTCGGCGCCGTCGCGCCCCACAAGGGGCAGGATGTCCTCGTTCACGCCTTGGCGGGCATGACCGATCTGCCCGGTTGGACGTGCTCGATCGTGGGCTCGCTGAACGCCGACCCCGCGTTCGCAGCGCGGACTGCCGCCGCGATCCGTTCCGCCGGTCTCGAGGAGCGAGTCGTCCTCACGGGGGCTCTCACGGGTGAGCGGCGGACGGAGATGTTTCTGTCTGCGGACCTCGTCGTCGCTCCCTCGCGGACGGAGAGCTACGGCATGGTCGCCGCTGAGGCTCTCGCCCGCGGCATCCCGGTCGTGGCGGCCCACGTCGGCGGACTGCCGGAGGCGATCAACGGCAGCGCGGCCGGCGTCCTCGTTCCGGCGGACGATCCGGAGACGCTGCGCGCCGTCCTGCGGCAGTGGGCGGGGGACCCCGATGTGCGTGCTGCGCTCAAGGCGAGAGCGCTGGTGCGCACGGCCGGACGGACATGGGGCGAGTCCGCGCAGATCGCCGCCGCGGTCCTCATCGGTGCCCGCCGGGGAGTCGACGGCGCCGGATACGAGAGGCGGCTCGCGGGGTGAGCGAGATCATTCAGGTCAGCAGCGACTGGCTGGCGCTTCGAGAGCACGAGGACGCCCGGGCCCGTTCCCGTGAGCTCGCCCTCACCGCAGCCGGCATGCTCGAGTCCGGTCCGATCGTCGTCCATGACCTGGGCAGCGGAACGGGGTCGATGATGCGCTGGATGGCACCGATCCTCCCCGGACCGCAGACCTGGATCCTGCACGACTGGAACGCGGAGCTCGTCGAACGGGCTGCCGGCGGGGTCGCCCCGCTCGATCGCGAGGGCAGGCCCGTCGCCATCCGAACCCGCAGCGGGGAGCTCGCACACCTTGCCGCCGGGGATCTCGACTCCGCGTCACTGGTGACCGCCTCCGCCTTGCTCGATGTGCTGACCACCGAGGAACTGCACGCGCTGGTCCAGGCGTGCGTGGCCGTCGGCTGCCCGGTGCTCCTGAGCCTGAGCGTGACCGGCGAGGTCCGCCTCGACCCGGCGGATCCGCGCGACGGTCTCTTCGAGGAGGCCTTCAACGCGCATCAGCGACGTCATGTCGGCGGACGTCCACTCCTCGGACCGACCGGTGGCGCGCTCGCGCAGCGCCTCTTCGTGGAGTCCGGGTGGAAGGTGCGATCGGCCGCCACCTTCTGGCGGCTGGGAGACCACGACCCTCGGCTTCTCGACGAGTGGTTCGACGGCTGGGTCGATGCGGCCTCGGAACAGCTCGGTGGTCGTCGCTCGTCAGGCCCCGAGTACCGCGAATCGCGTACCGCGCAGAGACAGCGCGGCGACCTCTGCGCCGTCCTGGCGCACACCGATCTGCTGGCGTGGCCGTGATGCCCGTGCAGATGAGCGCGCCGTACGTCGGAGCAGACGTGGCACCGCGCAGCGTCGCCGTCGTCGCGCTCGTCCTGCGCGCGGCATCCATCCCGCTGAGAATCAGGGCGAGGATGCCGCGCGAGGGCGTTGCCGGCGGGGCGTTCGCCGTCGTCGCGCGCGCGCTCGCCGCCGCGTGGGATGGCATCCATCCAGAGGGGAGCTCGTCATCGACAGGCCGTACGTGATCCTCAGCGCCGCCATGTCGCTCGACGGGTACCTGGACACCGCTTCTCCGCCGCGGCTGGCCCTCTCGAACGCGGCGGACTTCGATCGAGTGGACGAGTTGCGGTCGCATAGCGACGCCATCCTGGTCGGAGCGCGCACCGTGCGCGCAGACAATCCGAGACTGCTGGTACGCAGCGAAGAGCGACGGGCAAGGCGCAGCGCAGCGGGCTTGGGTCCGTCGCCCCTCAAGGTGACCTTGACGGCAACGGGCGACCTCAATCCTCGGTCGGAATTCTTCACCGCCGGAGAGGCGACGAAGCTCGTGTACTGCCCGCGATCGGCGGTCCGGCGGACGCGCAACCGATTGGGCGAACGCGCGACGGTCGTCGGACTGGGTGATGCGGTCACCGTATCCGACTTGGTGGGCGAACTGAGCGATCGCGGCGTGCGCACGCTCCTGGTGGAGGGCGGCGGAACGGTGATCACACAGTTCCTGGCATCCGAGCTCGTGGATGAGCTGCAGCTGGCCATCGCACCGTTCTTCGTCGCTGACCGCCGTGCGCCCCGGCTGACCGGCGACGGCGAAATCCCCTGGACGCCCGATCGGCACGCACCCCTCGCCGAGACCCGTCGTATCGGCGACATGGTGGTTCTCAAATATGTCCTGTCCACGCCCCGCGCAGGCGCCGTGATCGTCGACAACGGAAACGGCGGACGCGACGCGTAGGTCCCGACGTGGACGTGACCGCGAACCTGAAGCAATGGAACTCATCTACCGAAAGCCGACGCAATGACGATCAGAACCGAGAGCCGCATCACAGTCGCGCGGGGCGTCAGCGACGTGTGGGACTACATGTGCGACGTCGGACGCTGGCCGGAGTGGGCGCCGACGGTGCTCGAATGTCGGGTTCGCGGCGGCGGTGTGCTCCGGCCCGGCGCGTGGGTGGAGCAGCGGGCGAGGGACTTCGGCTGGAATCACAGCCGGAGTGAGCAGGTGACCACCGTCGAGGCACCGCGCTCGATGGCGTTCGTCGGCACGATGGGAACCTCGGTCGCGCGCTGGGGAATGGAGTTCGGGCCGGCGGGCGATGGATACACCGAAGCCATGATGTGGGTCGAGGTCGACCCGGCCCGCTTCATGCGCGCCATCCCCGGCCGTGCCCTCCGGGCTCAGATTCAGCGGGTGAGCGATATCGAGATGGCGGGGATCAAGGCGGCGGTCGAGTCGGGCGCGCAGGCAGGCGCGTGGTCACGGTGAACGAGGCCGACCATACTCGAGAGCGCCTGATGGCGATCTACCGCAAGAAGGCCAGGCGCTATGACATCACCTCCCGGCTGTACCCGGTGCCCGGCTACCCGCAGCGGTCGCAGCGCTTGCGTGCACTGCGTGAGCTGGGCCTCCGCGCTGGAGACACCGTGGTCGACATCGCTTGCGGTACGGGCCTGAACTTCGGGCTGCTGGAGGCGGCGATCGGTCCCCGCGGTCACATCGTGGGAGTCGACCTCACCGACGCGATGCTCGCCCGTGCCGAAGACCGGGTCGAAGCGAACGGCTGGAGCAACGTGAGCCTCGTACAGGCCGACGCGGCCGACTTCAGCTTTCCGGCTGGGGTCGACGCGATCCTGTCCACCTACGCCTTGACGCAGGTGCCGGAGTGCGGACAGGTCATCGCGCACGGTGCCGCGGCCCTCTCCGGCGGCGGACGCTGGGTAGTGCTCGATCTCAAGATCCCCGACATCACGCCGGGGTGGCTGTCGCGGCTGGGAATCGCAACGGTGCGGGGTTCCGCCTCCCTTGACGCGTGGATCATGCGCCGTCCGTGGGAGACGATCCGCGCGGAGATCCAGGACCGATTGGTTGACCCCTCCTGGACTGCGCTGTGCTTCGGGACTGCTTTCCTCGCCGCCGGGTCCGGCCCCGAAACCCCTCGCTGACGGCGGTGGCCGACTTCGAGCCCGATCCGCGATACGTCAGCGCAGGGCGCGAGACCCGCTGTAGAGGCCATGCCCGCGGATGGCTATAGTGAGGCACCAAGACGGGACGTGGTCGACCCGGCACGCCTCATCTTCACCCTCAGACGCCGACCTGAGAGCGAGAAGAGAAGACCGCCGATGCCACGCGATGTCACGGCCGCCCTGCTGCCCGACCATGCCGCTCCGTTCGAGAGGCACACGGCACAACTCGACGATCCACCATCTGACGAACTTCTCGTCACGCTCGTCGCCACCGGGGTATGCGCCACCGATCTCACGTGATCGCGATGACCGAGGTACACATCGCGCCGATAGGGTTCGCGGGGCTCGGTGCGGTGGGCGTGGCGTTGATCTGGGCAGTCGAGGGGCTGCCCGCAATCGGCTCGACGGCCGCGCTCGCGTACCTCGCCGCGAGCACGGCGATCCTCGTCGTCGGGCTGCGACGCCGGCGCACCTCGCGTTTCGGCGAGGCCAACGTCGTCACTGCGACGAGGTCGGCGCTGGTCGCCATCATCACCGGGCTGGTCGTCGCTTCGTTCGTCGCGCCGATCCCGGT
Organism: Microbacterium terregens; assembly: GCF_039534975.1. Classification (NCBI taxonomy): domain Bacteria; kingdom Bacillati; phylum Actinomycetota; class Actinomycetes; order Micrococcales; family Microbacteriaceae; genus Microbacterium; species Microbacterium terregens. The sequence continues at coordinate 3,449,903 of NZ_BAAAWH010000001.1, forward strand.
GCCGCTCCTCATCGGCCTGACCGTGCCGGCGCTCGCGCTCGACGCGGTCGACGGCTGGGTCGCACGACGGACGGACAGCGTGACCGAGCTCGGTGCCCGGTTCGACATGGAGGTGGACTCGTTCCTCTTGCTCGCGCTCAGCGCGTACGTCGCGCAGACACTCGGCCCCTGGGTGCTCGCGATCGGGCTCATGCGATACGCCTTCTTGGCCGCCGGATGGATGCTGCCGTGGCTTCGCGCGCCGCTGCCGTACCGCTACTGGCGCAAGGTCGTGACCGCCGCGCAAGGGATCACGCTGGCAACCGCGGCATCCGGCCTGGTCCCCGTGTTCGCGAGCGCACTGCTCGTAGCCCTCGCTCTCGCCCTGCTCGTCGAGTCGTTCGGCCGAGACGTCGTGTGGCTGGCCGCTTACGGCCACGCCCGGTGTGCGGCGGACCATGCCGATCCCGAGGCTGAGGCGCGCGCGTCGTGACCGGCGTAGGAGTCGGCCCGCGTGACGAGCAGTCGGGATCAGCACGGTCACGAGCTGGCGGAAGAGGGAGTTCAATCGGCCTGGAGGTCCTCCCGAACGGGCGGGCCTGGCTGGTGGCCGCGATCGTTCTGCTCGTCTTCGTACCGCTCGTCCCGGGAGCGGTGGCGGATGGCTCTCCGGCAGCGCTCATCGCACTGCCGGCGGAGCCGATCATCGCCGTCCTCCTGCTGCTTCTGCTTCCCTGGCGACTCGCACGCGTCACCGTCGCGGCCGCCTTCGCCATCGTCATCGTCGTCGCGATCGCGATCGCGGGCATCGACGCGGGGTACCGGGCGGTGCTCGACATCGCCTTCGATCCGCTCGACTGGCAGCAGCTGGGCGACGCCTTCGGCGTCGTGCGTGGCGCCATCGGCGGATCCGCCGCGAGCGCCCTCGTGGTGCTTATCGCTGTCCTCGCCGTCGGGGTCGTCGTGTTGCTCGGATGGGCGGCACTTCGCGTGAGCGCGGCCATCCGTCCTGCTCAAGTGCGCGAGCGCGCTCGCGGGCAGGGAATGGTCGCGCTCTCGGTCGTCACCGCGGCCTGGGCCGTCGCCGCTCTCACAGGCTCACACCTGGTGGCGGGCCAACCGGCCGCAGTCGCTCCCTCGCTCGACGCCATCGGCGCGTCGGTCGCGCACGCAGCGGGCGCGTTTGCGGCGGTCGCCGACTTGCCGCGCCAGATCGCGGACGACCCGTACCGCGACACCCCGGGCACCGCTCTCCTGACCGCGCTCGCAGGCAAGGACGTGGTCTTCGCCTTCGTCGAGAGTTACGGGCGGGTTGCCGTGCACGACTCGGGCTTCTCGGCAGGCGTCCGGCGTGTGCTGCGCGACGGCGAGACGCAGCTCAGTGCCGACGGCTACGGCTCGCAGAGCGCGTTCCTCACCTCGCCGACGTTCGGCGGCCTCAGCTGGCTGGCGCACTCCACCCTCCATACCGGGCTGTGGATCGACCGGCAGCCGCTCTACAGCAAGGTCATCCGGAGTGACCGCCTCACGTTGAGCGAGGCATTCCGGCGGGCCGGGTGGCATACGGTCAGTGTGTCGCCGGCGAACACGCAGACGTGGTCGTTCGGCACGTCGTTCTACCATTTCGACACCCTGCTCGACGCGAACAACGTCGGCTATCGCGGGCCGCCGTTCGGGTATGCGCCGATCCCCGACCAGTACACCTGGAAGCACTTCGCCGACCACGAGCTCGCCGGGCCCCACCAGCCGGTCATGGCGGAGGTCGAACTCATTTCGTCGCACACGCCATGGGCACCGCTGCCCACGCTCGTGCCCTGGTCCGAGATCGGCGACGGCTCCGTGTTCGGTCCGCAACCTCTGCAAGGTGAGTCGGCATCCGACGTATGGCGGGACCCGGAGCGCGTGAAGCAGGCGTACGCCCAGTCCATCCGCTATTCCCTCGGTGCGATGTTCGCGTTCCTCCACGAATCCGACGACCGCGATCTGGTGCTCGTCGTCCTCGGCGACCATCAGCCGGCCAGGATCGTCAGCGGCCCAGACGCCGGCCACGAGGTGCCGATCAGCATCGTCGCGCAAGACCCGGCGGTCTTCGACGCGATCGACGCATGGCAATGGGAAGACGGCATGCTGCCCTCACCCCACGCACCCATCTGGCCGATGAGTGACTTCCGCGACCGGTTCCTCGAGGCGTTCAGCGCCGAATGAGGTCGGCGGCGCAGGAACCGGGCCGCCCGCCCCGAGCAGGCGGTGGCATGGGGCCGTTGATTGAGGCGCGAGCGTGGGAGGCCGACGAAATACGCGAGAACTAGCGAAGACGGAGCGGCGCGATGTGTCATCTCGATCAGGTCGGTTGGGTTCGATTCGTGGCAGAAACGTGGCGGCAGGAACGAGCCGATGTGAGTGCCTACAACACGTCCGGACGCTCGCTCTCACTCGACGATTCGACCATCATCTCGACAGCTCCGATCATGCCGTATCGGTCGCGGAGAATGGCGAATATCGCATCGACGGTGAGCGTATCTCCGTGGTGCCCAGAGCGCTGCGCGATCTCCTGCACGGCAGCCACCGCACGCTGCGGGTTCAGCGCGACAGTATTCCTCGCGAACTCACGCGCACTGAGTACTTGTATCGTTGGCGGGATCTTGTCGGCGGGGAAGTCCTTGAGATTGTCGGTGACGATTGCTCCGGCTCCCGCGATGACCGCCACCGCCACGACGTGCTCGTCATCTGGATCGGGCAGCCCGAAAGTCCCCTCCAGTGGCTCCCAGCCTTCAACCTCCGCGTCGGCAAATTCACGTCGCATCGCCGCAACGAGAGTCCGACGCACGCTCGGCGGCCTCATCCCTCGCCGTGCCGCGTCCAACGAGCTTGGCTTCCTCATGGAACTCGAGTCCTCGAGGATCGCTGAACTCCACGTCGGTCGGTAGGAGCCCTCGATCGCGAGGGACAGGAGGAAGTCGCGTTGCAGACTCGGCCACAGCACGCTGGTGTCGAGAGTGGCCGTGAACACGACCCCATCCTGTCAGTCAGCGGAGCGGAGCCTGGAAGATCGCCGTGCCGCGACAGCCTTTCGGGCCGACTTGAGGTCCTCGAGCGCCTGAGCGACGTTCTCTTCATCGACGTCGTTGCGGGTCGCGGCAAGCATGTCGTACTGGCGCTCGCGTCGACGGTCCCGATACTCGAGCAGATCCGCAAGGAGAACACGGCGGTGCGTTCCGGCCTTCTCAAAAGGGATCTCACCTTCGTCGAGGAGCTTCACGACGGTTGGCCGGCTCACGTTCAGCAGGTCCGCCGCTTGCTGCGTCGTCAGGCGTGTCGTCTGCGGCACAACCGAGACAGCAAGGCCACTTCGCATCGCGTCAACGACCTTGCGGAGGGCGAGGTAGACCTCTTCCGGAAGCTCGACCTGGTCACCGGGGCGCGCCCCGGCGAGGAAGTAGCGCAGCTCAGGCACGATCCGCCCCGCCGCCTCATGGGCGTTCAGGAAGTCCGAGATGGGAGCAAGCTCGTCGACCCCGCTCGGGAGATATGTCTCTTCAACCACGGCAGCGCGGGACACAGAAATCACCTCGATAAGCATGAACGCAACAGTTTGCGTTTGTTGCGATTAGGCTAGCACGGGTCCATCGACAAACGGTCGGACCGTCCTGTGCAGCGCATCGGCGGTCGGCTCAGAACGCCCCAGCCCCGCCAGCGCATAGTTCCACATTCCTGCTCGGGGCGACGCCGACATCAGCCGATCCGGAGAGCGTCCCCTCGAACGGAGTCACCCGATGAGGTAGACCATTCCACGGCCATCAGCCGCGAGCGATTCGACGAACTCTTGAGCCCGTCGAAGAAAATCGAGGACATATCGGAGTTCGTCCTCATCGTCGGCTCCGTGCCGGCTGCGCCAGGTCTGCGCCCACGTCCGCACCCGCGACTCGTCGATCGCGCAGAGGTGGTCGCGGATCGCCGGCACCTCTTCCGGCAGGATCGTCCTCACCCACGGGTCCCACCCCATCTCGTGCATCGTCACGTGTCCCTCGAACATGCGATGCGAGGAACCGACTTTGGTCCCGCCCGATTGCGGTTGCGTGAGCGACTGCAGAGCCGACCAGGACTTGTCGAGGTAGAGCATCTCGTGCTTGGGCGAGGTCTGCTCGAACGTCGCGACGCTGACGCTCGCATGCGGCTCCATGCCCCACGCGTCGGCGAGCGGGTCGCTGGAGAGGATGCTGTGCGGGTCGTCGACCGCCTGCTGCGCGAGGTCGGCGTCGAACGCGTATGCGTAGTATCTGATTCCCATGCGCCGATGATCCCGTTCCCAGAGAGGGCCGGCAGCCCAGCATCTGGCCGATGGGGGACAACGCGAACAGGCGTCGCCCTGTGGAGGAATGGCAGCGCCGAACTCAAGTGAGAAGACGTCGTCTTCAGTTCGAGCGCCCGAACGACGCCCGCACCGAGACCGAGGGATTCGCGCTCACGGTCGCCAGTGCAGCCCTGCCGAACTGGCCAACAGTACCGTCGGAGCTTCGCACATCGCCTGGGCGTCGGGCGCCGCGCTGCACTATCCGCTCAGCAATCGCGACGCCCCAAACGTGGCAGAAGTGGCAGATCGCGTGGCAGGATCGATCAGAAATGCTAATTGATCAGGTCTTTTACTGGCGAAGACGGAGGGATTTGAATCCCGCCGAGCTACGTCTTTCTTGATCCTGCTCGTTTCTTCTGCGCCCGGGATCCCCGAAATTTCGCGGATCTGAACCTGGTGAACTCAGTTCTGATCCGACCACAATCAACCTCGATCCGAGTCGTTCGTGGGCAGCACGTGGGCACGAATCTTGACGGCGTAGTAGTCGATTCCCGCTCGGTGATCGTCCATCCATGCAAGCCAGTCCCGGCAGGCGCGAGACAGAATGTCACGATCAGGCGGTGTCAGCAAGGCGCTCCCCAGAGAGTCCGCGACCGATCATAGTTGGGGTGGGCTCTGAACCTGGAGAGGTTCGTCCTTCTCGTTCGTTCTTGTTCAGAAGGCCCCGGATTCACGCCGTTCAAGCCTGGCAGATTTTGACCACGATCCTGCTCGATCCGGGCGAATCGTCTTCAGTTCTGGGCACTGTGTGGGCGCGGAATTAATCTGGCGGCGGTCGCCCGGGTACCCGGCCTCGGCACCTTTACGCCTCCAGACATCTCGAGAATCGCAACGCGCTGTCGGTCACGCGCCGGGGGTGGCGTCCCTCTGAGTGGTGGAGTTTCTCGACACCGTGCGAGTTCAGCTGTTGTGATTATGCCGCAGCGAGTTCTGGGATTGCGACCTCCTCTTCGGTGACGTCGAGGAGCTTCATGGAGTGCTCGCTGAAGTAGCGGCGGTCGGCGCCGTCCCATTCGTCGTGCTGTTCGATCAGGACGTGCCCTGCCAGGCGCAGCAGCGCGGCCGGGTTGGGGAACGTGCCGACGACGTCGGTGCGACGCTTGATCTCCTTGTTCACCCGCTCCAGCGGATTGGTGGACCAGATCTGCCGCCAGTGCGCGTAGGGGAACGCCGCGAACGCGAGGAGGTCGTCGCGGGCGTCTTCGAGCATCTCGGCGACCTTCGGGTGGGAGCGGCCGAGCATCCGCACGACTTCGTCGAACTGGGCGTGGACGTGCTTCTTGTCGGGTTGCGCGAAGATCGTGCGGATGATCGATGCGACCATCGGTCCGGCGGTCTTCTGCACGTTGGCGAGCACGTTGCGCATGAAGTGAACCCGGCATCGCTGCCAGCTGGAGCCTTGGAATACGGTCTCGATCGCGGCGATCAGGCCGGTGTGAGCATCGGAGATGACCAGCTTCACCCCGTCCAGCCCGCGCGCTTTCAACGAGCGCAGGAACGTGGTCCAGAACGGCTGCGACTCGGTGTCGCCGACCTCGAAACCGAGCACTTCCCGACGCCCGTCCGCGGCGACGCCGACCGCGACGACGACCGCTTGGGAGACGACCCGCCGGCCGACGCGGGCCTTGCAGTAGGTCGCGTCGAGGAACACGTACGGGTAGCCGGTGTCCGCGAGCGGCCGGTCCCGGAACGCGGCGACGTCCTCGTCGAGGTTCGCGCAGATCCGCGACACCTCCGACTTCGAGATCCCCGTGTCGGCGCCCAGCGCTTTGACCAGGTCGTCGACCTTGCGGGTGCTCACGCCGTGGACGTACGCCTCCATCACGACCGCGAACAAGGCTTGATCGACCCGTCGGCGGCGTTCCAGCAGTGACGGGAAGAAGGTCCCCGCCCGCAGCTTCGGGATCCGCAGATCGAGTTCACCGGCGGTGGTGAGCAACGGTCGGGGTCGGGTGCCGTTGCGTTGAGCGACCCGTGCGCCGGACCGCTCGTACGGGGCGGCGCCGATGAACGCGGCCGCTTCCGCGTCGATCAGCTCCTGGTAGAGCGTCTCGGTCGCTGTCCGGATCCGGTCGGTGACGTCGGTGAGTTTCAGTTCCCCGAGGAGCTCGAGGAGGGCAGACTGGTCTAGAGCCATCGTGCGTTGTGTCTTTCTGTGAGTGACTTTGATCGGTTCTCACTGACCATCGCACGATGGCTCACCAACGTCTACGACGTCGACACCACCGCCGAGAACTACACCACTCCAGGGGACGTCACCCGCGCCGGGGCGCCGGGAAGCTGTCGGACACTTCACGCCTCCTGCGAGGCAATTCGCCTCACCTCTTCCCATCATTAGCCGAAACGGCGAGGTGCGGTGTTAGCAACTTCGCTGAGCTATCGATATAGCGACCCACTCCGACGATCGAGATAGCCGGCGGGAGACTGCATCCTTCGGCGTCTACGGTCGCCCCGAAATTTGACTACTTGCGGGAGAGCGCATGCCGTTGCCGGCGAAACGCCGACTGGCGTCCGCCATCACCTCACGAGCCTCACGCGTGGACAGTGCCGCCATGAACACGTGGAAGCCAGATGGCCAGACTTGAAGCTCCGACTGCCCCCCGGCCGCGCGCACGTTCGCGTGCAGGTGGCACGCGTCGAGAAGCAGCAGGTCGTGCCCGCCGATGTATGTCACCAGCGGAGGAAGGCCTCGCAAATCCGCCCGCAGCGGACTCGCTACCGGATCTGCCGGATCACGGTCACCCGACCACAACTCACCGCACGCAATGAGCATGTCGCGCGAGAGCATCGGGTCCCGCTGGTGCCATCGCAAGAGGGCCGGGTCGTCGAGCATCAGATCCGTCCAGGGCGAGAACAGCAGGATCTGCCGCACGGGCTCATCGCCGGCGTCGCGCATCCGGATTGCCTGCCCCAGGGCAAGACCTCCGCCTGCCGAGTCACCGCTTAGGAAGACCGGCTGCGATCCCGCCTCCGCGCGCACTCGGGACATTACCTCGTCGATCAGCGGATAGGCGTCGTCGACGGTCGATGCCGGGGCCAGCCCGTAGAGCGGGATGTGAAATGTTGCACCGGATTCCTCGACGAGGCGCGCGATCACCGTCCAATGCTTCTCCTGGATCGCGTAAACGTAGGCGCCGCCGTGCAGATAGACGACATGCGGTCCTGGCGGCTGCCTACGTGGGGCTACGGTGACCACGGTGCGGTCCCCGAGAAGAGTGACGGAGGACACAACACACGCCCGGGTGACGTCTTCGGGGACCGGAGCGGGCGCCTGCCGCGCAGGAAGAAGTCGCATGGTTCGCACAAGATCGTGGCGGGCGCGATAGCGCCACCTGACGTACGCGCGGGTCAGTGCCATTCGAACGGACATTTGTACTCCTTCGAGTCAGTTTGACATACTGTCATACACCAACCGAGACAGGGCGGTGCGCTGAGTGACGTCGATCGATAGCAACGGGCCAACTGCAGCGGGGAACTCGACGAATCGAGTGCCACCGCTCGATCTCGTCGCTCTCGAAGGCGACCAGCGCGAGCTGTACGACCGTTATGCGACCGGCCAACGCGTCGCTGCGAACGTGGGGTTCCGGTTGGTCGCCGAGGACGGGCAGCTTCTCGGACCCCCCGCCGCTTGGATGTTGAGCCCCCCAGTCGGAATCGGCCTCGAGCGGGCAGGCTTTGCGCTGCGCTTCGCCCTGGCGCTTCCTGATCGCTGGCGCGAGATTGTCATCCTGATGGTTGCCGCGCACGAGGACAGCGCCTTCGAGCGGTTCGCACACCGTCAAGGCGCACGTGCGGCGGGAGTGACGGATGCCGAGATCGGCCAGATTCAGGCAGGCACCTTCACCCCCGCCGGTGCTGTGGAGGCCGTACTCGTGCAGGCAACCACATCGCTGCTCCGCCGTGCGGGGCTTAACGCAAAGGAGTGGTCGGCCGCGGAATCTGCGCTCGGTCATCGCGCGATCTTCGAAGTGGTGACTTTGGTCGGCTGGTACCGACTCATGGCTCTCCAGCTCCGCGTATTCCGCCTCGAGCCTCCGACGGCCGACGCGATTCACTCCGAGACGTGATCAAGCTCCTCCTTCAGGATGGGCATCGCCGTCGCGACGCCGTGCATGCCTAGGAGGCTGGCGATCTCCATCACTTCGAGGATTTCACCTACGGTGGCTCCGTATCCGAGGGCGTTCTCGATGTGCAGCTTCAGCCCCTTTACGTAGAGGTGGGTGGCCGCAGCATCGAAAGCGATGTAGACGAGCTCGCGAACCTTGGGTTCCAGCGTGCCGGTGCGCCACGGGAAGGATGAGAACTCGGTGTAGGCGTCGAAGATTTCCGGATCTAATTCGAGGATGTCGTCCCAAAAGGAGTGCCAGTAGCCGCGCGTTTGCGTGAACTCCTCCTTCATCCGCTCCTGCTCCGGCGACAGCGGAGCAGGCTCCTCGCGCAAACCCCGCTCTTCGAGCACCGCAACGAGCACCGGCACACCGATGTTCATCGCATGGATCCCCAGGGTGGCGGTGCATTCGAGCACCTCCATGATGTGCGCGGCGGAGGATCCGAGGCGGAGTGCCGCTCGGATGTGCGCGCGAATTCCTGGTGCGTAGAGGTGGGTCGCCGCTGCATCCACGGCGATGTGAATGTACTCCCGCGTAAGCGGGTCGAGCCGGCGCTTCTCCCAAGGCACCTTTGCAAAGTTGGTGTAAGCGTGCATGAACTCGGGATCGAGCTCGAGCACGGAGTCCCACGCGGGATCCCAGTCTCCGCGGACGCGGACGAACTCGTCTTTGATCTCTTGCTTTCGGGCACTGAGTGCCATGTGATTCTCCTTCGTGACAGAACGGTCAGCGAAGGATCGATGATCAGTCTTGTGCGACGTCGGCTTCTACACCGCGCAAGCTCAGAAGTGCGGTCGCCGCAGCTGCTCGAACGTGCTCAGCACACAGTCGGGCAGCCAGCTCAGCATCACGATCAGCGACCGCCGCCGCGATCGCGCGCAGCTCGCGGACCGCTTCGGGAAGCCGCCCCGTCTCAGACAGCGAGGTGGCACGCAGCACCTGCACGCGGGCCTGGATTCCCTCCAGCAGCTGCTGCAGGGAAACGCTGCGCGCGCCGGCAATCAGCACCGCGTAGAAGCGTGCTTTCGACCCCAGCAACTCACGGATGGCCTCGACCTCACCGGACTCGGCCGCGAGGGCAAATTCCTCGACAGCCGCTACGAGATCTGCGACCTCCCGATCGGTGGCACGTTCAACGAACCGCCGTGCGACCAGCGACTCCATCGATGCCCGCACCTCGTAGAGGTCCGCAGCGTCCTCCAACCTGGGGGCGGTGACCATCGCGCCCCGTTGCGGGATCACCGTGACGAGGCCCTCCGAGGTCAGCTCTCTGAGCGCCTCGCGCACCGTGGTACGCGACACCCCCAACTGCTCGATCAGCTCGCGCTCGACGAGGCGCTGTCCCGGCTTGAGTGTGAAGTCAAGGATTGCCTGTCGCAACGAGGCTGTGACCTGCTCGCGCAAGGGCGCCGCGACACGTCCCACGGGCTCAGCCGTCCATGTTCCCGCTAGAGAATTCGTCGATGCCACTTCATGCTCTCTTTGGCGTACGATCATACGATCCTTCAGAGTATACGTCGACTCGTCCTCCTCTCTCCACGATCCACGTCGCGATCTGGGTGTGATCTGACTCGGCTGGTAGCGATTCCGCCGCCTGCTCCCACATCGCCACCGACGCCTCACTGAGCGTCCGGAAACCGCCCACCGTCTCGCACAGATCTAGGGCGATGCGCATGTCCTTGACCATGAGCCCGAGGGCGAAGCCCGAGTCGAATGTCGCGGGCAGCACGAATGACGGCCACTTCTTCTCCGTCGAGCCGCTCCGCCCGCTGGACGAGTTGAAGGCGTCCACCATGACGTGCGGGTCGAGTCCGAAGTGTGCCCCGGCGGCCATGACCTCGCCGGTGATCCACAGGTGAGTTGCGGACAGCAAATTGTTCAGCGCCTTCATCGCGTGCCCCGCACCGAGCGCGCCGACAGCCGAGACGCTCCCCAGCGGCTCCAGGAATACTCGAGCGTCCTCCACGTCGCGAGGATCGCCGCCCGCCATGATCGTCAGATCGCCGCGCTCCGCGCCGCCGACTCCGCCGGAAACGGGAGCATCCACCACACGGACGCCGGCCGGTGCGAGGCCCAACGCAAGTGCGCGAGTGCGCGCAGGCTCGGACGAGCTCATGTCGATCATCAGAACTCCCGGCCTCAAGACGCCGGACGCCAGACAGTCCTCCACCACGCGCTCGACCACGCCGGAGTCCGGAAGGATGAGGATGAGCACGTCTACGCGCCCGGCCATGTCGGCCAGATCCGGATGCACGGTCGCCCCGGTCTGCTGCACCCTGTCACGCGCCACGGATGACAAGTCGAACCCGTGGACATCGTGACCGGCGCGGACGAGGTTGGCCACCATGGGCACTCCCATGCGTCCCAGCCCGATGAACCCGACGCTCGCGGCCTCAGACATCGTGGCCGAGTTCGACCAGCACCCGCTGTGCGATGCGGAACGAGTCCAGCGAAGCCGGCACACCCGCGTAGATCGCGGTCTGCATCAGGACGGCCTGGATCTCGCTCGGGAGCACTCCGTTGTTGATCGCCCCCCGCACATGGATCGCGAGCTCGTGCGGGCGGTTGAGCACCGTCAGCATTGCGAGATTCACGAGACTGCGGGTCGCCCGCGGGAGCTCGTCACCTCCCCAGACGACCCCCCAGCAATACTCCGTGACCAGCTCCTGAATCGGCCGGGCGAAAGCGGTAGCGTTTTCCAGCGATGCCTCGACGTGCGCGTCACCGAGGACCTCTCGGCGCACGCGCTCGCCTCGCTCGAGAGTCTCTTGGCGCGTTCGCGTGTCGTTGCTGTTGACTTCGGTCATGGCGTGACCTCCGGGGTCGGGGCGACGAACTCGTGGTCTGCGACCGGGGCCGCCCAGGAAGTCGTGCCGAGCGAAATGGCGATGTGCGTCATAAGCGAGTCGGATGCGGCGCCGTGCCAGTGCGACTCGCCAGCCGGCGACCACACCGTGTCGCCGGCGTGCAGCACCTCGACGCGGCCGCCTGCGCTCTGCACGAGCCCGCTTCCGGCGAGCACCAGCAGGATCTGGCCCGACTCGTGGGCGTGCCAATGCGTGCGCGCTCCGGGACTGAAGGTCACCGTGTTGACCGTCACACCATCGACAGAGCCGGTGAGGTACGGATAGACGTCGCCGGTGAACCGCGACCCCGTCTTCCCTTGCGCGCCGACCTGCTCGTGAGGGCGGATGACGATCATGAATTCTCCTCGCCGTCGGGGGTGATGCGGATGCCGCCGGATATGTCGCCGAGCGCGTCGACGACGCTGTTGCTGATGGCATCCGCGTAGCCGAGCGCCCGCGCGAGACCGAAGCTGGCGATCGGGCCAGCCGCATTGAGGCTCGCCACCCGCAGTTGGGCGAGCAGTTCGACATACAGGGTGACGTCCTTGAGCATGAGGGTGTTCGACAGACCGCCCTCGAGATAATCGCCTGTGATGATCCTGGGGAAGCGGTTGAGCGTCGCGAAGTTCACTCCCGAACTGGCGTTGAGCACGTCCAGCACCGACGCCAGGTCCAGCCCCGCAGCCCGGGCAGCCACCATCACTTCGGCCGTCGCCGACAGAGCGACCGCGTTGAGGAAGTTGTTCAGCAGCTTCGTGGTGTGCCCGCTTCCGCTCGGCCCGAGAAAGAAGATCTTTGCTGCGAACCGGTCGAGGACCGGCTTCGCATGCTCAAGGGCCTCCTCATCGCCGCCGACCATCAGGGTCAGCGTTCCCGATTCGGCTGCGGCCGCGCCCCCGGATACCCCGGCATCCAGGTAGAACGCACCACGGGCGGCGAAGTCGGCCGAGATCCCCCGCGTCGACGCGGGCGCCGCCGTACTCAGATCTACGATGATCTGCCCTTTGCGTGCTCTCGCCAGAAGGCCGTCATCGTCGTATATGACCCGTTCCACGGCGCGACTGTCCGGCAAGGACAGGAGGATCAGCGTGCTGGCGCCCGCGACGGACGCGACGCTCTGGGCCGCAACCGCGCCGACGCGACCGGCAGCGGCCTGGTCGAGGTCGAACCCCCGCACCTCGACCCCCGCTCCCCCGAGTCGTTGCGCGATGCGCCCTCCCATGTTGCCCAGACCGATGAATCCGACACTGAGCCCGATCACTGCTGCACCCCCGCGTCCGCGTAGATCGCCCGGTCGACGGCCGCTGCGTCCCAGGCGCCCGCGCCTCCGGAGGGACGAACGGTGTTCACGATGGACGCCCCGCCGTCGGCCGCGTACACCTGTCCGGTCACGTAGGCCGATTCATCACTGAGGAGGAAGGTGGAGACCGCCGCGATCTCCTCGGGTGTCCCGGCGCGACGCAAGGGGGTCGTCGATGCGCGCAGCTCCATGTCGTTCTTGCCGCCGGCGACGCTCGGTGCCGCGCGGAACAGCTCGGTGGGGACGATGCCTGGGGCGACGGCGTTCACGCGCACGCCCAGCGGCCCCCCGTACATCGCGGCGCTGTGGACAAGACCGACGACGGCGTGTTTCGACACGTGGTACGCGAACAGATCGGCACTTCCCTTCAGACTGGCAATCGAGGCGGTGAGCACAATGGATCCCGGGGCTCCCGCTCGGCGGAACTCGCGGAAGGCGGCGCGGATGCCGAGGAAAGAGCCGCGCACGTTCACGCCCATCACCCGGTCGAACTCGTCGGCCGACAGGTCGGGCAACTGCGTGAAATCACCGAAGATGCCCGCGTTGAGGTGGTGCAGGTCGACGCCCCCGAAGCGGTCCAGTGCCGCTGCCATGTAGCGCGCGACGTCGGATTCCGAGGACACATCGGCCTGGACCGCGATGGCGGGCCCCTGCACCTCCGTGGCGGTGCGCTCAGCCGCGTCGCTATCGATGTCGACGACCACGACAGCGGCACCTTCCTCCGACAGCCGGTGCGCTGATGCACGGCCGAGGCCGCTTCCGGCCCCCGTTACGACCGCGGTGCGCCCGCGCAGCCCTCGAGAATTCATGCCTGCGACCCCTTCCAGGTGCCGATGGTGGCGACGAGGTCGTCGAGACCGACGCCCCGCAGGGGTGTGAAGCGCGTCAACGTATCAGGGTCATGCCCGGGCACCACGTGTTGCACCCGCCCTTCCCCGACGAGCTTGCCGACGGTGTCGAACCCCTCGTACATCTCCACGAGGTTCGCAACGGACGTGAACGGCATGTCTCGTTCGAGCTCTTCGTAGTAGTGCACGGCGTCGCTGGCCAGCAGGACCGGGCCCTGGTCGGTCTGCACGATGAGCGCGGACTGTCCGGGCGTGTGCCCGCCGATCTCGATCACGTCGATTCCGGACTCGATCCGTGTGCTTCCGGAGAAGGTGCGGACCCTGCCCGCCGCATGCAGCTCCTGCAGGGTGTGGAGCTCCGCATCTTCCGTGGAGTGGTGGAACTGCCGGCGCTGCGCGTGCTTGGAGCCCCAGAAGTCCAGCTCCCGCTGGGAGATCAGGAACTGCGCGTTCGGGAAGAGATCGAGGTTTCCGATGTGGTCGTAGTGGGCGTGCGTGATCACGACGCGGTCGATGCTCTCGGCCCGATGACCGAGACGCTCCAGAAGGTCGACAGGCGGCACCAACGTCGTCCTCGATCGACGGGACCCGCCCTGCGGCGAGAAGCCCGTGTCGACGAGGACGACACCGCTGCTGCCTCGGATGAGCCAGACGAAGTAGTCCATGCGGATATCGCCATCCGCCTCCCCATAAAGCGGGTAGTTGAGGTACACCTCGCTGCGCGCGCCCACCCGCGTGCCGTACTTGGCGATGACGACCTGGTGGGAGGCGGTGTGCGCGTCCGGGCGTCGCTGCTCTTCGGGCATTCCTGCCTCCTTTCGTATCCGTCAGATTATATGATGATCATACAATATACGGGATAGTGTCCGCCGGGGCGAGGAATCCGTCCAGTCGCTCCAGGAAGGCGTCGCGCCCACGCTCCGGGCGGTCGAGCAACAGGTAATGGGTCGTGCCCTCCGGCTCCCAGAGGTCGATCTCCTGGGCGTGGCAGAGATCCTCCACGAGCACGTCGATGTCCTCCTTGCGGGCGAGATCGTCGTACTCGGGGAGGACGATCATCACGCGCGCAGAGACCTGACCGGCATGGAAGAGCCGCTGACCGTGCCCGGCCATCAGATGGAGGTCCTCGAGCATGCCGTTCGGGCTCCGATACGACGGCGGCTGGCGCGTGCCAGACGTCGGGTCACCGTCGAGCAGCGCCTGCTGAAATGCGCGGAGCATGGCCGGATCACGCCAACTGTCCTTGTCCTCGACGGGGATCTGCCTGTTCCAGTGGCCCTCAAGGCCGGCCAGCACGTTGAACTTGTATCCCCCGAAGTTCTCCGGGTTGAGGCGGTACGGATGTGCAGGATCGTCCCACCGCTCCGTGTCGCGGAACATGCGATGTCCACCCACTCCCCCATAGACGACGACGTAGAGGACGAGGTGGCTCACCTTCTCCGGCCGCAGCGAAGCAAGCATCGCGGCGCACGTGGCCCCGACACCCCACCCCAGAATGCCGACCTGCTTCTGCCCCGTCGCGTCGCGCAGGTGATCGACGACGGCATCCAGATCACGCGTGATCTCGATGGTGCGCACGAGCGGCTTCTGCCCGAGAGGCTCCTCCTCCATCTCGGCCGGGCGCTCGGAGCGGCCGAATCCCCGAGCGTCCGGGATGTAGCAGACGTGCCCCTTGCGGGCGAGGTCCTCCGCCAGCGATCCGCCGGGGACGGGCAGATCGAACTCACTCAGTCCCGGGATGGTCGTCCCGTGCAGGAGCACCATCGGAACGCGCGGAGCGGGGCCGTCGGGCCGCACCTCCCGCACGGCGATGGTGACCCCGTCGTCCGTGGTGACCGTGAAGTCCGTGCGTATGACATCCATGTTCATTTCCTTTCGACCCGCAAAGCCCACCGCTTGACCCGGCATTCGCCGTAGCGGAGGATTGTTAATATGTATTACCGTCTGACATTCAATGCCGAGAGCTTGGTCCCCGCATGACGATCCCTCCCTCAGCGAGCGCGCCCGGATCGCGCGAGCCGATCCGCCGCATCCAGGTCGGCGACGCCGAGGTGTACCCGCTGGTGCAGCTGCGATATCGCGTCGACCCAGCGCGCTTCTTTCCGGAGATCACCCAGTGGTGCGTCGATCGGGACGCGTGGTACTGGCAGGAGCCGTACATCGTCGGTGGTGCTCTCGCGATCGACATGGGCGCGTTCCTCGTGCGCACCGCGGAGCGCACCATCCTCGTGGATGCCGGAATCGGCAATGACAAACGCCGGCCGAACCCGGTGTTCGACAGGCGCCGAGACACCTGGATCGATGCGCTGGCCCGCACGGGCACGTCGCTCGAGGAGGTCGACACCGTGCTCTTCACTCACCTGCACGTAGACCACGTGGGCTTCGCCACCAGTCTCCGCGGAGGCGAATGGACGCCGACGTTTCCCCACGCGACGTACCACACGACGGCGGCCGAGCTCGCCTACTGGCAGAGCACGGGAGCGGAAGAAGAAGTGGCACGCCTCGGCGACTACATCGGCGACAGCATCCTTCCTCTCGCGGACGCAGGCCGGCTGCAGCTCTCTTCGCCCGATGCTCGCATCAGCGAGCACGTGCGACTGGTCCCCGCGGCCGGCCACACACCCGGGAACGTCTGCATCGAGCTGCAATCGGCCGGCCGCAGAGCCGTCTTCTCGGGCGACATGATCCACCACGCGCTCCAGCTCGCCTTCCCCGCGCGCAGCACCGACTACTGCGTCGACCAAGAGGAAGCGACCTCCGCCCGCCTCGACCTGCTCGCGGGCATGGGCCCGGACGATCTGCTCTTTCCCGCACATTTCCCTGGCTGCGTTCCCGGAAGGGTGGTCGCGCATGACGACGGGACGTTCGGGTACGACCCGGAGTGGGGCGAAGCGGTCTGAGAAGCGGCGGCCCTCCCTATCACGGGGCGAGCGGCTCACGGCAGCGGGTACTCGTCGGCGTTGACCACCCAGCCCTCCTTCAGCGAGAAGTCCAGGCGAGGAGGCGAGAAGATATCGAGCATCTGGTTGGTCTCGGACGCCACAGACTGGCTGGTGTGGATGACCTGAGCGGGGATCACCGTCACGGACGGCGCCGCGCAGGGCTCGTGCTGGTCGTCACGCCACGCCGACCGGCGCGTCGTCCACGGCCAGCGCAGGTGGTGGATGAACTCCCCTTGCATGACGAACGAGCACTGCTCGAAGTCGTCGTGGGAATGCGGCGAGAGCCGATTGGCGTCCCGCGGGCCGGCTGAGGGCTCGAAGATGTTGACCATGAAGGTCGTGCACCGAAACACACGAAACCCGGGCTTTGCGGGCGCCGGTCCGGACAGATCGTAGACCCGCACCCGGTAACCGTCGACGGGCGCCGGCCACGGCACGAGCGGCGCGAGATTCAGATGCGCTGTGGCGTAGGCCTGCGCATTTGCGGCCATCGCGGTCAGGTCCTCGGCACGGTGGGAGAGCATCCGGATGACTCTCCCCTCTCCCCGCACCGTCACGGTGCTATCGCCGGGCGGAACGATCACGAGGCTGCGCCCGTTCGCTTCAGCACGCTCGCTGGGAGTGGACACCACGGCGGTGATGCCCTCGCCGGGCAGATACAGTACGTACTCGTCTGCCTGCCCTGTGCGCTCGAGGGTGAGTTCGCCGGCCAGTTCCGTGTACTCGATCACGAAGTTCTGGCCCCGCGCGTACCAGGTGCGGCGGTTGTCGTCGCTGATCTGCGGGGGCTCGGCGTAGAAGCGCACGTAGTCCGCCTCCGAGAACTCAGATGCGGCAGGCACCTGGCTGGCGGTCTTCTGCAGTGTGGCTCTGGGATCAGAGGGGTCATACATGGTCGACGCCTTTCGGTGAAATGCGCGGAGGTAGCAACCCTTCTTCCGCGAGGATGCGTTCCGCGACCCGGAACGAGGAAAGCGCGGCCGGGGCGCCGCAGTAGGGACCGGTATGGAGCAGCACCTCTCGGATGTCCTCGACCGTGCACCCGTTTGTTAGTGACGCCCGTACGTGCATCTCGAGTTCTTCCGGCCGATTGAGCGCCACGAGCATCGCGATGGTGAGCAGGCTCCGGGTGCGACGGTCGAGGACTTCCTCCCGTGTCCAGACGTCCGCCCAGACCGCGCTGGCCAGCCAGTCCTGCACCGGCCGATTGAACTCATCGGCGAAGGTGTAGTTGGCATCGACCAGCACATCGCCGAACATGTCGCGGCGCCGCACCTCGCCGGCTCGTACGCCCTCCGCTTCGCGAGGCCTCATGCCGGTGCGTCCAGACCAAGCAGCTGGCGGCCGTTCGTCCCGACCATCGTGCGAATATCGGATGCCGCGTACCCTTCATCCAGCATCCGGCGCACCATCCGGCGGAACCCAGTCACCGGCAGGATGCTGTTGGCCTGCCCCAGATCGGAGGAGAAGATGGTCCCGTCCGGACCGCACGCCTCGAGGTACGGCAGGATCGCCTCGTGCGTAAGCGGGGACTCCGCTCGACCGACGGCCAGGGCGAGGCAGTGCTCCACCTTCGCGCCGAGCCCCACCCACTCGCCGCAGCGCTCGGGAGACGCCCCGATGATGAAGGTCGGGTGGCTGACGACGATGGAGCTCACTCCGGCGTCGTGCGCACCTCGGACGAGCACGTCGATCTCGTCTGCAGTGAGATGTCCGGCGTTCAGGATCGCATCGTGGTTCTTGATCACATCGAAAATGTCGTGGACCTCGGGCACCAGCTCGCCGTGCTCACCGAGGATAGAGATGGGCTCGTGTTCGCGCAGGCCAAGGTTCGTCGTCGGGAACCGGCTGTTGTGGTGAACGTGATGGAAGTCGATGTGCGCCTGAGATGAGATCGTCGGAAACCACACGACCTTCGCCCCGAGCGCGAGGTGAAGCTCGACGGCATACGGGTTGAGGCCGCCGATAGTGCGATTGAGCGCAATGCCGGAGAAGACGTGGATGCCGACGTCGGCCAAGCCCGCGTCGTGCAGCGCGAGCACATCGGTCTGCATCGAGGCGTGGTGGGATTTCACGACGATGGCGGAGAACCCCTGCTCAGCCGCGTCCCGGGCCGCGTCGAGAATGCCGATGCGTCGAGGAAAGGGGCTAGGGCTCGGGTGCACGTGGAGGTCGACGGCGCCCTGCAGGATCGCATCGACCTCCTCGTCCTCGTGCAGACGATCCGCATCGAGGTCCTCGCGGTAGAGATGTGAAAGGGCATTGATGGTCATGAGTGGTCCTTCGTTGGTCGGAGTCGGGCGGTGAGGAGGTCACCGAATGGCGAGCGCGTTGGGTGGAGACCCGACAGCGCCGACGAGATTGAGCGGCTTGGCCGTGAGAAAGAACTCGTACCGCCCGTCGGCCGCGCATGCGCGGGCGAGGGGTTCCAGTCGCCACAGTTCCCCGAGCATGAGGCCCAGGAGGGGGATGACAAAGCGATGCATCATGCCGTTGTGGCTGGGTCCCCGCTCGGGCAGCTGTTCCCCGGGCGAGAAGAAACCGGAGTCCGGATCTACGGGGAACGCTTCGAGCCCCGGGTTGTCGGCGGCGACGAGGCTGAACTGGCTGTCCCACAGCCATTCGAGCATGGCGCGCGATTGGTGCAGCCCCGCCGATCCTCGTTGCCGTTCCTCCGGGGTTCGAGAGAGGTAATTCTCGGCCCATCCGGTGTGGAGCAGCAGGATGTCACCCGACCGGAACGCCAGCTCCTGATGTGCAGCGGCGGCCTCAAGGATCTGCGGTGTGAAGGCCTCGGTCCGGGGCATCTCGAGCCCACGATCGGCATAGTACTTCGTCATGTCCAGAAGCACTCCGCGCCCAGCGATTCCGCGCTCCGACGCATGGTGGAGCCCGAGCCGTGGGGTTCCCTCGGCGATCTCGTCGTCCGCGACGCCGTCGTAGAATCCGGCTTCTGGATGCCGTATATGACGCAGTCCGTCGATCTGCGAGCTGGACTGCAGGTAGAACGAGTCGAGCCAGTCATCCCGGTGGTTCGGGTTGTTCGAGAAAATCGTGTGCCGCGCGGCGGGACGCGTACCCGAGATGCTCGGCACGAAGGTGTTCACGGGGTAGTCCAGACTGATCACCTCGCCGGTCCGCACCAACGCGGCCGCCTCCCGCGTCTGTTGCGAGGTGAGGAAGTTGAGCATGCCGAGATCGTCGCGGTCTCCGAATGCCCCCCACACTGTTCCGGGCGGGGCATCCGTACGCTCTCGGTAATGTTCGTACGGCTCGACGGCGGTCATCGCGCCGCCTTCGGCAGGGGTCCGCCGACATTGGCCAGCTCGACTTCGAGGTCAAGTCCTCCTCGATGAAGCAGGTCCGGGTCGGGGGTAACGAAGCGCTGGTCATCCGTATGCCACGCCGCCCACGCCGCCTGACCGGGGCTGAGCATCCGTCCGATGCCGGACTCGAGCCGGGCGGTCCCGTAGGGTCCATCGACGAAGCGGAAGTCCACGCGCGTCGACGATCCAAGGTGGGAGACGTCCACGATGGCGATCGGGAACGCGTTGCGCTCGGGGGTCGCGATCGACTCGTCACCGATCAGCACGTTCTCCGGACGGATGATCAGGAGCGAGTCGCGTGCGACGATCGGCCGGCTCGCCACCACTCGCCGGCCGTGCCATTCATATCCACCGTCTGTGGTGAACGTGCCGTCCAGGACGTTGGCCTCTCCTAGGAACTCCGCGACGAACTGTGTGCCTGGATCGTCATACAGCTGTGTCGGACTGCCCACCCGCTCGATGCGCCCCTTGTTGAACACGGCGATCTTGTCGGAGAGGAACATGGCCTCGTCCTGGTCGTGCGTTACAAACACGAACGTGAGGCCCAGTTCCCGGTGCAGCTTCTTGATCTCAGCTTGCAGTTGGTGACGCAGCTTCCGGTCCAGAGCCCCGAGCGGCTCATCCAAGAGCAGCACCGACGGAGAGAACACGGTCGCACGGGCGAGAGCAACGCGCTGCCGCTGACCGCCGGACAGCTCGGCGGGCTTGCGCGCCTCAAACCCGGCGAGCCCGAACCTGAAGAGCACGTCGTGCACGAGGTCGCGGATCTCGGACTTCGCGGTCTTTCGCTGCCGGAGCGGAAAAGCCACGTTATCGAAGACGGTCATGTGGGGAAAGAGCGCATAATCCTGGAACACCATGCCGAAGCTCCGCTTATTGGGCGGCACCGCTACAAGATCCTGATCGTTGACGCGAATATCGCCGGCAGTCGGCTGGAGAAAGCCGGCGAGCAGGTTCAATGTGGTTGTCTTGCCCGAACCGCTGGGCCCCAGCAGGGTCATGAACTCCCCAGGCTCGATCGTGAGGTTGATCGAGTCGACTGCAGGTGTCGCGGTGTTGCGGTACTGCAGAACCAGATCGCGGATCTCAATCCGTCCGGCTTTCATCGAAGTGCTCATCAGTTTCCGTCCTTTTTGGTGCGCTGTTCACGTCGGAGCCAGCTCAGCTGCACCAGCAGCACAGCGACACTGACTGCGACGACGAGAATTGTGGATGCGGCGGTGATGGTCGGGTCGGCCTCTTCTACGACGCTGTCGAACATCTTCACGGGCAGTGTGACCACCCCTGGGCCCTGCAGCAGGAGCGCGATGACGAGCTCATCGAACGACGACACGAACGCGAACACGGCCCCCGCCACGACGCCCGGCATGATCAGCGGCAACGTGACAGTGCGGAACGTCGTGAGCTGCGATGCCCCAAGGCTCAACGCGGCCGAGGTGAGAGACCGGTCATACCCCTGCAGTCGCGCCCAAACGGCGATTACGACAAAGGGGATCGCCAGACACGTCTGAGCGAAGACTAGGCCGTGGATCGTTCCGCTCATTCCGAGCTGGAGAAAGAACGCGTAGGCGGCTAGAGCGATAAGGATATTCGGAATTGCCAATGGAGAGACCAGGATGCCGAGCCCTACGATGCGAGCCTTGCGGGTCATTCGATGGAGGCCGAACGACGCCAGTGTCCCGATCACGAGAGCGAGAGGCGTGACCAGCGCCGAGACCTGCAACGACGTGACCACTGCCCGCTGCCACCCGCTGTCGGTGACGAGATTCTCGTACCAGCGCAGCGACCATCCGGGAGGAGGGAACTGGAAGGAACTGCCGCTCGAAAGACTCATGGGCACGATGAGCACCGCGGGAAGCAACAGAAGTGCGGCCACGAGGATGACGGCGATGCCCAGCGGCGTCCATGGCCGCAAGGGTTTGGTAATCATTTGATACCTCCCAGGCTGTTGGTGCCGCGAGACCGGCCACCGGCGATGAGTCGGCTCACTCCGAGGGAGAGCATCGTCACGACCAGGAGGAAGATCGCAATCGCCCCGGCTCCGCCGAGGTCCAGGATGAGCTGGACACGGGCCATGATGAGTTGCGCGATCATCGCCTGTTGGGGCGAACCGAGCATCGCGGGGGTGACGTAGAAGCCGAGCGACAGGATGAACACGAGGATGAGGCCGGCAGCGAGACCGGGAGCCGACAGTGGCACGTACACCTTGAAGAAGGCGCGCCGGCGGGTCGCGCCGAGGCCCACCGCGGCGTCGAGGAGCCGGCGATCTATTTGCCCGAGGCTCGCGTACAGCGGCAGCACGGCGAACGGCAGAAGCACCTGCGACATCGCGATGGTGACACCAAAGGGCGTTCCGATTAACGGATAGTTGATGCCGAACTGCTGCAGAAAGTCGTCGATCACGCCATCGCGCTGAAACAGGGCGAGAAAGACGAAGTTCTTGGCCGTCGCGTTCGTCCAGAACGGGATGAGGACAATCGTGAAGAGGATCGCTCGGGTGAGCGGCTTGCAAATCGTCATCGCGTAGGCGAGCGGGAATGCGAGAGTCACTGTGACCAGAGCCACGATGAACGAAACCCAGACTGTCCGCAGAAGGATCGTCACGGTGTAGCCGTCCGTAAACATGTCGATGTAGTTACCCAGTCCCGGCTCCGGCTGGGTCAGGCTGATCTCGATGATGCGGATCAATGGGTAAAAGAACAGCATCGACAACGCAACCGCTGCCGGCAGCATCAAGAGGATTGTGGGCAGCGCGTTGGAGAACCATGTACGGAACCGGCCACGACGGCCGCGCTGGACACGTCCCTGTTTTGATGATTGGTCATTCTCGACCGTGCGCGTGGCCGCGGCCCGCGTGGAGGTGCCGGTGGTCATGAGTTCTGCATCTTCCTCGAACCAGTGATCAATTGGGCGATTACCATCTCGTCATCGGCTTCGGGCAGCGAGACGCCAAAACCGAGCACCGCGAGGCTGGCAACGATGGAGCCGTTGCGACTGAGGACCGGAACGGAGATCGCCCGCAGGGCGCCGTCCGCGTAGGTTGTGCGGGCGACCATCACCTTCTCCCCTGTCGGGGAGTCCGGGATGGTGTGCTCAGAAATCGTCGCCGAATCGGCCGACTCGCCGTCGAGGCCCCTGCGATAGGCGCGGAAGAGCATTGCCTGGGCCGAATACGGTTCGAGCGAGCGCCCGACGTCGACTGCCACCGTGGTGGTTTGCTGAGTGTTTCGCTCGACCCGAGCCACGACGGGAGCGTCCCCACCCCATACACTCAGGACGATCGTGCTCAGGATGCCGGATGCGAGCTCCGTCATCACCGGCCCCGCGGCCTCGACCAACCCCGGTCCCGCGAAGGCGACCGCGCCGATGCGCACGAGGCTGGGCCCGAGAACGTATTTCCCCAAGTCGTCTCGTTCGAGCAGCCGCGACTTCTCCATCGAGGCGAGGTATCGGTGAGCCGTCGATTTGCCGACACCAAGCACACTGGCCGCCCGCTGGATATCGAGTGATTTCGAGGTGAGCGTAAAGCAGTCAAGGAGTGCAGCGACGCGTGAGACCACCTGGATGTCCCCTCTCGCACTGGGCTCTGGTTTCGCGGGTGATGTCATGTCCGCTCCTTTGACTTTGTTCGGCGGCTGGGCGGGCCTGCGTTTGGCCGACGCGTATTGCCCGGTTTCGAGTTGCTCAGTCATGGATCTTTTCCGATGCAAGGGCGGCTAGTTCCCGGCGGATGCCCGTCACCGCTTCGCGGAAGATGCTGGCGTCATTGCTGATCATGACGTAACGGAAGCCGCGGTCGGCGGCAGCCTTCGCCTGCGCCGCAGTGCTCACGGCAGCACCGCACGGAAGTCCGCGCGTGGCGGCGGCGGCAAGCATCCGGTCGACCAGGGCCTCTATCTTGGGGTCGCTGCTCGGCAGACCGGAGGAGAGCGCGAGGTCGCCGGCGCCCAGGAAGACTCCGTTGAGTTCGGGCACGTTGACGATGGCTTCGACCTGCTCCAGGACCGCCACGTCCTCTAGCTGCACTGCACGCATCACGTCCGAATCACCCGTTTCCAGGTATTGGGTCCGTGTGAGGGCACCCCACCCGCCGGCGCGTGCCGTTGTGCCCAGGCCGCGCTCCCCCGCAGGACTGAACATCATCTGTCTCGCGACGCGGCGTGCTTCGGCGACGTCGCTGATCCGCGGAATATGGATACCGTCTACACCGATGTCCAGCAGCCGTTGCAGATGGCTCCCACTGCGGTCAGGCACACGCACCAGGACCTGGAGACCGAGAGCCTGGGCGAGGGAGGTGGTCCGGTAGACCGATTCGAAGCTAAGTGGTGCGTGTTCCTGGTCAATGATCACGAAGTCATAGCCCGCCATCGCGATCATCTCGACCGTCTCCATCGCAGGAATCTTCACCCAAGTGCCCCACAGGCAGTGATCGGTGTCACGTAGGCGCCGGGCGAACCCTCGCGTGCCCGTCACGGAATTGTCGGTCATGATGCAGTTCCATTCATTGAGCGAGGTATCCGCCGTCAACGTTGACGACGGCGCCGGTGATGCCGCTGGCCGCATCAGACGCGAGGAAGACGATCACTTCGGCGACTTCGCTCGGCGTCGAATAACGGCCGATCGGGTGACGTGCGAGCGAGGCTCGAGCAGTTGCGTCGGCGTCGGGATCGGACGCGGTCGCCTCGGCGGTGAAGTCGGTATCGACCGCGCCGGGTGCGACTGCGTTCACGCGAACTCCGTGCGGTGCCTGTTCGATGGCCTGCTGACGCGTCAGCTGGACGATCGCCCCCTTGGTCATGGCGTAGATCGGCTGCTGAGCCACTCCGATGAAGCCGGCGACAGATGCGAGATTGACGATCGAACCCTTCGATTCCCGCAGATGCGGAACGGCAGCGCGGGAAAAGGCGAACGGCGCCCGGACGTTGATCTCGACGAGCATGTCGAACTCCTCGTCAGTGGACTCGAGGATCGAGCGCCGATGGAACCGTCCGGCATTGTTGACCAGCAGGTCCAGCCGCCCGAATTCCTCGACGGCGGTCGCGACCGCTCTAGTTGCGGTGCTCGTATGACGCACGTCCGCGATCAACGCGACGACCGCGGGGGTGTTCCCTTCGCGGACGGCCAGCTCGCTGACTGCGGGGGTGATGTCCACCGCGACGATGGAATAGCCGCGCTCCCGGAGGGCGTCGACCGCGGCGCGGCCGACACCCCCCGCCGCGCCGGTGACGATCGCCACAGGAGCCTGTCCAGCCATCAACCCACCTGCCATGCCACGTACGCCTCGGTTGCGGAGCTGGAGTTCTCCGCCCACCAGTCAGGGTCCTGAAGCGTCAGCGTTCCGCGCTCCTCGTCGATCACTTCTCCAATAAAAGGGTTGAAGAGTTTCTGCGAATCGGTGTACTTGATCGTGGCCAAGTCGACGTCCAGTCGCACTGGCGTGGTTCCCCCCAGCTCGGCGTAGTGCTTGACCCGCTCGGGCTGAAGGGCGAACTCGATGAATTGCTCCGCTTCCGCCGCGTGCTTGGAGCCCTTGATCACCATGAAGGCATCAAAGCTCCACGCGGTGAAGTCCCACACGGGAGCCATCGTCGCTCCAGCGTCATTAGCGGTGGGCAAGGTACCGGTGAGCGCTAGGGTCATCGTCGCTTGCTTGTCCACAAGAGTCTGTTGCAACGCCGGCAGCGTCGGCGAGAAGATGATGTCGTCCTTGATGGTGTCGAGCTTGGCGATCGCGCGGTCGACGTCCATCGGGAAGAGATCGTCGGGGTGCACACCGTCTGCGACCAGTGCCGCCTCCAGCACGCCACGAGCGTTGGTACCAAGAATGACGCGCTTGCCGGGGAACGTCTCCACGTCGAAGAAGTCGGTGATCTTAGTGGGCACCTTGTCCGTGTACACCGCTGCGTCGTACGCGAACGCCGACCCGTAGCGAGCAACTGGCCGCGAGCAGGGCGTGGTGGAACCTTCCGGGAACGCGTCCACAGAGAGGCCATCGAACGACAGCTCCTCAAACAGCGTGCCGCAGTACTGGTTGGCTGTGTACGAGCCCTTGTGGGTCATATCCCAAATGACGTTCCCGGCGTCGACCATCGTCTGGATCTGCGCCACGGCCGATGGCGAGGAGACGCTCTCGATCTTGATGCCTGTCTCAGCCGTGAACGGATCCTGATAGGCGATCTTGCGGCGATCCTCCGATGCTCCCGTGGCCTCCCAAATCAACGTCACGTCACTCTGGGGAGCCGCGCCTTCACCGGTGCTCGCGGGGTTCGCGGTTCCACCGCAGGCTACGAGGGCGATAGACAGGGCACCCACCAACCCGGCAGTTGCGAGCGGGGTACGCAATCGATTTTTCTTTTTCAACACGGTTTCGCCTTTCGCTTGTAATTTCGTTGCACACACGTTCTTGCCCCAAAGGAGTGGTCAGCCGACCTGCCACGCGACGTATGCCTCGGCGGCTCGGCTGCTGTTTTCGGCCCACCACGTCGGATCGAGAAGGCAGAGTTCCCCCTTATCCGTGTTGAGAAAGGGGTTGAAGAGTCGCTGCGACTCCGAGTAGTCGATGGAGTTGATGTCCACGTCATTACGTGCCGGGGCTTGACCGCCTGTCTCGGCGTAACGGATGACTTGCTCGGGCTGGAGCGAAAACTCAATGGCTTTCGCCGCCTCTTCGGTGTTCTTGGAGCCTTTGGGGATCAGCAGAGCATCGAAGTCCCAGGCGGTGAAGTCCCACACAGGCGTGATGGTGCCGCCGCGGTCATAGATCGAACCGAGGCCGCCCGTCAAAGTGAGCGTCATGGTGGCTTGCTTATCTAGCATGTTCTGCTGAAGCGCCGGCAGTGTCGGTGCGAAGATCAGGTCGCTTTTGATTGTGTCGAGCTTCGCGAGCGCCCGGTCGATGTCGAGCGGATACATGTTGTCCGCTGCCACGCCGTCTGCCGCGAGCGCCGCTTCAAAGACGCCGCGCGCGCTGGCCGCGTAGACGACTCGCTTGCCTGGGAACGCCTCCAGATCGAAGAAGTCCTCGATCTTGCTGGGGACCTTTCCGGTGTACACCTCGTGGTCGTAGGCGAACGCCGTGCCGTATTTGGTGAGCGGACGCGCGCAAGCGGACGTCGACCCGTCGGGGAAGAGGTCGAGTGGCAACGATGCGAAATCGACTTCCTCGAACAGCGTGCCGCAGTGCTGTACTGCGACGAAGGATCCCTTATGGGTTATGTCCCACAGCACATTGCCGGTCTCGACCATCGTCTGGATCTGGTTGACTGCGGTGGGCGATGACACGTTCTCGAAACGCACGCCCGTCGTGGCAGTGTATGGATCCTGGAAGGCTGCCTTCTCCCGCTCCGTCGACGGCCCCCCGGTCGTCTCCCACGTGAGCACGACGTCGCTTGTCGGTGGTGCGCTTCGCGTTCCGTCGGGATCGGCGCTCACAGGGTCGACGGCAGCACATGCGCTGACCGTAAACATGAGAGCCGCGAGCATACCCAGGCCGCTGATTGCCTTCTTCATGATGCCTCTCCTCGATGAGAGCGCGAACCGTCCTTGGTTCACTCGTAGTTGAAATTCCGCATTGCGGGACGGGCATCCCTTTATTCGGATTTGGTGTTAGCGTATGGCGCAAGCGGTCCAGGGGTCAAGCATTTTGACAAAAATCGTATGACGGTCCTACACTCGCTTCCATGAGGTCACTGCGCTGCGCCTCGCCACTCTTCCGTCAGAGAAGGAACCCGCATGGAGACCACCGACCGTTCTCACCCAAACGCCGGCACAGGTAGGCGTGCGCTCCGAGTAGGGATCATCGGCGCTGGCTTCGGGGGTATCGCGCTCGCGGTCAAGTTGAAAGCGAAGACTCGCGCAGAGATCACCATCTTTGAACAGGACAGCGGAGTTGGAGGGACCTGGTGGCAGAACCGCTACCCTGGCTGCGAGGTCGACATCCCCTCCCACGTCTACTCGTTTTCGTTCCTCAAGTGGGATTGGCCGCGCACGCACGCGACTCAGCCGGAGCTCCGTGAGTATGCCGAGCGGGCCACCGAAATCTTCGGCATCCGCGACAACATCCGGCTCAATACCAAGGTCGACCGCGCCCAATGGGACGAAGACTCCGCCACCTACACGATCGAGACCGCAACCGGCGAGCTACATGAGTTCGACTTCGTCGTCTCTTCGGTGGGCCTGCTCAACGTGCCCCGCTATCCGGACTGGCCCGGGCTCGACAGCTTCGAGGGTGTCTCGTTCCATACGTCACGGTGGGAGCACCAGCACGACCTGGCCGGCAAGAGCGTTGCGGTCGTCGGCACAGGGTCGACCGCCGTGCAGGTGGCACCCGCTCTAGCAGCTCGAGTGGAACATCTCACCGTCTACCAACGCGAACCGGGGTGGATCGAGCCCAAGCACGAGCGCGCGTACACCCCGAGGGAGAGGGCCTTTTACCGCAGGGTCCCGTTTGCGCAGCGCGCTCACCGTCTGCTCCTGCTCGCCAAGGCCAATCGCCGGTTCAAGGCGTATGACACGAGGTCACGGATGCAGCGAAAGATGCAGGACCTGTGTCAGGACTTCATCGACCGCACGATCGAGGATCCCGAAACCCGCGCCGCGGTCACTCCTACTTACGCGTGGGGATGCAAGCGTCCGGTCGTGGCCTCCACCTTCTATCCCTCGCTAAACCGCCCAAACGTCACCCTTGTCCCCCGCGCCGTCACGCGTGTCACCAAGAACGGGCTGATCGACGCGGACGGCGTCGAACGCAAAGCAGACGTGCTAATCCTCAGCACGGGTTTCCAGCCGCAGCAGTTCCTCAGCAGCGTCGATATCCGCGGACGCGGCAACCTGTCACTCCATGAGGCATGGGCGAAACGGGCGACCGCTTTTCTCGGTGTGACCGTGCCCGGATTTCCGAATTTCTTCATTCTCTACGGGCCCAACACCAACGGCGGGACTTCGATTATCGCCCAGCTAGAACGACAGGCCGAACTCGCCGTTCGCGCAATCAGGAGAATCGAACGGTTCGGTGGCCGGGTCGTCGACACCGACCCATCAATGCTCGCACGCTGGACCGCGTGGATTGACGAGCAGCTAGAGACACACGCGTCCGCGATGAACTCCGGCTGCCACAACTACTACACCCTCGACGGCGGCGCCAACGTCACGCAGTGGCCACGTACCCATTGGATCTACTTTCTGGCGACGCGTTTCCTCGCCCGGCGCGGACTCATCTTCTCTGATCGCGTCGACACACCGCGATCGTCCGGTAGCACGAGGGACCACACCTCGAAACCAATCCTGCTGCGGTCGTCCTCCAGGGCTGACTGATTGAAACGAGCGTGACCCTTGGCGGTTGGCCGAAGCGCACACGAGTCACATGAGTATTCGGACGTTTGAGGGCCAGTGATTATTGCGGTTCGGGGCCAGGGGATATTGCAGTTCAGGGCCAGGCGATATTGCCGGTGAGCGCCAGCCGAGGTGACGGGCGCTCACCGGCGCCGGGTCAGCTGGCGGTGGCGGTGTGTTCGCGCATGTTGGTGCTGCCGGTCTCGATCCAGATGGTGTTGTGCACGATGCGGTCCATGATCGCGTCGGCGTGGACGTCGGAGCCGAGCCTCTGGTGCCAGTCCTTCTTCGCGTATTGGGTGCAGAACACCGTCGAGGTGGTGTCGTAGCGCCGTTCGAGGAGCTCGAGCAGCATGCTGCGGACGTCATCGGCGGGTGGGTCGAGGAGCCATTCATCGATCACGAGCAGCGTGAACGCAGCGTATTTGCGGAGCCATTTCTCCTTCCCGCCGGGCCGATCCCGGGCCGCGGCCCAGGTCTCTTCGAGATCGGGCATGCGGACGTAGTGCGCCCGGTAGCGGTGCTGACAGGCCTGCTTCGCGAGAGCGGATCCGAGGTAGGACTTCCCCGATCCGGTGAACCCTTGGAACACGACGTTCTGCTGCCTCGTGATGAACGCGCAGGTCCCGAGCTGCGCGATCACACCCCGATCGAGGCCGCGCTGCTCTAGCAGATCGAGCCGGCGCAGGTCCGCGTTCGGGTAACGCAACCCCGCGCGCCGGATCAGCCCCTCGACCTTGGAATGGCTGAACGTGGCGTGCGCGTCATCGACGGCGAGCTTGATGCGTTCCTCGAACACCATCCCCAGCGTCAGGGTGTCGTCCTGGACCTCGAACGCGTCGACCAGTGCCGTAACGCGCATCTCACGGAGCTTCCGCTTCGTCTCCGAATCGATGCGGCTCATCGGGTGCCTCCCGCGTAGTAGTCCGCGCCGCGAACATACCCGGCCGGCTCCGCCGTTCTCGCTGGTGTCGACCAGGCGTCACGGGAGTCGGGGTCGTCCTGTCTGGTCTCGAGGATCGGCCGCAGGTGCGCGTAGCGCGGAGACCGAACCCGGGATGTCAAGGCGATCCCGGCGGCGGCTTCGACCCGGGCCGCGGAGTAGCGGCGGGTCAGTCGCAACACCGCCAACGCCGCGTCCAGGCCCTGCTCCTCGACGGGCACGGACTCGAAGATCCGGTTCACCACCGTCGTGGTGTTCACCCCGATCCGGGCCGCCCATTCCCTGACCCGAGCGGCGTCCCATTGCCGGTAGCGAGGGCCGTCAGGTAGGTCACCGTCATGTGTCCGATACTCGTTCACGACGCCGATCGGGGCGAGGACGTGGCTAGTCAGCCGCTGGTCCCCAGCGAAGACCTCGAGCGTGGTGTCGGTGACCCGCAGATCAACACCGCGGCCGATGTGCGGGTAAGGGACGGAGTAGAAGTTCCGCTCCCAAACCACGTGCCCGTTCTTCTGAACCCGGCGCCTATAGACCCACCGGGAGATCTCGAACGGCGTCGCCGGCAACGGCCGCAGCAGCGGCTTCTCCTCCGCCTCGAACACCCCCTGTCGGGAGCCCTGCCGCTTCTGGAACGGCTCAGCGTTGTATGCGGCGACGCGCTGATAGACCGCCGCGCGCAACTCCGGCAAGGTGCCGAACTGCGTGTCGCGGAGGGACGCGATCACCCAGGTCGCGATGTTGCCGACGGTGTTCTCGACACTCGCCTTGTCCTTCGGCTTCTTCACCCTCCCCGGCAGCACCGCCGCCGAGTAGTGCGCCGCGAGCTCTCGATACGCGTCGTTGAGGACCACCTCGCCCTCGGCAGGGTGTTTGATCACCCCGGTCTTCAGGTTGTCCGGGACGACCCGAGGGACGCTCCCGCCGAACCAGTCGAACATCGCAACATGCGCGCGCAACCAGGTGTCCTGCTTCATATCCAGGGTCGGCTCGACGAACGCGAACCGCGAGAACGGCAGACACCCGACGAACACGAACACCCGAGTCTGTTGCCCTGTGGCCGGGTCGGTGAGCTGCATCGTCTTGCCCGACCAGTCGACCTCGACCGTCTGACCCGCCTTGTGGCCGACCCGCGACGCCGCCCCGGCGACGAGGACGTGCTGCTGGTAGGACTTGCAGAACCGGTCGTAACCCATCGCCGGGGACCCCTCGACCCGGCAGGCGTCGAGATACTCGCCGTGCAACAGTTTGAGCGTCACCCCGACCCGAGCCAACTCTCGGTGCATCCTCTCCCAGTCCGGCTGTGCGTAGACGCTGTCGTGCTCACCACGACCCGGGAACAGGCGCGCATAGACCGCCGCCTCCTCAAGATCGGCGATGTCGTCCCAACCCACGTCTTCACGAACAGCGGCGTCGATGACCGCCGCCACGCTCGTGCGCGACATGCCCTGCGCTGCGATCTGCCGCCCCGAGAGCCCCTCCGCCCGAAGCCGGAGCACCAGCTTCGCTCTGATCTTGCGTACCATCCGAATCACTCCTTCTGCCGCGCGATAGGCCACGCGGCAGAAGGAGCCTAGAAACGATGGCCCTCAACCCGAACATCGGGTGGCCCTCACGGACACGAACGCGTCGACGCAAGCCCGGCCCCCGACCTCAATAACGGCGGCCCTCAGAAGACCGAATACTCATCACAGTGCCAACGCGAACGTGAAGGCTGTGCAGCGCATGCTCGACCCTGCGAACGCCGCGACGGCGGTGGACAGTTGCAGCGGGTCCCCGAACGATCATGGTTGCAGTCAACCGAGGGATTTCCGGACGTGACGGTTGGCTTGAATCCCGTCGATCAGAATCGTTTGCGATCCTGCTCGGTCCTTCAGCTCGTGGGTAAGGAGCGCACAGACGATCGTTGCGTTTAGCGGCCCTCCCACCGGGGCGCGCGATGCTCAGCAAACGCACGCGGCCCCTCCCGAAAGTCTCGCGATGACCGTACCAGCTGCTGAAGTTCGTGCGTGAGGGAGAGTCTGTCGACTTCATCGAGCGATCGTCCTCCGACGAGCCCTTCGCGACGCGCTTGCTCGCCACTACCGCAAGAGGAGCATTCGCGTTGATCCGTTCGGCGAACTCGAGCGCCGCGTCAAGGACGTCCCCAGGGGCGACTACCCGATTCACGAGTCCAAGAACGAATGCCTCACGGGCATCGATTGGGTCCTCGGTGAGCATGATCTCCATAGCCCGCTTTGGGGGAATCTGTCGAGCGAGTCGCATGACTCCGCCCTCTGAGGCGAAAAGCCCGTGCGTCACTTCGGGCAATCCAAATCGCGCCGTGGACGCAGAGACCGCGAGATCGGAAGCGAGCACCAGCTCTGTGCCACCGCCTAGCGCCGCGCCGTTGACGGCGGCGATTGTAGGCTTGGTGATCGGGTGGAACGCGTATCCCGCGAACCCCCAGGACCGAGCGACGGGATCCTCCGGCAGCAGGCTTTCGCCGCGACTCACAGCCTTGAGGTCAGCCGCCGCGCAGAACGCTTCCCCCGCTCCTGTGAGCACCACCGTTCGGATGTCGCGATCGCCCTCGGCTTCGTCGAGGGCTCCGCCTATCCCGAGTTGAACGGCGGCGTTCACGCAGTTGCGCACCTCGGGTCGGTTGATCGTGATCACCATGGTGTGCCCACGGCGCTCGGTTGTACCTACTGCGGGCGTAGTTTCGGCGTGCACACTGTCTCCCTCGGTCAGCGGTATCCGGGCATCCCGACGATTCGCATTGGCGAGCCTTCTACGACGACACCGTCGCGAACGAGCTCGTCGATCTCAGCGTTGTCTACCCCGAAACCTCCGAGAACGCCGCGGCTGTATTCGCCCAATCCGGGCGGACCGAGGACGGCCGTCTGGGGTGTTCGGCTGAAATGCGCGAGCCGACCCGGAACCATCATCCGGCCGCCGTCCGCCTTCGACATCGGATGGAACAAGTCGACCGCCAGCGCGCCGTCATCGCTTGTCGCCTCAGACATGGATCGCGCGACAACCGCCACGATGCCGTGTTCCCTCACAATTTCGCAAATTTCCCTGCACGTCGACGCTGCGAAAAGAGTCTCGAGGTTTGCACCGAG
Organism: Microbacterium terregens; assembly: GCF_039534975.1. Lineage (NCBI taxonomy): Bacteria > Bacillati > Actinomycetota > Actinomycetes > Micrococcales > Microbacteriaceae > Microbacterium > Microbacterium terregens. The sequence goes on from NZ_BAAAWH010000001.1 coordinate 3,482,981, forward strand.
CACGGCAGAATCGGCCGACCCGACGACACCGGCGCGCACCAGGGTTTGCGCCGCTTCGTCTTCAGCGTGGATCCGCACCCATCCATCGGACGCTTGATAGCTGCGGCTGAGGGGCGTGGCACCGAGGTGGTCGGCCGATCCGACGCGAGCTGGCGGACGGGACGCATATCGCACCAGCTCACCCATCTGCGCGAAAGCGGAGGCTGCGGCGAGCGAAGTCGACGCCTGTTGCCCTGCGGCCGCGCCCGTGCGCCGGGCGTAGACGGCGAGGCACGAGCCTAAGGCCGCCATGATTCCGGCGGTCACATCGTTGATCGCGACCGTGTGCATGACCGGGTCGTCCGAGCCACCCTGGGCGAACATCATCCCGCTCATGGCACCCAGCACGGGATCGAACCCCGGTTCGTGTTGCATCGGTCCGGAAGTGCCGAAGCCAGTGATGGAGACGGAAGACACGTGTGGGTTCATTGCGAGGAGGGCGCCATGATCGATCCTCAATCGCCCGAGTACACCCGATCGGAAGTTGTCGATGACGACATCGGAAGCCATCACTAGCCGCCGGAACAGGGCGTGACCATGCGGATGCCTGAGGTCAATCGCGAGCGAGCGCAACGGCGGAATCCCAGTTGTTCGCAGATTCTTCGCAAATCGCGATCTCCCGACAAAGCTTTGGCCCGCGATCCCAGTGTTTACAAGGGAACTCGGGCCGATTCGCTACGCGGAGACGGAGGGATTTGAACCCTCGGACCCCGTGAGGGGTCTCCACCTTAGCAGGGTGGTGCACTAGGCCGGACTATGCGACGTCTCCAGGCATCTGTGGTCGAAACCACGCTGATGCGCCCAGCAATCATAACCGCTGGCAGTGGGCCGAGCGAACCAGAAGGAGCCTCCCGAGCGAGCCCCGCAACCCGCGACCCCGAAGACCTACCCGCCGTCGCGCAGATTCCCGTTCGAGCAGGTCTCCTGAGCGGCCGTAGACCCGGTGATGTCGGACGGCAGGGCGATGGACTCCTGTACGGGTGGCGCGGACGGGTCCGGAACGGCCGGCTCGACCGGCGTCTCCGGCTCGACGACGACGACGCTCTCGTTGGAGCCCGCGTCACCGGTCAGCTGCAACGGCTGGTTGGCGGCGAGCGCGTCCCAGATCGCCTGCGCCGACTCGTAGTTCGGCACGACCTTGTTCGGATCAGCCGGGTCCGTGAAGACCGGGTACTGCAGGAAGACGATCTCCTCGAACGGCACGTTCTTGACCGCGAGGGCGATCTGCACGAGCGTGAGCGGGTTGGTCAGGCTCTTGCTCGGGGTCACGTTGTCGACCGCCGTCGTCGCGAGCTTCATGAGCGCACCGGGATCGGAAAGCACATCCTCGCTGACCAGTTTGCGGGCCAGGCGCGACATGTACTGCTGCTGGTTGCTGACCCGGCCCAGATCGCTGCCGTCACCGACACCGTGGCGCGTGCGCAGGAACTGAAGGGCTTCGATCCCCTGGATGTTGCGAATCCCGGCCGGCCAGTCGATCCCGGTGTAGTAATCCCGGATGCCGCTGGCCAAGCACACGTCGACGCCGCCGACGGCGTTGGTGACCTCGATGACGCCGCCCCAGGTGACCTTCGCGGCGAACGGAATGGGCTGCTCGCTGAGCGCGGCGACGGTCTTCACGACGCAGGACAGGCCGCCGTACGAATATGCGGTGTTGATCGGCTGCTTGCTCATCGCGGGCGTCTCGGAGCCGTCCTCGTTGGTGCAGGACGGGATCGGGATCATCAGGTCGCGCGGGAACGAGATCACCGTGACGCGACGCGGAGCGTCCGAGATGTGCACGAGCATGTTCACATCGTTCAGTTCGCCCTCGGAGTCCGGACCGGTGCAGCGATCACCGAAGTACGCGGCGTAGTCGGGCTCGCACGCATCCGTGCCGGCGATGAACATGTTGACACCACCCTCGATCGCGCCGATGTCCGGCGGAACCGAGTCCTGGCCCTCGAGGTCGACGGCGTCGTCCGTGAAACTGGCGGTGAGGTCGTAGGCCGCGTACGCGGCGACGCCGGCCCCCGAGACGAGTACAACAGCGACGAAGATCCCGAGGATCTTCATCAGCATCGCGAGTGGATGCGGCGACTTCAGCTCCCCGTGGCGCGCGACGGTGCGGCGGCCACGTTTGACGGGCTTGGTCGTCTGGCTCACTCGGGTCCTTTCAGGATGCTTCGGGGTGTGGATCTGGCGAGCATACCCACGACGACGCGGAGGGTGTGGGATTCGAACCCACGGGACATTGCTGCCCACTGGTTTTCAAGACCAGGTCCATCGGCCGCTCGGACAACCCTCCCGACAGACGACACAGGGTCGCGGCATCCGTCGAACAGGCGTCGAGTCTAGCCGAGCACCACCAACCGATTCTTCCAGGGGCGCCTGGACGGCTCCTGAGCACAGTCACGCACTCCGAGCACAGTCGACGTTTGCTCAGAGGCTGCGCAGCACCTCGGCCACTCCCCCGGCCTGCACCGACGTGGTGACCTCGCCCGCGGCATCCCGAACTTCCTGCGGACCCTGCTCCATCGCGACGGCCCGGCCGCCGTTCTCGAGCGCCCAGCGGAACATGCCGACGTCGTTGCGGCCGTCGCCGATCACCAGAACGCGCGCCGGGTCGATTCCGAGCCACGACCGCACCCGCTCGAGCGCGGTGCCCTTGTCCACGCCCTGCGGGGCGATGTCCAGCCAGGCGGTCCAGCCCACGGCGTAGGACACTTCGTTGAGGCCGATGCGCTCGACGAGCTCGACGAAGTCCTGCTCCGTGTCGCCGGGCGACACGACCACGATGCGGCAGACCGGCATCGAACTGAGCTGCTCGAACGGCACACGATCGGCGTGCTCAAGATTCCAGTCCCCGAGGTGCTCGGTGTAGAGGCGACGCCCATCGGCCAGCTCGACCATGTACTTCGCGTCCGGCAGGTGCTCGCGCAGCAGCGTGAGCACCTCGATGGGGTCGAACGTCTCGGTGTGGAAGCGTTCGTAGGCGAGCACGTCGGCATCGGACTTGCGCAGGATGATCGCCCCGTTGGAGGTCACCACGAACTCGGGTGCGATGTTCAGCGATGCGAGGAACTCTTCGGTGCCCTCCCAGCTGCGACCGGTGGCCAGCATGACCTCGTGTCCGGCACGGTGCGCATGCGCCACGGCCTCGACCACTCCGGGACTGAACGTCTCGTCCTCCAGGATGATGGTCCCGTCGATGTCGAGCGCGATGAGCAGCGGCTCGGTGCGGATGCCGGGATCCTCCGCCTCGCGCGCCACATCCTCCACGAGATCCACCGCGGTCTGCTCGGGGACGACCTCGACGCTGCCCGTGGGCGGCAGGTGCGCTTCGCTCATCCGATCGTCCCCTCCGGGCGATCGGCGCGCTGACACGCGCGACACGCGTTCCGCGTCGTCACGCGACCGGCTCCAGGATCTCGAGGCCCCCGAGGTAGGGCCGCAGCACCTCGGGCACCAGAACGGACCCGTCCGCCCGCTGGTGCGTCTCGAGCAGTGCGACGATCCAGCGCGTGGTCGCCAGGGTGCCGTTCAGGGTCGCGACGTGCTGGGTCTTGCCGGCACCGCCGCCTTCGACGGGCGGGCGGTAGCGGATGTCGAGCCGCCGCGCCTGGAACGTTGTGCAGTTGCTGGTGCTGGTGAGCTCCCGGTACGCGCCCTGGGTCGGAACCCATGCCTCGACGTCGTACTTGCGCGCGGCACTGGAGCCGAGGTCGCCGGCCGCCACATCGATGACCCGGTAGGCCAGTCCGAGGTCCTGCAGCATCTGCTCCTGCATCGCAACGAGGCGCAGGTGCTCGGTCTCGGCATCCTCCGGTGTCGTGTAGACGAACATCTCGAGCTTGTTGAACTGGTGCACGCGGATGATGCCGCGGGTGTCCTTGCCGTACGAGCCGGCTTCGCGCCGGTAGCAGGTGGACCAGCCGGCGTAGCGCTTCGGGCCCTTGCCCAGGTCCAGGATCTCGTCCATGTGGTACCCGGCGAGCGGAACCTCGCTGGTGCCCACGAGATAGAGGTCGTCCTCTTCGAGGTGGTAGACCTCGTCGGAGTGCTGCCCGAGGAATCCGGTGCCGCGCATGACCTCCGGCCGCACCATGGTCGGCGGGATGAGCGGGATGAAACCGGCGGCGAGCGCCCGGTCGAGCCCGAGCATCATGATGGCGATCTCGAGCCGCGCGCCGATGCCGGTGAGGAAGTAGAAACGGCTGCCGGACACCTTGGTGCCGCGCTCCATGTCGATCGCGGCGAGGAGCTCGCCGAGCTCCAGGTGGTCGCGGGGCTCGAAGTCGAAGACCGGGGGCTCCCCGGAGGTGCGGAGCGTGACGAAGTTGTCCTCGCCCCCGGCAGGGACGCCCTCGATCACGATGTTCTCCAGCGTGGCGAGAGCGGCGTCGGCGGCCTCCTCGGCGGCGGTCACCGCATGCTGCGCAGCCTTGACCTGCTCGCTCAGCTCTTTGGCGGCCGACACGAGCGCTGCCTTCTCGTCCTTCGGCGCCTGAGCGACGCGTTTGCCGTGCGCGTTCTGGGCGGCGCGCAGCTCTTCGAAGGCGGTGATCGCGGCGCGACGCGCGCGGTCGGCGGCGACGGCCTCGTCGACGGTGGCCGGGGACTCCCCCCGGGCCTCCTGCGAGCGCTTGACCAGCTCGGGATTTTCGCGGAGGAAGACAGGATCGATCACCCGACAAGTGTACTCAGCGGCATCGCGCGACCGGCCGGCCCTAGTGTGGAGCCATGGTGACCGCAGGGGACGCGTCCGGCATGCCTGCCCGGGCCGCGGATGCGCCCGCCGGCACCGACGCCGACGCGATCGATCCCGTGGACGCGGCCCAGCCGGACGAGGTGATCCGCGAGCCCGAGGACGTCGCCCCGGACACCACGGACGGCGAGGGCGGCGAGGCCCGGCGGGTCGACGCCGAGGGCAGAACCGAGCCCCTGGCCGGCGGCGCCGAGAAGCCGAGTCCGAAGGCTGCCCTGATCTACAACCCGATCAAGGTGGATGCCGCCGCCCTACGCGCCATGGTCCAGCGCCTCTCGGCGAAGGCAGGGTGGAGCGAACCCCTCTTCTACGAGACGACGGTCGATGACCTCGGCGATGACGTGGCCCGTCAGGCACTGAAGGCGGGAGCGGATGCGGTGCTGGTCGCCGGAGGCGATGGCACCGTTCGCGCCGTCGCCGAGGCGATGAGCGAGAGCGGGGTGCCTCTGACGATCGTTCCGAGCGGCACCGGCAATCTGCTCGCCCGCAACCTGCTGCTGCCGCTGACCGACCCCGAGGCGATGGTGCGCGCGACGTTCGACGGGGACACGCTGGCGGTCGATGTGGGATTCGCCGCCATCCGGCGCGAAGACGGCGAGAGCGAAGAGCGGGCGTTCGTGGTGATGGGCGGCATGGGCCTGGATGCCGCGATGATCGCGAACACCAACGGGACCCTCAAGAGGCGAGTGGGCTGGATCGCCTATGTCGACGGCGCGGCGCGGTCGCTCGCGGGCGCGAAGGCCTTCCGCGTCGTCTATCAGGTGCCCGGCCGGCGCCTCCACTCGGCGCGCGTGCAGAGTGTCCTCGTCGCCAATTGCGGCTCGCTTCCGGCCGGTCTGGAACTCATCCCCGACGCATCCGTGTCGGACGGCGACCTGGACGTCGCGATCTTCCAGCCCAAGAACACCCTCGGGTGGCTGCTGGTGTGGCGCCGCGTCGCATGGGACAACAGCTTCCTCCGCCGCTTCCGCGCCGGGCGCCGCGTCCTGTCCCTGCGCACGAAGGACAACTCCGTCCTCTATGCACGCGGAAAGGGCCTGGATCTGGCGACCACTCCGGCGCAGCCGGTGCAGCTGGACGGCGACGAGTTCGGCGAAGCCGTGCGCATGCGCTGCCGCGTCGTGGAGGGCGGGCTGCTCACCGTCGTCCCGAAGGGGCACGACACCTCGAGCCTCTGAGGCGCGGAATGCCGCAGCTTCTGTTCTTCTTGTTCGGTGTCCCACTTATGCATGCGCGCCGCGGCGTGTCGCATGCATAAGTGGGACACGGAGAGAGGGACGGCGCGGGCGGGTGCGCAGCAGCCTCCGTGTCAACCACTCGGTCCGCTCGCGCCGGGCGCGGGTAGCATCCGACAATGCGCCAGCCGTCGATCGTGTGGTTCCGCGATGACCTGCGCCTTGCGGACAACCCGGCGCTGCGGGCCGCGATCGACCGCGGTGAGCCGGTGATCGGCCTGTACGTGCTCGATGAGCAGTCCGACGGCATCCGCCCGCTCGGCGGCGCGGCGAAGTGGTGGCTCGACGGCAGTCTGCGCTCGCTGTCCGCGCGCCTCACCGAGCGCGGCTCGACGCTCGTGCTGCGGCGCGGGCGAGCGGCATCCGTCGTCGAAGAGGTGGTGAAGGATGCCGGCGCCGACGCGGTCTTCTGGAGCCGTCGATACGGCGGGGCGGAGCGGGAGGTGGATGCCGCGCTGAAGTCCGCGCTGCGCGGCAGCGGCGTGACGGTCGCGTCGTTCGGCGCCTCGCTGCTGTTCGAACCGTGGACCGTGCAGACGGGCGCCGGCACGCCGTACTCGGTCTTCACGCCGTTCTGGCGGGCGTGCCAGTCGATGCCGGCGCCGCGGGCGCCGCTTCCCGAGCCGCGCGAGATCCCGGGCCCGCAGTCGGAGCCCACGAGCGACGACCTCGACGACTGGGCGTTGCTGCCGACGGATCCGGACTGGGCAGGGGGCCTGCGCGAGACGTGGGAACCCGGCGAACCCGCCGCGCGCGCTCGGCTGCGGGAGTTCCTCGCCGAGGACCTCGCCGAGTACGACCGTTCGCGGGACGAGCCGTCGGCGGGCGCGACCTCGGGGCTCTCCCCTCGGCTGCGCTGGGGCGAACTGAGCCCGCACACGGTGTGGCACGAGACGATCGAGTCAGGTCACCCGGCAGGGCGGTTCCTCTCCGAACTCGGGTGGCGGGAGTTCGCGTCCCATGTCCTGTATCACCACCCGGATCTGGCGACGAAGAACCTCCGCCCCGAGTTCGACGCGTTCCCCTGGCCCCGGCTGCGTCCGGCGCAGCTGCGCGCATGGCAGCAGGGCCGCACCGGCGTCCCGCTCGTGGATGCCGGCATGCGCGAACTCTGGCGAACGGGGGTGATGCACAACCGCATCCGGATGGTGACGGCATCCTTCCTCGTGAAGAACCTGCTCATCGACTGGCGACGGGGCGAGGAGTGGTTCTGGGACACGCTGGTGGATGCCGACGGCGCGAGCAACCCGTTCAACTGGCAGTGGGTGGCCGGGTCGGGCGCCGACGCCGCCCCGTACTTCCGTGTGTTCAACCCCGAGCTGCAGGCGAAGAAGTTCGACCCGCACTCCGAGTACATCCGACAGTGGGCGCCGGAGTACGGGCCGGATGCCGCGGATCTCGCGCCCCCGCCGATCGTGGACCTCGCGCAGTCGCGAAAGGACGCGCTTGCGGCGTACGAGCGGATGCGCCGCACGTCACGCCCCTGAGGGCCGGTGCGCCGACTCCTGCTCCCTCACTCTCGTTCACTTGTCCTGTTTGTACGCGAAAGGCGCTCTGCGGCGTACAAACAGCGCAAGTGAACACGGGGGGGCTTCGCTCAGTCACCGGCGGGGTCGTGCGGGCCAGCCCGCGGCGCATCCGGGGGTTGGCCACCGGGTGCGCGGACAACCGGACCTCTACGCTCGAGGGAACTGCCCTCGAACCGACAGGAACCCGATGTCCGAACCGACCCAGCCCGCGCAGCCGCAGCCCCAGCAGCCGCCGCAGTACCAGCAGCAGCCACCGCAGTACCAGCCGGCGCCCGGTGCCCCAGCCCCGCAGTACGGCGCAGCACCTCAGTACGGCGGCGGGTCCCCGCAGTATGGTGCATCGGCACCGCAGTACGGTGCGGCTCCGCAGCGGGGGCTCAGCCCCAAGTCGTGGGTCGCCACCCTGCTGCTGTCGATCTTCCTCGGCGAGCTCGGCATCGACCGGTTCTACCTCGGCAAGGTGGGCACCGGCATCCTGAAGCTGGTCACGCTCGGCGGATTCGGCATCTGGTGGCTGATCGACATCATCCTCACGATCGCGGGAGCGGCGACGGACAAGCAGGGACTCGTCGTCAAGGCCACCTAGCCCCGGAACGGCGCGGCCTGTGAACACGCGACGCCCGTCGGGAATGCCGCGACCGGCCGAGCGGGTTGCATCTGGGGATGAGCACCCCACCTGCACCCGCCCTGTCCGTTCTCGACCTCGTGCCCGTGCGCACCGGGCAGACCAGCGCTCAGGCGGTGGCGGCGTCGCTGCACCTCGTCGCGCGCGCCGATGACCTCGGTTACCGTCGCTACTGGTTCGCGGAACACCACAACATGCCCGCGGTCGCCTCGACCACCCCCCCTGTCCTGATCGCCGCCGCCGCGGCGCGCAGCAGCCGCATCCGCGTCGGGTCCGGCGGTGTGATGCTGCCGAACCACTCGCCGCTCGTGGTGGCCGAGCAGTTCGCCGCGCTCGAGGCGCTCGCGCCGGGCCGCATCGACCTCGGTATCGGCCGGGCGCCGGGCAGCGACCCCGTGATCACGCAGCTTCTGCGGATGTCGGGCACGACGTCGGACGTCGAACGCTTCCCCGATCACATCCGCGACATCATTTCGCTCGTCTCACCCGACGGGGCGACCGTGCGGTTCTCGAGCGGCGGCGAGTACGGCATCCACGCGACACCCCAGGCCGAGGGCGCCCCCGACGTGTGGCTGCTCGGCTCGAGTGACTACTCGGCGCAGCTGGCGGCATCCCTCGGTCTGCCGTACGTGTTCGCGAACCACTTCTCGGGCGAGGGCCTGGAGCGCGCGCTCGATCTGTACCGCACCGGCTACCAGTCCACCGAGGCGCACCCCGAGCCGCGGACGTTCCTGACGATCAACGCCGTAGCGGCGACGGATGCCGAGGAGGCCGAAGCCCGCGCACTGCCGCAGCTGCGCATGATGGCGCGGCTGCGCACCGGCAAGCCGCTGACCGCGCTCGAGACCGTCGAGGAGGCGCGCGCCGCCCTCGCCACCGAGGCGGACGCGCAGGCAGAGTCGATCATGGCCGCCGCACGCCGCCGCTGGCTCGTCGGCACCGGCGCGGACGTGCGAGCCCAGGTCGCGGAGTTCGCCGCCAAGTACGGCGTGGACGAGGTCATGATCTCGCCGGTCGGCGGCGCCTTCGACGGCGAGCCGATGGATGCCGCGACCGGCCGGGCGCAGACGCTGGAGCTGCTCGCGGCCTGAGCGGGGAGCTCGGACCGGTGAACTCCCCGAAGCGGGTAGACGGTGCGTGCGGTCCGGGCGTGCGCACCGAAGCAAGTGGACCTCGCGTGCGGTCCGGGCGTGCGCACCGGAGCACGTGGACCTCGCGTGCGGTCCGGGCGTGCGCACCGAAGCAAGTGGACGGTACGTGCGGTCCGGGCGTGCGCACCGAAGCAAGTGGACGGTACGTGCGGTCCGGGCGTGCGCACCGAAGCAAGTGGACGGTGCGTGCGGTCCGGGCGTGCGCACCGGAGCACGTGGACGGTACGTGCGGTCCGGGCGTGCGCACCGGAGGAGATGGTCAGTCCTGAGGACCGAAGCGCCCGATCCAATCCTCAGCTTCGCGCATCCCCTCACGAGGCAACGGCCGAAGCGACCGACCGCACTGGACCGACCACCCTCGGCCGACCGGGCGGGACTAGGCCTCGGGCTCGCCGCTCAGCAGCCCGCGCAGCCAGTCGCGCGCCTCGACGAAGACGTCGTCGGAGTACCGCTCGGGATAGCGCACGATCGCGCGGTCCGCGCGGGGGTAGGACCCGAGGAAGACGACCTTCGGGCTGAAGCGGCGCAGACCCAGCAGCGCGTCGGCCATGCGCTCGTCCTCGATGTGGCCATCGGCGTCGATGACGAACCGGTAGCGGCCGAGGGCATCGCCGATCGGGCGGGACGCGAGCAGCGAGAGGTTGATGCCCCGCGTCGCGAACTGCTCCAGCATCTCCAGCAGCGCACCGGGGTGGTCATCGGGCAGTTCTGCGATGAGCGACGTCTTGTCGGCGCCGGTGGGCGCCGGCGGCGCGACGGTGCGGGCCACCAGCACGAACCGCGTGACGGCGTTCGGGTTGTCGCCGAGGTTCTCGGCGAGCAGGGTCAGCTCGTGATGCTCGAGGATCCCGGGGGGCGCGATCGCGGCATCCGCATCGCTGGTCCCGTCGAGCAGGCCCATGGCGCTGCGACATTGCTGGATGCCGGGACGTGCGCGTGCGCGGGAAGCGTGCGGGTCAGCCACTGCAGGCACTGCGCATACGCGACGGGTGCGCCGCGATGAGCGAGACCTGCTCGAGCGTGGTCCCCGGCCGGGCGACGAGGACGAAGTCGACCGGGACGAGGTACTCCCCACGATCCGCAGACCGGGCATCGTCGCGAGCGCGTCCTGGGCGGTCGAGACACCGCCGTCGACGGAGTTCTCGATCGCGATCATCGCGGCGTCTGAACGACCCTCCACGACGTCGGCGAGCGCCTCGCCGACGTTGCGGACCGACCGCCAGTGCTGGTTGCGCGCTTCGGGCACCTGGCCAGCGCGGCCTCCGTGAAGAGAGGCACTCACGAACGTCGTCCGTCACTCGGGCGGCTCCACCGCCACGATCACCCTCGAGAGACTCCAGTCCCCGGGCGCCGACCAGCTCGTTCTCACCGTCGAGGACGACGGCACCGGCCCTGATTCGGCCGCGACCGAGGGTGCCGGCATCCGAGGTATGCGCGAGCGTGTGCAGAGCTCGCCGGCGGCGCGCTCACACGATCACCCCGGCCACGCGCGCCGGCACCGTGGTGACCGCACGGCTCCCGTGGCGGGTGCGTCGTGATCCGGGTCGCGCTGGCCGATGACCATCAGCTCGTGCGCGCCGGATTCCGTGCCCTGCTGGACTCTCGGAGCCCGACATCGAGGTCGTCGTCGAGGCGTCCGGTGGTGAGGCCCTGCTGCGGCGAAGCCGCGAAACCCCGCGACGTCGCGCTTCTGGACATCCGGATGCCGGACGGCGACGGCCTCTGGACGACCGAGCAGATCGCGGCCGACGCCACCCTGGCCGGCGTCCGCGTCGTGATCGTCACGACGTTCGAGCTGGACGAGTACGTCGCCCGGGCCATCCGCGCCGGCGCGAGCGGCTTCCTGGTGAAGGACACCGAGCCTGTCGACCTCATCCGCGCCGTGCGTGTGGTCGCCGGCGGCGACGCCCCTCCTCTCGCCGGGCGTGACACGACGCCTGCTCGAGCGCGCCGCACTGGGGATGCGGGATGCGGCGGATCCCACGCGCCTGGCGACCCTGACCGAGCGCGAGACCGAAGTGCTGCGCCTGGTCGGCCAGGGCCTCACCAACGACGAGATCGCACAGCGGCTGTTCCTCTCGCCGCTCACCGCGAAGACGCATGTCTCGCGGATCATGCAGAAGCTGGCGCCCGGGACCGCGTGCAACTCGTCGTCACCGCATACGAATCCGGCCTCGTCGCGCCCGGCTGGCAGTAGCCTCCACCCTCCGCGTACTCCGGCGGAAGCATCCGCAATGCCTTCCCGGACAGATTCGCGGATGCTGCGCCCTCGGTTGGCTTGACGCATGCGATCGCGGCCCTCCGCCGGCAGGGAAGACCGCGATCCCGACCGAGAGGAAGCCCATGTCCACCACGCTCGCCGCTGTCAATGCCCTCACCGCAGTCGCCTCCACCGCCGACCGTCATTTCGTCGGGTGGGGTCCGGGGTTCGGCTGGTGGTTCCTGCTGATTCCGCTGTTCTGGATCCTGGTGTTCGCCCTGCTCTTCGCGCTCTTCGGCCGCCGCTGGCGGCGCGCGGCAAGGGAGAACGGCTACGGACCGCACGGGCGACTGAGCCCCCTGAGGCAGGCCGAGGTCACCCTGGCCGAGCGCTACGCCAAGGGCGACATCGACGAGGTCGAGTATCGCGCGAGGCTCGAGGTCCTGCGCGCGAACGCGGCACCGCCGTCCTGAGGACGCTGACTCCGAACGCGACGCGCCGCCCGCCCTGGGCCGGCGCGTCGCCGTTGCTCAGCCCCGGCCGGAACGTGACGCGCGACCGCTGCGAGAAGCGCGACGCAGTAGAAGACCGCGAGCACGACCAGCAGGGCCAGCGCAGCGCTCCATCCCCGGTCCATTCGTGCAGCGCGCCCACCACCGGCGCGCCGAGGGCGCCGAACGCGTACCCGCCCCCCTGGACGAGGGCGGACATGCCCGCAGCTTCGCGGTCGTTCCGCGCGACGGTCACGAGGGCGGTGAAGATGACGACGAAACCGCCGGCGTGGGCAACGGCCCCGACCACGAGCCAGAGCCACGTGAGCTGCGGCGCCAACAGCATCCCCACCGTCAGGATCAGCCACGATGCGCAGATGGTCAGGGTCGGCACGATCGCGGGAGTGAACCGCGCGAGCAGGGGAACCACGAATGCGCCCGCGATGGCCGCGCCCTGGAACAGCGATGCGAGAGCGCCCGCCGCTGCCGGGTCCAGTCCCAGTTCGTCCGCCGTGAGCGTCGGCAGCCACGTCGAGAGCGAGTAGTAGATCGTGGTCTGCGCTGCGAATGCCGACAGCAGCAGCCAGGTGACCGGGCGCCGCAGGATCGTGCGCTCCTGCCGACCGCGCGCGGCGACCGGCAGCGGACCGGTGAGGGTGGTGGGATCGATGTCGCGAACCGCTGATCTCCCACCCTCGGATCTCGGCTCCGGTCCCGAGTACCGGTCCGCCCAGCCTCCGCCGGGACGACGGGTGCGGGACAGGTGAGCGGCCCACAGCAGGATCCCGGCCACCGTGAGCAGCGACCACGCCAGCAGCGACGCCGGCCAGCCGATGAGCGAAGCGAGCGGAGCGGTCAGCAACGAGGTCACCAGCGAACCGGCGTTGAGCATCGCCACGTACGCCGCGGTGATGATGCCGACGTGCGCGGAGGGCACGTCGCGGCGGATGATCACCGGGATCACGATGTTTCCGATCGTCACCGCCGCACCGATCACGAACATGCCGGCCAGCATCCAGCCGAATCCAGGCAGTGCCCGGATCACCGTCCCGAGCAGCACGCCGCTCAGCGAGAGCATCAGCGCGAGCTCAGCCCCCGATCTGCGGATCACCAGCGCGGCCAGCGGAGTGAGCAGCGCGAACATGAGCACCGGTGCGGTCGTCAGCAGCCCGGCGGTGGCCGAGCCGATGCCGAAGTCCGCCTCGATGTCGCGCAGCACCGGCGTGGGCGCCACGATCGGACCACGCATGCTCAGGGCAGCGACGAGCAGGCCCGCCACGACGAACCAGGGGATGCCGCGACCTGCGCGCGGCGGCACGCCCGCCCTCACGCGGGTTCCCGCGGACGGGTCTGCAGGAACGTCACCGCTCGACGGTGTACCTTCCCGGCGCCCCGGTCAGTGCCGGCGCGATGTCCACTCCCGGAGCCGCTCCAGGGACCACGTGGTCACGACGCGCTCGGGCGGCACCCCGGCCCTTTCCGCGCGTTCCGCGCCGTAGTCGAGCAGCGACAGCTGGCCGGGCGCATGCGCGTCGGAATCGATCGAGAAGAGGCATCCGAGCTCGAGCGCGATCGCGATCATCTCGTCAGGCGGATCCTGTCGCTCGGGGCGGGAGTTGATCTCCACAGCGACACCGTTCGCCGCGCACGCCTCGAACACGGCTCGCGCGTCGATGCTCGAGGGGGGACGCGTGCCGCGGGAGCCCTCCACGAGCCGCCCGGTGACGTGCCCCAACACGTCGACCCGTGGGTCGGACACGGCGGCCACCAGCCGCCGGGTCATCGGTCCGCGATCCATGCGCAGCTTCGAGTGGGCGGATGCCACCACGACGTCCAGTTCATCCAGCAGATCCGGCTCCTGGTCGAGCCCGCCCGCCTCGAGGATGTCGACCTCGATGCCGGACAGCAGGGTGAAGCCGTCGCCGCTCATGCCTTTGACGATGTCCAGTTGCGCACGAAGTCGTTCCGGTGACAGGCCGTTCGCCACCCGAAGCCGCGGTGAATGGTCCGTCAGCGCCAGGTATTCATGCCCCAGGGTCCGAGCAGCCTCCACCATGAGATCGATCGACGTCAGGCCGTCCGACCAGTCGCTGTGGCTGTGCAGGTCGCCGCGCAGCATCCCGCGCAGCGTCGAGCTCCGCTGCACTCCCGCCCGCTCGCGCAGGTCCACCAGGTAGCCGGGCACGCGCCCCTCGAGCGCCTCGGAGATGACCGCGAACGTGGACTCGCCGATCCCCTTGCGGCGACGCAGGGCGGCAGCATCCCGCAGGTCTTCGTCGCTGAGTCCGGCGATCGCGTCAGCGGCCGTGCGGAAGGCCTTGGATTTGTACCGAGACGACCGCTCGCGCTCCAGCAGAGTCGCGATCTCGTTCAGCGCGTCGGAGGGGTGCATCTTCGAGAGGGCGTGGTCACGCCTCGGCGAGAGTCGACCGCTTGATCACGACGGGGGCGCTCGCGAGCCGGTGGATGGCCCAGCCGAACAGGATCGACAGGATGCCGACGCCGATCGCGAATGCGGCGACACCGAACGAGACGACGGAAGTGAACAGTGACGCCCGCAAGAACGATGCGGTCATCATGGTCTGGCGCACCGGATCGTCCTGCGCGAGTTCGGCGTAGGTCTTGCCGCCGGAAGCTTCCAGGGCATGGTGCTGGATGATGTCGGCTTGCACATACGCCGTGAAGGGACCGGCGACCGTCTGGCCCTGGAACGCCATCGCGTCGTCGGGGATCGTGATGCTCTCGGCCTGCAGCTGCATCGACACCGCGATCCAGATGACGACCCCGACCAGGATCAGCGCGATCCCGCCCAGGATGCCGAGGATGCCGGCGACCTTGACGAGCCTGAGGCTGCGGGCGGGCGGTTCCACGGCGGCCGCCGTGTCGGCGGCGGTGATCGGGGCGTCGGTCATGGCATCCTCCTGCATTCGGTGGTGCGTGTGTCTTCACGCTAGCCGCGCCCGGCGCAACGAGGTAAGTGTCGGTGTCAGCCGATCGACATCAGATCCTCAGTCCGCGTACGAGCGGGTGGCCTCGACCCAGGTCTGCAGCTTCTGGGCTGCCGCGCCGCTGTCGATCGCCTCGGCGGCGACGTCCTTCGCCGCGGCGAGGCGCTCCAGAATCGGCCGCTGAACCTGTGTCGCGTCCTGGAAGAGCTCGAACGCGACGATGCCGGCCGCAGCATTGAGCAGCACGATGTCCCGCACCGGGCCCTGGTCGCCCGCGAAGACGCGGTGCACCACCTGCGCGTTGTGCGCCGGATCGCCCCCGAGCAGGTCGTTGATATCGGCAACCGGGATGCCCAGATCGCGCGGATCCAGGTCGTGCTCATGGATGTCGCCCCGGCTCACCTCCCACAGTCTGCTGTGGCCGGTCGTGGTCAGCTCGTCCAACCCGTCGTCGCCGCGGAACACCAGCGCCGTCGCGCCGCGGGTCCGGAAGACACCTGTGATCAACGGCACGCGGTCCAGCTGCGCGACGCCGACCGCGTTGGCCTCGGCACGCGCGGGGTTGCACAGGGGCCCGAGGAAGTTGAAGACGGTCGGCACACCCAACTCGAGGCGGGTGGCGCCGGCGTGGCGGAAGCCCGGGTGGAACGCGGAGGCGAACGCGAACGTGATCCCCGCGCGGGACAGGGTCTCAGCGACTTGCTCGGGCGTGATGGTCAGGTCCAGTCCCAGCGCCGCGAGCACGTCGGACGAACCCGACGCCGAACTCGCCGCCCGGTTGCCGTGCTTGACCACGGGAATACCGGATGCCGCGGCGACGACAGCGGCCATGGTCGAGATGTTGACGGTGCCGAATCTGTCGCCGCCGGTGCCGACGATGTCCAGGACGTTCGCATCCACCGGCAGCGGCAGCGCCGCCTCGAGGATCGCGTCCCGGAACCCGACGATCTCGTCGACCGTCTCACCCTTGACGCGCAGTGCCACGAGGAATCCGGACAGCTGCGAAGGGGTCGCCGAACCGGTCATGATCTGCCGCATCGCCCACGTCGACTCGGAGACGCTGAGGTCGCGCCCGTCAACCAGCGTGGTGAGAATTCCGGGCCAGGTGTACAACTCCGCCATGAGCCAAGAGCCTAGCCGCGCGACACGCCGGGCGATTGCCGGCCGGACCGCGCTGCAGCAACCTGGCCTCTCGGCGTCCTCTGGCGACATTCCCGGCGGACTCTCGGCGGTCTCTGGAGTGGCACGAAGTCGGAGCGGGCCCGATTCGCCCGCCGGGATGGAAAATACCGCGCCGGAATCGGCCATAATGAAGGGGTGACAACCACGACAGCGACCTACTCTCAGGCCATGCGCTCGGTCAAGCGTCCCGACCCGGTCGCTGTTGGCACGATCGTCTGGCTCGGCAGCGAGGTGATGTTCTTCGCGGGGCTCTTCGCGATCTACTTCACTCTGCGCAGCACGTCTCCCGAGCTGTGGGCGGAACGAACCGAGCTGCTGAACGTCCCCTATGCGACCGTCAACACGATCATCCTCGTGCTGTCTTCGGTCACGTGCCAGATGGGCGTCTTCGCCGCCGAGCGCTTCCAGCCCTACTCGACCAAGAAGCGCGGATGGCTCGGCTGGGGAATGGTCGAGTGGTTCTGGCTGACCTTCGCTCTCGGAGCGATCTTCGTCTCCGGCCAGGTGTGGGAGTACGCGCAGCTGGTCGCTGAGGGGATGCCGATCTCTTCCGACTCCTACGCCTCCGCGTTCTACCTCACAACGGGCTTCCACGCGCTGCACGTCACGGGTGGTCTGCTCGCGTTCCTCCTCGTGATCGGCCGGGCGTATGCCGTCAAGAACTTCGGGCGCAAGGAGATGACCACCTCGATCGTGGTGTCGTACTACTGGCACTTCGTCGACGTCGTCTGGATCGCCCTCTTCCTCGTCATCTACTTCCTGAAATAGAGCGGAGCTTTTCCGAAATGGCACGTGAGTCCAAGCGCCGCTCGAACGGCCGTCGCAGTCCCTGGGCGGCGGCAGCCCTCATCGGCATCGGCCTCCTGATCACAGGCGGCGTTTACGCCGGTGCTTCCGCTGCAATGGCAGCGAACGCCGACACCGCCGTCTCATCGGCGCTGACCGTCGAAGACGGAAAGAAGCTCTTCCAGGCGAACTGTGCAACCTGCCACGGTCTCGACCTGCAGGGCTCCACCAACGGTCCATCCCTGTTCGGAGTGGGCGAGCTGTCCGTCGAATTCCAGGTCGCCACCGGACGTATGCCGTTGCAGGCACAGGCGCCTCAGGCTCCGCAGAAGCCCGTGCAGTTCACGCACGAGCAGGTCCTCGCGATGGCCGCCTACGTGCAGTCGACCGCTCCCGGCCCGACCTTCCCCACTGAGGAAGTGCTCGACGGCGAGGGGGATGTCGCGCGCGGAGCCGAGCTGTTCCGCATCAACTGCGCAATGTGCCACAACGTCGCCGCCGCCGGCGGTGCCCTCACGGAGGGCAAGTACGCCCCCGCGCTGGGTCAGACCAGCGCTCTGCACATGTACGCCGCGATGGTCACCGGACCGCAGAACATGCCCGTCTTCAACGACGTGAACCTGACGGCCGAAGACAAGCGCGACATCATCTCCTCACTCCTGTTCATGCAGGAGAACGAGTCGCCCGGCGGATTCACGCTCGGCTCCCTCGGACCCGTTTCCGAAGGCCTGTTCATCTGGATCTTCGGCATCGGCGGTCTGATCGCCATCACCGTGTGGATCACGGCGAAGTCCAACTGACCGATTTCGAACACCGTACGAACGAGGATCACCATGGCACACGATGACGACCCGCTCGAGCATGAAAGGGCTTCCTGGAAGCCCTCGCCCGGGCTCGCCGTCGCGGTTTCCGACCCGGTGCAGCTCCCTGTGCTCCCGCCTCACCGCGAGAGGATGACCGACAAGGACCCCGCAGCGTCGAAGCGCGCCGTCCGCACGGTCTACACGCTGTTCTACCTGTCGGTCGCGGCGAGCATCTGGGCGATCGCCGCCTACATGCTCTTTCCGATCGAGAGCGGGCGGATCGTCGACATCCGCAACAACAATCTCTTCATCGGCCTCGGCATCGGTCTTGCCCTGCTCGCGCTCGGCCTCGGAGCGATCCACTGGTCGAAAGCGATCATGTCGGACAAGGAGTTCATCGAACCCCGTCACGCCACACGCGGACGCGACACGACGCGCGCCGCCGCCGTCCAGGCATTCGCGGACGCCAACGAGGAGTCCGGGTTCGGCCGGCGCGTCATGATCCGCAACTCGCTGATCGCCGCCGTCGTGGCCTCGGTCGCACCCGGCATCGTCCTGTTCCGTGGACTGGCTCCGGAGGGCGAGAACCCGGTGGCCCTCCTCGAGGAGACCATGTGGACGCAGGGCATGCGTCTTGCCCACGATCCCGAGGAAACGCCGATCCGTGCTGCCGACGTCACACTCGGCTCTGCGGTGCACGTGATTCCCGAAGCCCTCGCCGCACTCGGCATTCGGAGGGTTACCTCGAGGCCAAGGCCAAGGCCATCGTGCTG